>CAYJRV010000036.1:0-8690 GCA_964372695.1 uncultured archaeon | reverse complement strand
CGCAAACAATAAAAATTTGGACATAAATAGCCATTCAGGTTTTAGAGATAACCCAGAAATCTATTTAAGTTAGTTATATCAAATATAACTGGTGGTTGTATGGAGACGATAGAAGCTAAGGCAAAAAAATGGGGCAGTTCCATAGGCATTATAATACCAAAGGATGTCGTGGAAAAACAGAAAATAAAAGAAGGCCAGAAAATTGAAATCATTCTACGCAAGCCTAGCGATGTTGATATGGACAAGATTTTTGGCTCCCTGAGGGGCTGGAAAAAGCCCACTGATAAAATACTCAAAGGCGTAGACAAGGAGTTATGGCATGACTAAAACTTTCTTCCTGGATACGTATGCAATTATAGAGATGATAAAGGGAAACAAAAACTACGAGCGGTACAAAAGCGCCGGAAAAATAACATCGATGCTTAACCTGCTCGAGCTTTACTATGCATTGATTAAGGACTACAATGAAAAGATCGCAGACTTCTATTTCAAGATATTCCTGAATTTTGTTGTGGCATATAATGAGAACGTTGTCAAAAATGCGGCAAGATTCAGGTTTGTGAATAAGGATAAAAAATTAAGTTACGTTGACTGCCTTGGCTATATAATGGCTTTGGAAAATAACGTTCGGTTTCTTACTGGAGATAAAGGCTTCAAAAATATGGAAAATGTCGAGTTTGTCAAATAAAAGAAAAATAAGCATTAAAAAGACTCTTCACATTATACAGGCATGCGCTATTCTCTTGCGGCGTTGTTTCTTGTTTTTGTCATAATTATTTCCGGTTGCGTTTCGCAACCGCAGGACAAGGAAACGATCAAGATCGGCCTAATTGCGCCACTGACAGGTCCGGTACCAGAATGCGGCGATAACATAAAAACTGGGGTTGATGTCGCTCTCCAAGAAATGAAGCAGAAATACGGTGATAAAATAGAGTTGGTCATAGAGGATGACAGATTTGATCCAAAGGAATCTGTTAACGCTATCAAAAAGATGATAGAAGCGGATGGAATAAAAATAATCATAGGTTCGTGCTCATCATCCTCAACATTGGCAATAGCACCTATAGCCGAGGAAAACAAAGTACTTCTTTTCACGCCTGTATCGTTTGCTGCAAAAATAAGCGAGTCCGGGGACTACATCTTCAGGGCTGCCTTAAGGTCGACAGAAGGCGCGCCAGTGCTTGCAGACTTTTTAAGAACCAACCTTTCAGCAACCAAAGCTGCTGTTATATATGTCAACAACGACTACGGAGTTTCTTACCTGAACGAATTCAAAAAAGAATTCGAGAAACTTGGGGGACAGGTTGTACTGAGCGAAGCGCAGGAACCTAATGCAAGGGATTTCAGGGCATCGCTGGTGAAAGCAAGAAATTCCAGTGCAGATGTGATATTCATACCGCTTCTTGGGTCTCAGTTCATACCATTTATCCAGAATACGAAAGAGCTTGGAATCGAAATGCCAATAATAGCGACAAATACGCTTGAAAGAGAGGAGTACTTTTCCATACTTAATTCTTCAGGAGACGGGGTATTTGTCGTGACCCCAATTGACTTCTCGCATGAATCTCTTGAGAAAAACCAGGAGGGGAGAAATTTCTTTGAGGGCTTAAAAAATTACTCGAAAACCAAGATTCCAAATACCGAACGCGCAAAATCTTATGATGTGATGAAAATTCTTGGAAAAATTGTAATAGAAAAGTGCGGAAATAACTCAGAATGCGTGAAGAACGAACTGTACAAAATAAGAAATTACACGGGTGCTGGCGGTGTTTTTGATATAAATGAAAACGGAGATTTCGACCATAAAATAATTAATGTTATGCTAATAAGAAACGGAACATTTGTGAAGGTGAATTAATGACACTGTTATCAGTCGAGCACATAACAAGCGGCTACGGCAAAAACGAGGTCCTGCAGGACGTGTCGTTCCACGTCAACGAGGGGGAGATCGTCTCGCTCATCGGGCCGAACGGCGCGGGCAAGAGCACCGCGCTGAAGACCGTGTTCGGCTTCCTCAGCGTGAGCTCGGGCAGCGTAGTTTTCGACGGCAGGGAGATCACGCACACGAAGCCGCACGAGATTGCGAAGCTGGGCATGTCATTCGTCCACCAGGGCAGGCAGGTTTTCAGGAACATGAGTGTCGAGGAGAATTTGATTTTGGGCGCTTTTATTAAGAAGAAGTCTGAAAAGGAGATCGAAAAAGTCTATTCGTTTTTTCCTGTCCTGAAGAAAAAAAGAAAAGAGCGGGCCTCAACACTGTCAGGCGGACAGCAGCAGCAGCTCGCCATCGGGAGGGCCCTCATGCTGAAGCCGAAGCTGCTGCTCCTGGACGAGCCGTCGCTCGGGCTGGACCCGAAGACTGTAAGGCTCGTCTTTGACAAAATCAAGGACATAAGAAAAAGGGGGACAACAATACTGCTGGTTGAGCAGAACGCCCGGATGGCGCTTGTGATCTCTGACCGCGCATACGTCTTCGAGACGGGGAGGATAAAGCTGGAAGGCGGGGGCAGGGAGCTGCTGAAGAACAAGAACGTGCAGAGGCTTTATCTGGGAGGGTAGTCTGCCATTTCCCAAAGCCGGTTGAAAAATCCCCTGAATCTGGCAGCTATTTCATCATTTTCCACCAAAATTCCTGTAGGGAAATCTTGCGACCACAGGATTATCGCAACTTTTTTAGAATAAATGTATACAGTAGCCGGTGAGAAGAAATTTTTCTGCTTTTGCGCTATCTGTTTTGAAGTTATCAGAATACATGTTGGGGTTTTTTCCCCATGCAATTATTGCCATCTTGTTGTTGCAGACTGCAGTGCTTTCCGGAATTGGAAAATCCAGCAGCGACCCAAGAAAAGTCAAGGAATTCCTTTTATCTATTTGTTAAAATTGAATAATAGAAACCGGCAAAATAGTCGCTTTTTAATATCTTTCTTTCTATCTAAGGCATAACCCGGCTGGAAAAACTGGGAGATTGCAAGAGGAAATACTTAGCTATCTTCTACGTTTCTGCAGCCAGCGGCAACTCTAAAAATATTTAATGGAGGAAAAATATGGCAGTGTTCAAATTCGTGATATCCCACGCAAAGCAGTCGGTGCAGGTGGAGAAGGACCAGAAGGACGCGCCTGTGCTCGGGAAAAAGATAGGCGATACGCTGCCAGGGGAGTTCCTCGGCCTTGCGGGCTACGAGCTTTTGATCACGGGAGGCTCGGACAAGGACGGCTTCCCGATGCGCAGCGATGTCGAAGGCCAGGTAAGGAAGAAGCAGATCCTCACGAAAGGCCACGGATTCAAGACAGATTTTGAAGGCAAGAGGAAGCGCCGCATCGTACGCGGAAACACCATAGCCCAGGACATCTCGCAGATCAACTGCAAGGTCGTGAAGGCTGGAGAAAAGGGAATGCATGAGCTGTTGGGCATAACGCCGAAGGGCGCCAAGGAGAAGAAAGAAGTGGAAGGAGAGAGTAGAGAAAGGGCGGGAGAAAAAATTGCTGAAGATATGGCTGAAAATGCCGGAGCCAAAGAAAACACAGAGCAGAAATCAAGTGAAAAACCGGAAGACAGCGCAAAAGAAAGTAACGAAGAAACCGGTGTTCCTGCTGCCGAATGACGCAAAAACAGGAAAGACGCGAACAAATAGGAAATTCAAAATCGCGCAGGAGACGCGAAAAATGAAATGCCTTTGCAACTATGGACTAAAGCACATAGTATCTTTGAGCATTTCTTTCCAACACATTCGGTGATTGAAAATGTCGCACTGGAAAAAATTCGACCGCATAACGTTTTTGATAGCACTGGCTTATGACATAGCAGAAACAAAGAAGAAATAGGTGATTATTTTCGCGCAAAAAACAGAACAGGAGCAAAAGGAAAAGCAGATACCAGAGGTGAGCATAGGCCTCGTGGGGCACGTCGACCACGGCAAGACGTCGCTCACGCAGGCGCTCACGGGCAAATGGACAGACACGCACAGCGAGGAGATGAAGCGCGGGATAACCATAAGGCTTGGTTACGCGGACGTCACATTCTACTACTGCGAGAAATGCAAGTCGTACTCAAACAGCAGGAAGTGCCCGAAGTGCTTCGAGGACGGGAAGCCCGCAAGGACGATCTCTATTATAGACGCACCCGGGCACGAGACGCTCATGGCCACGGTGCTCTCGGGCGCTGCGCTCATGGACGGCGCGATACTTGTGATATCGGCGGACGAGGAATGCCCGCAGCCACAGACGGCTGAGCACCTGAAGGCACTGGATGTCGTCGGTATAAAGAATATCATAATCGTGCAGAACAAGATAGACCTCGTGACACCGGAAAAGGCGAGGAAGAACTACGAGCAGATAAAGAAATTCGTCAGAGGCACTATAGCCGAGAACGCGCCTATCATACCGATAAGCGCGGTGCACAACGCCAACATGGATGTTCTCATCGAAACAATCGAACAGAAGATAAAGACGCCGGAGCGCGACGAGACAAAGCCGCTGCGCTTCTACATTGCGCGCTCCTTCGACGTGAACAGGCCCGGCACGCCGATAGCAGAACTCAAGGGCGGCGTCATAGGCGGATCGGTGACGCAGGGTGCCGTCTCTTCAGGAGACTGGATAGAGATAAAGCCCGGCATTAAGCAGGGAGAAAAGTGGATTCCACTGAAGAGCAAGGTCGCAGACATATTCCAGAACGGCAGCCAGAAAACGGCACGACCGGGCGGGCTCGTGGCCCTGCAGACAGAGCTCGACCCCGCGCTGACAAGGGCCGACGGGCTCTCGGGCGCCGTGGTAGACAAGGATGGGTCTCTTCCAGCTGCGACTGAGGAGATAAAAATGAAGGTGACGCTCTTCGACCACGTGATAGGAGTTGAGGGAAAGCAGCAGATAAAGGGCATAAAAACAGGCGACGTTCTCATGCTCACTGTCGCGATAGCGAAGACAGTCGGCGTCGTGACGTCTGCTGCAAAGGAGAACATACAGGCAAAGCTCAAGCTGCCCGTCGTGGTCGAGAAGGGGGACAAGATGGCGATCAGCATGCAGGTGGGCGGCAGGTGGCACCTGGTTGGGTATGGGATTGTAGGCTGAAACTATTTGAAAAGATGAGAAGAGTGGCAACCAAATCACTTCGTGGCATAAGGTATAAAATTCTTGAGAGCTCAAAAATTTTTGATTATGTTATTTCTGTTGCTGATAAAGAGTGGGAGTGCTTAGATTTCGTCAAATACGGCAATGACTTGAAGAATTCTGGATGGGTTCTGAGAAAAATAAAAATAAGCGCTGTCAAAACCAACAAAAAACTGCTAAAATCAGCGAAATACCAAAAAGACCTAGGCAAAAGAATAAAGAAAATAAAGCTCATGGTTTCTGAAAAGAAGCCGATGCCTCCGCTAATTTTACGCAGGAAAGATTTTCTCATTTTTGACGGCTATGCAAGGTACCATGTTCTGAAAGAACTGGGAATAAAAGAATGTTTTGCATATGTCAGGACGAAAAAGAAACAAAAGAAACAGACCCTAGTTCTACCGGCACAAACAGCATCCAGGCGAGGCGGACTCAGAACCTGACCACGATGCGCAGCAGCGCGAACACGACGCTCCAGACGAGGAGCAGGCCGAAGACGGCCGCGTAGGGCTTGGCAGCCTCCTTCCATGTCTGGTCCTTGAGCATGTTTGCCGCGAAGAATATTATCGTCAGCAGCGAGAACGACGCGACGCCGCCGATGAACATCGATGTCACTTCTTCCCGCAGGTTCGCTGTCGTGAAGACGTAGAATGCAGTGAGGACAACGAGGACGGGCAGAACAATCTTCTTCTTTATCTTTCTGGCAGTCCTCACCTGCTTCGGCTCTTTTAGTTCCATATCATTCCCCTAACGGCTGCAACTTTAAGAAGTTATTTGGCCTAATCTTACTGTTGGTTCTATGTTCGGGTGGCTCAGAAATATTTTCAGGAAAAAAGAGAAGGCGTCAGAGGGCGCTTCGCCTCAGGCAGCGGCTCCACCGGAAGTAAAGGAACAAGTGGCCGAGAGGGAGGTAGAGGAGGAGGAGACTCCAAGGCAAAAGATGCAAAAGATGGCCGCCCGCGAGAAGGAGCTTGCCGGCGACCCTGACAGGCCGGAGAAGGTGTGCCAGAAATGCGGCGCGCCAAACGACCGCTTTGTCGGGGTATGCTGGATGTGCAAGGAACGGGTTTGAATTCTGCCACTGAACAGTAGTTGTTTTGGATCATGCAGTCATTTTAATTCTTTTCATGCAAGATGGGATCAGGAGGTCGAGAGAAATGGCAAAAAAGTCTGCAAGAAAATCTGCCTCGCGAAAGATGCCAGCAAAAAGGAGCTCCCCAAAATCCAAGATGCACATGTGCTCCTGCGGCTCTGGCATGGCGCGCGAGAACTGCTGCGGATGCTGAGGCATCAATATTTTTCTTCAGCGCCTTGTCTTTATTTTATTTTCTAATTCGAAGAGTATCGGCGTGATTATGACGGTGATCACGATGAAGGAAATCATTATCGTGTAGATCTGGTTCGTTATTATGCCTGCGGTCAGCGCTATCTGCGAGACGACTATGCCGTACTCGCCGCGGGGAACCATGCCTATGGCTATGATCGCCTGGGACTTGCCGTCAAAGCCGAAGTAGCGCGACATCATACCGGAGCCCACTGCCTTTGTCAGGATTCCGGCCAGAAGTATGATCGTTATTATATGCCATGAAGTGAAGAACGTCGGGATGTCAACGAAGATGGAGCTGTAGGCAAAGAATAACGGGATAAAGAGGCCGTAGCCGAAGATCCTCATCTTGGGCTGTATTATCTGCTCGCGGAAATACGAGCGCGACATCGCCATGCCGGCTATGAAGGCGCCCGTTATCGCCGCAAGGCCTATGTTCTCGCCCCAGATGCTTATGATGAAGGCTATGGCCAGGGGTATTGTGAACAAAATCTCCGGGTCGCGGGACTTCTGGATAAAAGATATGAACTTGTTGATGACCTTGTCCCCGAACGTAAGTATGAAGAAAATGAAACCCAGTATTGCCAGGAAGAGCGACGCCACGTAAGTCAGGGAAATGTGTCCTATGGAGACGTAAGACACGAGAAGGGAAAGCGCCAGTATGGCTATTACGTCATCTGCAATCGCCATGATGACGAAAACCTTTCCCGTTGGCGTGTGGTACTGCTTCCTGTCGATGAGTATCTTGATGGGAATTGCCGTGCTGGTTGATATCATGGCCACGCCGATGGCGAGCCCTATGTTGAAGCTTCCGAAGAGCAGCTCACCCAGCAAAAAGCCGGCTATAAAAGTAAGCGCAGCGCCGCTGGCCGCAAGCGCTATGCCCGTGTAAATGTCCTTCTTTATGTCGTCGACCTTTGTCTCGAGGCCTATGAGGAAAACGAGAATTGTCAGGCCCAAGAAGGAGAAGAATTCCAGCGTGCCATTCGGCTTAACCCATCCCAGCAGCGGGCCCGCAATTATGCCGGCGAGTATCTGGCCGACAAGTGAGGAAAAGCCCAGTCTGGCGGTCAACTCGCCCAGCACGACCGCAAAAACCAGGAGGACGCCTACCTGGAATATGAGCTCTTCGAAGGGCATAGCTTAATTCTATGCAGCGAAAAATAAATAAGACAAGGTCAGGTGCAAGAAACAATTAATATCACTACGGCGATAATAATTGCGTGAAGAAACGTTACTGGGACAGCGTGGCCAAGGAGTACTTCGAGCACATCATGTCGCCCTTTCAGGAGGGCGTGAAGAACCCGCTCTATGAATACATAGACAAGCTCGAGGGAACAGACAAAACTGCGATAGACATTGGCACAGGCATAGGCAACGCGATACCGCACCTTGCAGGCCGCTTCTCCAAAGTAACTGCTGTGGACATATCGGACAAGATGATAGAGACCGCAAAGGAGAGGCACAGATTCGAGAACGTGGAGTTCCTCGTCAGGAATGCCGCTGACCTGGCTGAGTTCCACGGCAAGTACGACGTGGCAGTTGCCGTCAACTCGATAATAGTACCTTCCGTAAAGGACATTGAGAAGATGATCTCGGAAGCCTTCAACGTGCTCAAGCCAGGCGGAAAATTCCTTGCGGTGTTCCCTGCAATCGAGGCGATACTTTACCAGGCCATGCTCGTATACGAGGCCGTCCTTGATGAAACGGGCGATGAAAAGAAAGCGCGCCTGCGCACAGTGAGAGAGATAGGGAGGGCAAGGTTCGATTTCCTTTTCGGCATCGACAGGGAGGGCTTCAGCCAGAAGTACTACTACAGGTTCGAGATAAAATACAGGCTGAAAAAGGCGGGCTTCAAGAGCATAAGGATGAGGAAAGTGTACTACCCATGGGAGATATCCGCGGAGTCGGGCTTCATTCCGTTCCAGGGCAAGCCGCACATGTGGGACTGGTTTGCCGTGGCGGAGAAGTGAAAATTCCGACTAAGCTGCCTGCCGGCAATCATTTGGACTGCTGCCGTTTCTTCTTCCTCCCGTCATCCGCTCGAGTCCTGAAGTATCATACCCGCGCACACGGGAAAAAACAGGAATATTTTCAACATAAGTTTCCAGATTGCCGTGCCTTTTGCTGAACTTTTCCCCTGCCTCCAGGAGGCCTATCGCTTCCCGGATGAGTTTAACTGCATACTCGGGAACACCCGGTCTCGGCACCATGCAGTACTGTTCCGCAGCCCAATATTTATAGGTTCCGCATTTGGAAAGAAAGG
>CAYJRV010000035.1:0-8910 GCA_964372695.1 uncultured archaeon | reverse complement strand
GTTGCATTCCATTACTCGTTTGTTCGGGGTCTGCAATCTGGCTGCAGGACACCGAAGCGAGCGAAGACGAGGAGGGTTGCATTCCATTACTCGTTTGTTCGGGGTCTGCAATCATCAACTCACCACGTATACCTTGATGCCATGCGACTGTTGCATTCCATTACTCGTTTGTTCGGGGTCTGCAATGAACTTCGGCTCAAAATCATGTATCACTTCTTTGGAATGTTGCATTCCATTACTCGTTTGTTCGGGGTCTGCAATCATGATCGCGTACGCGGTCGTGCTTCCCTTGCTTCCCAGTTGCATTCCATTACTCGTTTGTTCGGGGTCTGCAATAGCGGTCAAAAACGCATCATTTCATGTTATTGGTCAAGTATCCAGTGAACAAATTCAGTAAGGAACAGTTTTGCATTTTGCTTTATAAAGACCTACCGAAAAAACTCTGAGTGGTGCCCAGTCAGATAATTTTGTGCCGAAACACTAATTATCTCTCGGAGTACAGGCCTCCATTTGGACTCGCTACATGCAACTGCAGCTATAACCGAAGCATTTTATCAGGTATAGCCCCCTGACGGCATCTGATTAAACGCCGAACTTGCTCATGTAGAGCTCGGTCATCTTACTTCTTAACAAAGTAAGCATTTACATCTAGCCCATTCTTTTGAATAGGCTTTCATTGTTATAATCTAATTAGCATCGTTTTTAAAGCTATCGTAAAATGCATTGGCGATATTTATGGATGCATTAAGATCCGCATTCATCTTATGGCTGCATGATATGCATTGGAAAAAACCCTGAACTTTTCTATTTTGACTATCTATATTTCCGCATTTGTAGCATTTTTGAGATGTATGTCTAGGATCAATATAAACTACTGGCACACCTGCTTCATACGCTTTGTATTCAACTGCTTTCTGCATCTGCCCATAAAGGAAATTAGATATCATAAATCTAAATTTAGCTTCCCTCTTTCTTTTTATGCCACCCTTAGGCTCTTTTAGCCCCTTTATTTCTTCCATTACAATTACAACAGGCATATTACTTTGAGCCACTTTTACTATGTCTCTTGAGATATTCTGAACAATGTCTCTGCTTACGTTTTTAACTTTACCTCCGAAAAGCCTCATTTTTCTATTTTTTCTCCTAACGCGTCTTAGCCTCTTCATCATTATCGAGTATTTAATTCTAGATTTCCAAACATCATCTCCTTTGAAGAAGTTTATGTCATGTGGTTTCCCGTTAGGTTCGTCTATTATAGAAATAACAGCCATTCTCTTTACACCTCTGTCTACGCCAAGGGCTTTGAAGTTTTTGGTCGGTTCTGGCACATCAACATCAAATTTCATTGGGTACTCGAGATAAAAATCTCCATCTTTCTTGATTAGATGAGAATATGTAATAGGTTTTTTCGCTATTAACTTTAGTGCTTCTTTATACCTTTCTGCGCTTTTTGGATTTTCGACGTTGGTGCCATAGAATTCTACTACATGTTTCTTTCCCCCAAAGGATAATTTAATTTTATTATCTTCTAGGAACGTAAGCTGGCTGTTATGAAGCTGTATTACATTACTATTGAAATAAGGAAATGAAGAGACTCTTGTTATTAGTTTGTTATTCTGTATTTTTAATTTCTCAATTTCTTTGTTAATTTTGTAAATAGTTTTACCTTTGTATTGGGGCTTATCGTCGTAATGTTTGCACCTTTGGTCTCTCTGCTTACCGCTCTTCGGCAAAGTTACTCTAGCATCAACACTTTTATCATCCCTTTCAATTTTTTTGTTTTCTAGAATCTCAGTATTTTTTTGTATAAACCACTCATTCTTTTTTATCAAGGATCTCCAGAAGACTTGTTGTTGTTTTCTTGATTTTAGAATAGCTTTAGACTGTTCAAATGCCATCGCAAATTCTGTGCCGGATAATTTTGCCGAGTTCTTTACATTCAAAGAATTCTCAACTTTCCTATCACCAGATGGATATAATTGCTTGCGAATAAATTTATCGCTTTGAACAAATCCGGAGCAATAAGAACAAACCAAATTCATTGGTTTTATATGATAGGGTTCAGTGCCAAATTTTATCTTTTTGTCTTCTATCTTTTTAAGAGTTTTTTCATCTATAAAAAAATGAAAAGTCTTATCGGATATGTTTTTCTTTATTAATTTTTGTTTATTTTTGCAGCAATCACAAATGCCTTCTTTCTGCTCGGTTTTAGGTAGGGTAGTAAAAAACTCATTTCTTATCACGTGCATTCTTTTGAGGAAAAAATTTGTTGCTTTTCCAAACTCAATAAAATAAGCATCCAAGTCATTTTCTATTTCTTTGCTAGTTTTGAGCTTGAAACTTATGGTCTTTGTGAGTGTTTTTTGCACACAACCACACCTGAATGAATTTTACCAGCAAATATTCTTAAAGCAACAGTCCACGCACCTTTTCCTGTATTTTGTGCGCTTTGGGATGTTTTCAGAGTGCATGATTTTGGCTATCTTCCCAAATGTACTCACCGTTTCCAGCTTGAGGCTGTCCGGGAGGCTGACTTTAACAAGTTCTCCTGCGCGCAGGAATTTTATGAAGCCGTAAGGCACCTTGTAATGCATCTTTTCTTCTATTATTAGGGCTTCCATTGCCAATTGTAATTTTTGTGTCCTGTATACTGACCTAGGCTTGAAGCTGTATTTGGCTTGTATCGGATAAGCCTCGTTCGCTTCTGCATTTATCATAATGGAATCAGCTATTGTTCTAATTCCCAGATTTTCAGAAGTCAGGTGGGTTTTCAGCATTTTAGGCAGCTTTGGATATGTCTTTACTACTTTTGTTCTTTTTGCCTTATGCTGAAAATCAGACTCCTTTTCTCTGCCTTTGTATTCTTTTTTTGTCGTTATTTGCTTTCGCCTTAGCACATGAATAAAGTATATCAGACGCGGGCAATAAGCATAATTCATCAAATCAGTTGCAGTCAGGAATCTTTTTTCCATCTAATCGCCGCTTATCACTAAAAAATCTTTATCCCTTACCTTCTCCTCGTCAAAGTTGCCTTGTATTATCTTGTCGCTGAAGCATGACTTACAGGATGGAAAAACAAAAACGCAGTTTTCAGTTTGACCTATGATTTCTTTCACGTCTATTGAGAACATTTCTATCTTGTTTCGTGTTGTATTGCCAAGGAAAGCGCTTTTCTGCACCCTAACAAGCCCGTAATCCTTGCATTTTTTCGCTACTTTTGTCCGTATGTTATTCTCGGTTATGTCATAAATCACCCAATAAAGCATGCAATCACCATTTATGAACAAACGGCTCGAATGTTTCTGTTTCGCCGAGCAGAAGCTTGACAACGGCTCTGGTTTGCTCAAGTATAATCATCTGTAAGCTGATTTTCTTCCCATGATATTTGATTTCGGTATGCAGCCTTTCCAGAACAGCTTCCGCGACCTTTTTCCTGCCCTCTTTCGTAAGAAGCAGGTCTGTGCCTGAAACTTCTGTGTCACTTTCGCCCACCTGCTTCTGCGCGAACAGAGTTATTATCGCCCTATCTACAATAGGCTGCCTGAAATTTTCTATTATGTCTAGAACAAGAGAGGGCTTGCCATACCTATCTGTGTGCAGAAAGCCGAGATACGGGTCTAGGCCTGCAAGCATGCACGCTTTTTCTACCTCTGAGTAGAGGATTCCATAGCCATAGTTTAGCATCGCATTGAAAGCATCATTTGCCTTGTGCTGCCTTTCCTTGAACGGCAGGATTTTTGACAGGCACGCAAAATACTGGCTGCTGGCGAAGCCTTCGAGGCCCATTATTTCGCCCCTGAGAACTTCTATTTTACCGCTCTGTTTTTCAAGGTCTGTTAGTGCATCGGTAATAAAATTTATCTCGCTTGAGAAATCAGCATTTTCCCTTGTTTTCTCCAATGATTTCAGCAGGTATATCTGGTTTCTCATCTTCGCGCCTACTATTTTTTTCACGACATCAGTTATCTTTTCCGTCTGCGTGGCTTCTGCCTGCTTTTTCCTTGTAAGCGTCGTGCCGCCTAGTGTGCAGGGATAAATGCGTGCATACGGCATTCCAAAATGGTCTAAGAAAACGACATCTATGTTGTTTTCAATGCATAGTTTTACAGCTTCAGAAGATATTGAAGAAGCCCTCATTACGATTATTTGGGTCAATTTGTCTATGGAAAATTCTTCTGTCTTGTCCTTTTGCTTTATTTTTATTCTGTTGCCTTCCTTCCCTATGAAAATCCCGTAATCGTCCAAAACTAACTGCATTTGACTACTTCAGAGTAACATTACTTAAGGCTAAGCGGTCGGAAAAGTCAATCACAAGAAAATTACTATTGCACTGCGCTAAATCTGCGTGTCCGCCAGGCCCTTGCGCTGGCGGATCTTCTTGATCACGTCCGCCTTCAGCTCCTCCGGTATCTTCTCGAACGTCACGTCCACCAGCGAGTAGAAGCCCTTGCCGCCTGTGTTGCTCTTGAGCTGCGACTCGAAGCCTATCATCTCCGCCACCGGAAGCTTCGCCTGCACAATCGCAGCGCCCTGCTCTGTCTTGACGTCTGTTATCTGGCCCCTCTTGTTCTGGACGAGGTTCATGGCCGCGCCCATTGTCTCCTCCGGCGTGTCTATGCGAATGGTCTGCACCGGCTCAAGCAGCGTGGGCTTCGTCTGCAGCATGGCATCCTTTATAGCGTCACTCACCGCCGGCAGCACCTGCGCAGGACCCCTGTGTATCGCGTCCTCGTGAAGCTTGGCGTCCGCCAGCCTGACCTTCAGCCCTGAGCACGGCTCATGCGCCAGCGGGCCCGAGTTCATGACGTTCCTGAACGCTTCTATGATGAGCTCCATGGTCTCATTCAGGTACTGGATTCCCTTTGTTGCGTCTATGAGTATGTTGTGCTCGTAGATATCCTGCAGCTTCTTGGCTTCGTCTCTTCCCAGCCCGGCTTCGACAAGCTTTGGTATGAGCTCCTTCAGGTATTTCTTCACATTGTTTGTCTCTATCTTCCCCGTGACCAGCGCTGCGTACAGCTCCGGTTCCATGGGCTCCACTGTGATGTAAAAGCGGTTGTGCTTGTTCGAGGACTTGCCTTCGGCAGTCGGGCTCATCTGCCTCGCTGTTTCATGGTATATCACGATGGGCGGGGATGCGACGACCTCGATGCCTTTTTCCTTCAGCGGCCTTTCCACCTTTGCGTCGAGATGCAACTCTCCCAGGCCTGAGATCAGGTACTCACCTGTCTCCTCATTTATCTTCACGACAAGCGTCGGATCTTCCCTGCTCACCTGCTTCAGGAACATGATGAGCTTTGGCAGGTCCTTCGGGTCCTTCGCCTCTATGCCCTTGGTCACCACAGGCTCGAATATGTGCTTTATCGCCTCGAACGGCTCTATCTCCCGGTCGGCGTCGCAGACGGTCTCCCCGGAAAATGCGTCGTTCAGCCCGACAACGCCGACTATGTTGCCGGCGACGATTTCTTCCATCTGTATGCGCTGCGGCCCCTTGTAGACCGAGACCTGTTGCACGCGCCTATCGGCATGCTGGCCGACAAGCCGGACTTCCTGGCCACGCTTCAGCGTGCCCGAGAATATGCGCCCTGTCGCTACTATGCCCGCATGGGGATCCGGCACCACCTTTGTGACTATCACTGCCAGCGGACCTTTCTCGTCCATGGCAAGCATGCTTTTCCCGATCCCGGAGCCGAGGTCGCCGTGCCATATCTTGCTTATCCTGTACTTCTGCGCCTCCTGCGGGTTTGGCAGGTGCCTGATCACCATGTTCAGCAGTATCTGGTGCAGCGGCGCGATTTTCGAGAGCTCGCTGTCCTTCTGCTGCGACGAGAGGTCTATGATCTCCTTGAAGGAGATGCTGTGCTCCTTCATGTACGGGACGCTGATCGCCCATTTCCTGTAGCCTGACCCGAAAGACACGGAGCCGTCATCTACCTTGACAAGCCATTTCTCCGCGAATTCCTTCTCGGCGTATTTCTGTATGAGCATGTTGACCTGACGGATTATCGCGATAAAGCGCTCCTGCATCTGCTCCGGGGTGAGCTTGAGCTCCCTGATCAGCCTGTCCACCTTGTTTATGAAGAGCACCGGCTTCACGCGCTCGTGCAGCGCCTGCCTGAGGACTGTTTCTGTCTGCGGCATGACGCCCTCCACAGCATCAGTCAATATTATAGCCCCGTCGACAGCGCGCATCGCCCTGGTGACGTCGCCGCCGAAGTCCACGTGCCCCGGCGTGTCTATGAGGTTGATGAGATAATTATCAGACCGTATGACGCCGGAGGCGTCAGTATCCTGGAATTCGTGCACCATGCTCACGTTTGCCGCGAAGATAGTGATGCCTCTTTCCTGCTCCTGCTTGTCGAAGTCCGTGAAGAGCTGCGTGCCCGCCAGCTCCTCGGACATCATGCCCGCGCCGGCCACTATTGAGTCGGTCAGGGTCGTGTTGTGGATTATCATGCCTTCTGCTATGAAGTTGTGTGTCTCTTCAACGGAGAAATCATATACGTATTCTTCCGAATCGACTCTAGAAATTTCAGCAATCTGGCAAAGGTAAGTTTCTGCCAGCAGGTTTGACATCTGAAGCAATCCGTTTTCTCCTTCAGAGTAAGATTGTATAAATGTCATATTTCTGGAATTTTGCGCTTTATTTGTCAGTGCTTCTAGTCTGTTTTTCTTCCCTTCAAGCCTGAAATTTATGTTCTGGGTGAATAATTCCAAGGATTTCTTGCCCGATATGTACAAAGTGGATTTTTTATCGTAAAACTGGCTTGGAATGCCAAATCGCAGCAATAAAAGCTGCAAATCTTTCATCATTTGCTTGCTTGCAGAGCATACCGATGCCGCGCTTCTGCCTTTTTCTATTGTTCCATCGGTATCAAAATAGCCGCTTATAAACTCCTTGACGAATTCTTTTTGGGAGAGATAAATTATTTCTGGAATGTGAATGTTTAGAGATTTCTTGACTAGAGGGAAGTCGAAGATTTTATTGAGGAAAAATCGGAATGTATTTGCACCAATATAAACTCGGGGGCATTTGTCTCCATATGTCCTCAATTTCGCCTCTTTTAATCCAAGGACATTGCAAGCTATGCGAATGGCTTCGTCCTGTATCTGTTTGTCAGCATTATCAAGATTCCCTTCTGTATTGCCATCCCCAAACATCAGTCCTGTCAAATAAAACATGTCTTTGAACTCGTCCTCTGTTTTTGGCAGTTTCATATTAACAGAAGAATGCTCTCCTTTGCTTCTCACGCCTCTTACGTTTAGGTATTCTATGCTGTCGTACAAATCGGCAAAATTGATTGAAAGTTTTTCAGCAATGGCAATTAAGTTGTTAATCCTATACCGTCCTAATCTTAGACTAAATCCAAAAGACCTTTCATCCCATTGGGATTTTATTTCTTTCCACACTTTTCTTATGCCGTATTTCCTGACCTTAGTGTAAATAAAAGATGCCATTTCTTCATTAATGCGTACATAAAATCGAGGATCTTCGCCAAGTTTTATTACTATGTACTCCTTAATTACATTGGCGTCTCCGGATTCCGGAGAGCTTCTTGGGCATAGAAGTATGTCTGCTAAAGATAACTCATCGGCTCTTTTTTTTTGTATCCCATCTTTCCAAAAAACGAACTTGTGCTCAGGCGTCGTCCTTATAGATAATCCATTTTTGAGTGTTACCTTTACCAAAGGGTCTGTTTTTTTGAGTTTCCATAAATGGGTTATTCTCTTATTGACTATTTTTCCATTATTCTTGTCAAAAGAATTTACATATAACCCTTTTTCAGACACATCAAATATAGTCTCAGATTCATCGGATTTTACAAACTTTGCGCCATTTGAGTGTGTATCGAATATTTCTTTTGCCGATTTTATTCCGCCAGAAGCTAAATGAATTCTTGAATCTCCAGATACGCATTTCCCGTGGTCTATGTGGGCTGCGATCGCTATGTTCCTTATGTTTGCAGGCCTGTGCATTATCTCCCTGATGAGCTCTGTCTTGTCTTTTGCCATTTTTGATCCTCCATGCTATTTTCTCTTCTACGATGTTTTTATTCCTGCCGTATTCATGAGAAGCTCGCGCCTCGTTTCATCGGCACTTGAAAAATAGCCCAGGCAAATATTTATAGCTTAGCAGGCTATCGTCTCGATGGGTTTTAATAGTTTTCTTCCACACTCTTTCGCCATGGCAGATTGGACACGAACAATAAAGGCAGTCGAGAGAGTGAGGAAAAAAGGCGAAATTTACTCTATGGATGGGATTGACTATTTCAGAGGATACAGGATCATACACAGGGATTCGCCAGTGGACCCGGGGGTTTACATAGGCCAGAACCAGAGAGAAGCCATCGTCGTAGACTCGGCAAAATATCCGCGATTAAGAGAACTTTATGCCAACGCAAAATCCAGGGCCTCTGTTGAGGGAAAGGTCATAAAGGATTTTGTATTGCGTGCCGTGTACAACGCTGTTGCGGAAGCCATGCCGCGTCAGGGAAAGAATTATGTTGATTCCGCGCTGAAAACTATAGGTTTTGAAAGACCTGACGTGCTGGTTCCTCTGGACGTTTTTATTTCTAATGGCGTTGGTATGTGCAGGCACGATGCGCTCGCCTGCGCTGCGCTTCTTGAGATGTTTAGGAAAGAAGACCATACAGAAGGAAAGCCGAGCGTTGACAGGAATTCGGACTATCTTGGCGGGCATGCATAGTGCAGGTACACTAATTCAATTGGAGAAATAGTGGTTCTCGATATCGCTCAAAAATACATGGGTGCTTTGAAAGGAGCCTCGCCTGAAAATATGTGGGCTTACGAAAGGCCGGAGGATTTTTAGCAGAAATTATCTCGAGCCCATCGCTTCTCTCTCGACGCGGTCCTTTTCCTTGATGGCGAAGCTGTCTGTCGAGCCCTTGT
>CAYJRV010000034.1:0-9293 GCA_964372695.1 uncultured archaeon | reverse complement strand
GTTACAATGATTTTGGAGAAGAATAAGCTTTTCATTCAAGTTTTAAGGGTTACCAATATATTTTATCGAGGATTCTTATATACTTTAATGCATCTTTAGACCTATGAAAACCTTAATACTGCAGGAGAGGGACAAGCGCGCTGTGAAAAAAGCCGTGGACATTCTCAGAAGAAAAGGCGTGATAATCTATCCAACAGAAACGCAGTACGGCATCGGCACCGACGCCACGAACAGGACCGCGGTGAAAAAAGTTTTTGCGGTGAAAAAGAGGCCGGTCGACAAAAAGATGATTTTGGCATTTTCAGATCTGGCGATGACAAAAAAATATTTTACTCTCGGCAAAGAAGAAGAAAAGCTAGTCAAACGCCTCATGCCAGGGCCATTCACTCTTGTAATAAACAGCGAGGCGTTCAGGATTCCTGACAATGCAGTTGCAAGGAAAATAATAAGGAAATTCGGGAAGCCCATCACGACGACGTCCGCCAACATATCGGGAGAAGCGCCGCCGACAAAGATAAGCGAAATAATTGGCGTGTTTAACGGAAAAGTGGACTTGATAATCGACGGCGGCGACCTGAAAGCGTTCAGGCACTCCACAATATTCCGGTGGGAAGACAGAAAGATCCTGCGCTGCGGCCCGGTCAGCAGGAAAGAAATTATGAAAACCCTTCGGGCCTGATGTGTCTCTTTATTGCCTCTATGATCTCCGGAAATTCTTTTTTTCCGATATCGGCACCGAAATGTCCCTGGTCATCATGCTCGTGGTATTCTGGATTAATCTTGTCCCTGATATATCTTGCTTCTTCCACCGGAATATAAGGATCGTCAGCGGAAGCAAACTGAATAATCCATTTCACGTTTCTTTTTATTGCGCTCCAGTTCCATTTGCCATCAAAATAGCCGCTTAATCTTTCTTTTTGTCCCCGAGATCTGTATAGCAGGCTCCTACTATAACAGTTCCCAATGCCTTATGGTTCTCCAGATATCTGAGAGTGGCAACAGCGCCGGACGAATGCCCTATAAGTATGACATCCTTCTCGCCTTTCGCCTCTTTTTCAATGAATGGAATCCAGTATTTTCTGCGTGCCAGATACGAGTCCGGCATGTTTTTTGCCACGGTTTTTATTCCGAGTTTCTCAAGTTCTTTTTTAACATAAGGAAACCAGTTCTCCGATATGTCCGTATTCCCGTTACCGGGTATTATTATTGCCATCATATTTTACCACGTTTGACAACCTTCCTAGTGGAATAATTCCCGTATTTCTTAAGCCTGACTATCCTGATTCTCTTGTCGAGTTTTGCGCGTACGCCAGGCGGAAGCCTCTGGTCATAGCCGAGCACTATGAAAGAAGGCCTGTATTTCTCGACGACCTTGAAGAAATTTCGCGGATCCCCTACCACAACCTTGTCGGGAAAGCCCGTAGCTTCAACAGACTTTTTTCTTCTGGCGGCGGAAACGGCATATTTTCTTTTGTTGTTGGCATCATTGGCGAGCACGACAACAAGCCTGTCTCCCAATGCCCTGGCCCTGCGAAGCAGCGATAGATGGCCCTCATGCAGCCTGTTGAATTTGCCTCCGGTGAGAACAACTTCCATATAAGGATGATGGGGGAAAAATCTTATAAACGGAAGCTTCATTCGTGGCTGAACACAACCACGACCTGGGGCCCGGTGATCTTTTCTATTTTTACAAAACCGAAGCGCTCGAACTGGACAACATCGCCGACTTTGGCATTCTTGATGTTGAGCTCGCCGTAGCCCTTGATTATCTTGTCGGGCTTGATGACGCGGACAGTCGTGTGCTTTGCGGGAACCCACTGGATCTTGGGTACTGCCTTGTTCCCTGCAGATGTGAATTCGGAGCGCTCGCCCAATTTAATATTGCACAGGTCCTTGAGCCTGATCTCCAGCCCCTTGTACTGCTCGAAATCCAGGGCATCGATAAAGAATGTATCGGTAAGGTTGAAATTCCTGAACCCGAGATTGGTATCGGGGTGCAGCGGGATCTTTGCTTTCTTAATCTTCATGCCTCTGACCACTATCTTTTTCGGGTTCGGAATGAAGAAGAACCGCTTTGCATTCCTGTCAATGAGCTTCCTGTTGTAGGCCGAGAGGTTCTCGAAGCTTATCGCTATGTCGCTCGGCTTCGGCCCGATGTCGATTATGATCTGCCTTATGGCTTCCGGCAGGAAACCGCGGCGCTTAAGGGCGCGCAGTGTTCCTAATCTTGGGTCGTCCCAGCCGGTGAATTTTTTCCTCGCGATGCCCTCGCGGATCTGGCTCTTGCTCAACACCATGTCGGACATGGAGAAGCGGCCCAGCGTGATGACCTGTGGATAGGTCCAGCCCATGTGCTGGTATAGGTAGCGCTGCTTTACTTCATTGGTGGAATGTTCCTGCCCGCGGAATATGTGCGTGACTCTGGTGAGGTAATCATCAACAGCGGAAGCGAAATTGTAGAGCGGCCACAGCCTTGCCTTCTGCAGCGGGTGGCGGGGCTTGTCAACAATACGGAAAGCCGGCCAGTCGCGCACGGCGGGGTTCTTCGCATCCATGTCCGTCTTGATGCGCAGCACGGCTTCGCCCTCTCTGTAGGAATGGGACATCATCCTCTTCCATCTTTTCAGGTTTGTCCTGAAATCCTCGCGGCGGCACTCGCACGGGTGGCTCTTGTCACGGAACTGCTTCCACTTTTCGCCGCAGACGCAAACGTAGGCCGCCTCTTTCTTTATGAGGTCCTCGGCGACCCTGTAGTAGAGCTTCAGGCGCTTCGATGCTATGATCTCCTGGTGCACGCGGATGCCAAGCCATTTGAGATCCTCGCGAACCCACTTGTAGAACTGCTTTTCCGGGACTTTGACCTTCGGATCCGTGTCGTCGAAGCGGAGAATAAACTTGCCGTTGTACTTCTTTGCGTACTCATCAGAGAGGACTGCAGGCCGCGCGTTTCCTGCGTGCAGCGCGCCGTCCGGGTTGGGTGCGAAGCGCACCACAAAGCGGTCCTTGCGCTCCAGGTCAGGAAGGCCCTTGCGCTCCTCGCGGTGCCTTGGTACGTAGCCGCCCATTTTCTTGAGCTCGCGCTTCTGCTGCTCTGCCGAGAGATGACTTACTTCCTGGCAAACAGACTCTATTTTGGAGCGCAGCATAAGGGCCTGGCTACGCATTTCCGGCAAATCGCCCAGAATCTTCCCAAGAACGCTTCTGGGCTGGGCGAGTCCCTCGTGCTCTGTTGCATTGATCAGACAATACTTGCGGACAATATAGTCTATAGAATCTGCCATATACGCTATATATAATGGGGGTGAGAACTTAAAAAGGTTTGAAAAGAATCGCTTTCTATGGGCAAGAGTCCAAAAAACAAATATGCGTATTTCGCTGCTGTTACAGCTGCAACGTTATGGGGAATATTTTTTCTGATCGCAAAAATTTCTTTGCTCGACATTCCGGTTTTCAATATAATAGCATACAGGTACATTCTTGCATGCCTGCCGTTCCTCGCTCTCATGCTTGCAAGCCGCCGGTTCCCGAGCAAAAAAGCAATAACAAGCGGCATAATCCTTGGTTTTATACTTTTTATTGCAGATTTTTCCCAGCTTACCGGCATTTCCCTCACTACGGTCTCTAGCAGCGCCCTATTAAGCCAGGGGATTATAATTTTTACTCCTGTGTTTTTGCTTTTCCTAGGATTCCACATCAAGAAATTTGATTTTCTCCGAGCAGCCATAGCACTCATAGGACTTTACATATTTGCCGCAAAAGAAGAGCTTTCCATATCTACCGGAGATATTTTTATAATAGGGTTTACGGTTGCCATTTCCATATATTTTATTGCGAATGAAAGGCTTGTTAAAAAATTTTCTCTCGTAAGCATACTGGCCGTCCAGTTTCTCACGGAAGGCCTATTGGGTATCATGTTTTCTTTTGCAACGGGCGGTATAATACTTCTGCAGACCGCAGTTTCATGGCTTCAAATTTTGTACCTAGGCATCGCTGCAACTTGCATCGGATGGGGGCTGAACTCGTTCGCGCAAAAGAGCATACCGTCACACCGTGTCGTCATCATATACATTTTAGAGCCTCTTGTAGCCGGCTTCCTAGCTTTCATTTTCTTTTCAGAAATTCTAACAATTAAGGAGATGATAGGAGCTGCGCTGATTTTATTCGCAGTGATAATGCCCGCAATCTATGCAAGAAAAAATAAATTCAAAACGCGATGATTTTTATGAAGTACTTCTACAGGGATTTGACCCTTGAAGTCCCGGACAGTTGCTATTATCCGCGCGAGGACAGCGAACTCCTAGCCGAAGCGGTTGAAGGCAGGCAACTGAAAAACAAGAAATGCCTGGACATGGGATGCGGCTCCGGACTGCTGTCGATAATAATGGCGAAGCAGGGAGCTGCCGTGACGGCGGCTGATATTAATCCGGAAGCAGTTGCAGCAACAAGGCGGAACGCAGCTGCCAATGGAGCAGATGTTTTCGCCGTTTATTCGGACCTATTCGCAAACGTGGCGGAAAAGTTCGACCTCGTCGCCTTCAACCCGCCCTACCTTCCCGGAGACGAGAGGGAAAAGAAAGACCTGACATATTACGGCGGAAAGGACGGCAGGGAAACTACCAGGAAGTTCCTGGAACAGGCAAGAAAATTCCTGAGGAGAAACGGCCGCATACTGCTGCTTATATCCACGGTTACCGGGGAAAAAGAGGTTGCGGATATTGCCTTAGAAAACGGCTACTCTGTCAGGCAGCTTGCAAGGAAAAAAGTCCCATGGGAGGAGCTAATTGTTCTTGAACTTGGGCTTATTCATTTCCGAGCCGGCCAAGCCAGGGCCTGACCTCTTGTTCGTGATAAAACATGAAGCTGTCAGGGCTAAGAGGTCTATCCAGTGTGCCATAAATATGAGGCAAGTAGCCGGGGTTTTTTTCAACGACATGTTTCGCATTCTCGGCCACAAGCACAACCCTGCCCGAGTACCTTTCATCGTACCTCAACAGCTTATCAACGATTTCTGTCCATGCCACTTTTTTTGGGGCTTCCCGGCTCGTATAGGCAAACTGATTGACAAAAATTACGTCTGCAGCCGTCGTTTCTTTAAGCTGCTCCAGCGCCTCGTCAAGGTAGACAAATCCGAGAAAGCCGTATTTTAAGCGTTCCACGCGGGTTGCTATATTTGTTAGTTCCGTGGCGTTATCTGTCAAAAAGCCTACCCACCAACATAAAGTGGGTTCTTTTGAGTCCGCTGTTTCGTAGCCGTTCATGCCAACCACCAGAAAAGTTGTGCGAAAGTTATTAAAAGCTTTTATTTCCCTGCGGCTATAGAACAAGCATGCCTGTCAACGCGCCCGTCGAGTACTACAAGGTCGAGGAGAAGTTCAAGTCGGCCAGGAGCAGGGAGGAGAAAATCGCGGCGCTGGAGGAGATGATAAGGCTGCTGCCGAAGCATCACGGCAGCGAGAACGCGCACGCGCAGCTGAAGGCCAGGCTTTCCAAGCTCAAGAAAGAGGGGGAGAAAAAGGGCACCAAGAAGGCCGGTATCAAGAAAGAGGGAGACGCACAGGTATGCATGCTGGGATTCACGAACTCCGGCAAGTCATGGCTACTCTCCAAGCTGACAAGCGCCAAGCCGGAGATCAGCGGGCACTCGTTCACCACCACGAGGCCTGAGGTAGGCATGATGGACTACCACGGCATAAAAATACAGCTCATAGAGATACCGGCAACTTTTGATCCGTCTCACATGAGCATCGCACGGACAGCCGAAGCAATTCTGCTTGTAGTCAGGGACGACAACGAGCGCATAGAGCTGGAGAAGAAGCTTAGGGACAATTTCATCAGGACGCAGATCGTCGTTGCCAACCCACTAAGGGAAAAGCCAGATGTCATCAAGGAGAAGATATGGAGCATACTTGACATGATCATAGTTTACACAAAGGCGAAGGGCAAGAAATCGGCGACCCCAATGGCATTGAGAAAGGGCTCGACAATAATGCAGTTCGCAGAGAAGGTTCACAAGGACTTCATCAAGAACTTCCGCTTCGCGCGCCTGGAGCGCACAGAACAGGGGAAGAAGAGGATAATACAGGCCGGCCTTAATTACAGCCTGCAGGACGGCGACATTGTTGAGATACACACAAAGTAGCAGGCAGGAAAAATCCGGCTTATGTTACTGATGTCATTTTTTATGGAACGATGAAACTGGTCGTAATTGGCAAAAAGTAAACAAGAAGGTATCAGCAGAAGTGGATGTTATGGCTTTCGAATTTCTTTCGCATCTGGACACGACGAGCGCGTTTCTCCTGATTATAATCTTCATACTCTTCGTGCTGTCCTTCAAGAAGGTTCTGGGCCTGCTGAAAAATGCGCTTATAATCGTGGCCGCTTCCGCGATATTTCCCATAGCCGGGAGCAAACTCCTCGGGCTGCCCATAGAGGCTGACAGCCAGACTATCTTTTCTTTCATAACCCTTGGATTGTTGGCGTACTTCCTTTACGTACTGGCCTCGGCTGTCTACAAGGGACTCTCCCTGTTCGAGAGGGCCGCAAAATCAAGAATGCCCCAAGGCACCGGAAAGAAGGGGAAAGATGAAAAAGGTGAGGAAGAGAAAGCAGAAACCCGGGAAGAAAAAAGACCGGTGACAACAAAACCCTTCATCATCGGCAGCAGGAAGAGGAAAAAGAACTGGGAAAGGGATTACTTACAGGCAAGAGAAGTCGAGGAAGGGAAAAGGGAAGAAAGCAAAGCGACACCGGGGGAAAGACAACGGAAGGAGAGAAAGCGCAAGAGGAAAAAAGCTGCCATGGAAAGGATACGCATGATAGGCGGAGAGGAAGATTCTTAAGCATTTCGCCTAATTTTATCGCGGTTGGTATGGAGTATCATATCTTCCTTAATACCAGCACCTAAAGGTGCTGGTTTGTTGGAAGATGTGATCTCGTCAACATTGTATTTCACAGCAAAGAGTCGAAGACTCTTTGCGTGCGCAAAAAGCTTTGCTTTTTGCTGCATCTGCTGCCTAAATGCAGCAGTTTTCAATGTCGACAAGATAATAAATTAAAAAGATGGGAGCCAGTAAAGCCTCTTGTACCTTTCTTTGGCTTGCCAAATTATTTTGATAGCAGCACAATTAGCATGAGAGAAACGCCTATCAAAATGGCTGCAGCAACAATGATACAGGCAACATCAATTGCCCTTGCTGTATATGCATCGCCATACATCATGTTCTTGCTGACTGAGAAATTCTTATAGAAACTGTTTTATCCCACCCTAATGCCCGCACCGGGGACCGCTATGTACCCTGCGCGGCCTTCCAGCTTCAGTGAGCCATTGTTCCAGAACAAAGCTCCATAAAAGCCCCTGATCTCAATCCTGCCGGAAAACTTCGTGACGGAGCCGTTGAGCACGAGGCCGCCCTGGACATTGTCCTGCGCCAGAGAAGCAATGGAAACATTGGCGGCGGAGAGTTCCGGAATTTCTGATGACAGCTCAAGCCTGACTTTCTCAAGCCGCGAGGAATCAAACTCCAGGCTGTCGGCGGAGCCGTTTATGGTTATTGCAGGCGAAACCGACCCCGTGCCGGAGAAGCCCGTAGCGGAGGCGTTCGCAAACTTTATTGTGCCCCTGTCCACGCGGGCCTCTGCCGGCCCTTTCAACACAATTTTTCCCCTGGACATGCTAAAGTCCATTCTATTGAAGGCCGTCAGCTCGAGGGAAAACTGGTTTTCGCCGCCGGAAGGGAGGCCAAGGCCCAGGTCCGAGAAGAAGCCGCCAATTTTGCTGCCAACTTCTTTGAAAAAAGCGGAAACGCCCGGTGTCGAGCCTGCAAACGTCGCTATGACAGCCAGCACGACGAGCAACGTCACTATTATTTTCCAGTCAGCCATGATTTCTCTATACATTTAGCAATATATTAGGATTTGCGCAGGATATGCTGCATAATATCACGCAAATCCTATATAGCGAATTGCGTTCATATGCAGCACAAACAACGCAATTCTCTATAAAAACAGTTACAATTCAATTGCGAAAAAATATTTCTATTTAAGCTTTGCGCTTCATCTCTTACTGCAGTGATGTAAAATGCTTCTCGCGCAGACCGACATTACGGGAACAGTAGTCTGGTTCTTTCTCTTCTTCATACTCATATTTCTTTATCCAAGGCTCATGCTCTCCCAGCTCATCTACAAGATAGAGCAGTCGGCTGTAAGGATGGAGGCAATGAGCAAGAAATCCATAAGCATTGTATCGAAAAAGACAGGCAACCAGAAAGGCTTGAAGGAGAAAATAGACGAATTCACCGAATTCTTTGTCGTAGAGCCGTCGTCCATAGACCCGTACGGCCTTGTGAAAAAGCTAGACCGGACTGTGAGGAGCATGGAGACGCGCTTTGACGAATTTGTCGACGAGCTGGTGCCTGGGATGAGCTACGACAACAAGCAGGACGTGAATTACGGGTTGCGCGCAACGATAGGCCTCAAGCAGATGGCAAAGATAGTCAGGCACTACGTCGAGATGGCCAAGAAGTTCAAGAACCTGCAGATCGCCATGATACTGCAGATGCAGCTTCCCATAATAGAAAAAATAGCAGAGAGCGAGCTGAAGGGCACAGAAGCATTTGTCAACGAGTGGCCTGTCGGCGACTCGGTAGGGCCGCTGGCCGCGACTGAACTGATGGAGAGCAGCAAGGAGATTGCAGAAGACGTGATGATGGACACGACTACAATAGAAGGGCGGAAATGCTTTGTGCTGAAAGCAAAGGGACCGGCGCCGCACCTGGGCCGCGTCGACGAGGCCATAGAGAAGATAATGAAGAAGAACAAGATAGCCCGCGTCATAACAATAGACGCCGGCATGAAGTTCGAGGGTGAAAAAACGGGCTCAGTATCCGAGGGCATAGGATTCGCGATGGGCGGATGGGGCGAGCGCGAGATAATAGAGAACTACCTGCTGCCGAAGAAAATGCCAATTGACAGCATCGTTGTGAAGGTGGGCTTCGCAGAGGCCATCGTGCCCATGAAAAAAGAAATCTACGATTCGCTTCCCAAGGTGCACGAGTACGTGAAGAAGGCCGTACGCCGCGCGAAGAAGGGCGAGAAGGTCATAATCATAGGCGTAGGAAACTCGAGCGGCGTAGGAAACAGCAAAAAGGAGCTGGAAGGGCTGAAGGAGACCGTGGAAAGGCTTGACAAAAAGATAAAGCACGAGGAAGCGCAGGCGAAAAAGGGTAGGTGGATTTAGGCCTTATCATATCTTCCTTAATACCAGCACCTCAAGGTGCTGGTTTGCAGCAAAGAGT
>CAYJRV010000033.1:0-9455 GCA_964372695.1 uncultured archaeon | reverse complement strand
CGGCACAAATATCAGCGAACAACAAAATCCAAAGGTTAATCAAAGTTCTCAGTTGTTTTGGAGCCCCTTTCTAAATAGTTTTATAACATCTTCCTTAATATCCACCGCCTGAAGGCGGTGGTTTTTCTTGAAGATGGTATCCCAAATACATTGTGTTTCATCTGCTGCCTGAAGGCAGCAGTTTTCAATGTATTTGAGTATTAAAAACCCTACCTACAAATAGTGTTATGTCCGATAACTATTGGTCTCATGAAAATATGATTGGAACAGGAGCTGGGATAAGTTCTTGCGCAAAAATTATAAACAACCAGCTTGTTTTCGGGGCACATGACAATTTTGTGTATTCTCTTGATCCACAGACTGGGGAACTGAATTGGAAGTTCAAAACTAATGGAGTAGTTTACTCTACACCCGCTGTATGCAAAAACACGATTTATGCCGGATCTGCAGACGGCTTTGTTTATGCCCTGAATAATGATGGGAAGTTGGAATGGAAATTTAATGCATTGGGCAGAATAGTAAATACTTCGTTGGTGGTGTCCGATGATAAGATATTCACAGGAACAGATCGCGGGAACTTTTTTGTCATTGACACGAACGGGAGGCTTCTGTGGAGGTTTGCCGCTGGCAGTGCAATTAGGACGACACCTGCTCTCATAAACGACAAAATAATTTTCGGGTCACATGACCATAATTTATACTGCTTGGATGAGGAGGGAAAGAGGCAATGGAAATTCCTGACAGGCGGACCTATGTGGACATGCCCGTGCATCGTAAGTAAAGACAGTAAGTTGTTATGGAGCCTAGACACTCAAATAAAGAAGCAATCAGATGATTTTAATATTTATTTTGGCAGTTTTGACAGCGGATTTTATTGCATAAATCATGACGGCAGTTTTGTATGGAAATATCATACAAACGGTCCAAACATTTCCGGTCCCGAATACGAAAATGATGTGATTTATTTCGGCTCATCAGACGGATATCTTTTTGCTTTAGATGCAAAAGAAGGATTGTTGAAATGGAAATTCAAGATGCTCGGAAAAATGGGTCATTCATCCCCTGTAGTTACAAATGAAAACATTTTCATATGCGACTATTTATATGATGAATATATACCGGGAGGAAATGTTTACTGCCTCAGTAAAAAGGGTGGTTTTTTATGGCGTTTCACTACTGATAATGCAATAGTTGCTTCTCCATTAATTCACAAAAATGTGTTATTTATCGGAAGCTGGGACGGCAGAATGTATGCCATATCACTCAAAAAGCAGGCGGTATTATGGAAATTCAAGACGCTTTTCGATAAACTTAATTTTGACATTTCTATGGCAATGAAACATATAGAATCCGAGGAAGAAAAATCAAAGAACTTTTTTACTATTTGGAAACCTGAGACATTGAATCCGGATAATGAAATAGCTAAAAGTACATACGGGAAGCATGAAGTAGCGTATGGATCTAATATGACATTGCTCGGCACTGATACTGACAAAAAAAGATTCTCGTATACCAAGACGGAAAGTTATAAAACAAAACGTGGTTATGATACAAAGGAAGATCGATACAGATAATATTTTTGATTTTTCTGATGGCTCTAAAACGCCTGTTCGAGAGCCACCGAAGGGAATCGAACCCTTAACCTGCAGTTTACAAAACTGCTGCTCTACCAGACTTCTCTGCCATCCCGATCTATTTGTAATGTCTTTGCGCCTCTTCGGAAAGCAAAGCTTTCCGGGACCTCGCAGAACTTTTGGTTCTGCAAGGTGTTCTTTGGGGAATGCAAAGACCTTTCTTACAAGAAAGGGATTTGCAATTGAGCTACGGTGGCGGGTTTTGTCTGTAGAGATTGGTTGCCATGTTTATAAATTTATGGAAGTTCATGGAAGTGCCAGTCTAAGAAACCTGGTATGGGAAAAGTTCACGGAAAAGCGGTTCTTGAGCGGGGGAAAGTCCGCTGTTTATTAGCTGGCCAACAACAACGTTTCTCCTATATTGCCTGCGCCGCGACCAGCGTGGCCACGAGAAAGCCGACAAACAGAGCGGCTATGACCAGCACCACAAGTATGGGTATGAGCCAGGTGAGCACCGCGCGGCCGGTGCTGTATCTGTGGTTGAGCTTGAGCGCCAGCGTGAGGAGGTAGAGCTGGTAGAGCGCTATGACGGCCGCAATGAGCGTTCCGATGATCGCAGCTGCTGTCAGGGCTGTCGCGGGATTCCAGGCGCCCAGAAGCGCCGTCACTACAGCAGCCAGTATCGACAGCGGCGCGCTGTATATCGCGATGAGGTAGGACTGTCCTGTGTACCCGCCCTTGCCGCCCAGCGCCCTTGCGATCAGGTAGAGTATGCCGGACCAGACAAGCCACCCAATGGTGTTTAAAATGGCAGCAAATACAATGAGGCCGACAATGAAGAGAGCCGTGGTTCCCGCCGAGAGCGGCGCGAGCCAGCCATAGAGTTGGCCTGCCTGCCCTGAGAGGCCTATAATGATCGCGGAGATCACGGCAGCTATTACGATGTGCATGGCGCCCTGCGCCAGCTTGTGCCTGTGCTTCAGCTCAGCGCCGAAGGTCTTTCTTGGCGCGCTTACCGCGTTCCGCCACGTCCGGAGGATGTTTTCTGATCTCTTCCTGCTGGCCATTGTTCATTCATTGTAGGCGGCGCTTAAAAAGGTTAGCGGGCTTTGGGCTTTGTTTAAAAATTCGGATATTGGCTGTGTTGCTTGGAAGATGTTTCTTCAAAACGTCTCCGGGTTCCGGAAAGCACCGCTTTCCGGGAATCGTGCTGATATTTCCTGGAAAAGGCCTACGAGAAGAGCAAGGAGGCCTTGGCGCCGAAACCTTTGACTGAACCTTCTTCGATATGAAATGCTCCTAATATCCCACGCTAAAGCCGTGAGTTTCATAGTAGCATGGCATCTCAACATTGCAGCAGTTTTAAACATTGTTGCAGATGAGATTTTAGCCCTTCTTGTGGTTGTACATGGCATGCCTGATGTAGGCCGCCGCGATGTCCAGCTGCACGGCATTTTTTGCCGTTGTCTGGACTATGGCCCACTGGGGGGTCGTCGTGGTAGAAAAACACCTTTATGTTGCCCCCCTCTACCCTCACGGGTTCACGGTGCGATCCCCTGGCAGCACGGTAGTGCACGCTGGTCACGAATTCTATTTCAGACAGCTTTCTGGCAAAATCGTCAAAGCAGTTGGGCCTGTGATGTTCATTCGGGTGGTACTTGTCTGACGGTTTTATGCCGCTTGCGGGCGGCATCAGGCATGGCAGCACAGCCTCGTATGCCGCAAGTTCGTCTGCCGAACATCCGGCGAGCTTGTCTGAGAGGTACCCGAGCCGCCTCAGGGAATTCCTTTCCTCTGTCAGGGCTGTGATTCTTGATTTTGAGCCTGCTGCCTCGTTTTCCATTAGCCCGATGAGATCTTCATAGCCACTTATTTTTTCCAGCAGTTTCCCCTTTTCAAGCTCGAGAATGCCGGTTCGCTCCAGTTGCTCTGTGCCTGTCCGGACAGCCTCGTCCAGGAGCTGCTCAAAGGAGCGCAGTTCCTCGTCAAATAGGCTTGTGGCATGCCCCTTGTAGAGCCTGCTCTTGTTCTCCTTTCTTATCAGGCTTTTTACATGCGAGACAAGGTCGCTGGCCAGCGTCTCTTCCCCCGCAGCCCTGAGATGCTCCCTCATTTCTGTCATGCTCGGAAAGTGCCAGGGGAATTGCGGGTAAGTCCTGGTGCCTGAGATGTCCGTGATCTTTATGGCATAACCTGGCCTGAAATTAAGCAGCGAGCGCAAGAGCGGCATGTAAAGCGATATGCTTCTGCTCCCGTCGGCTGTCTCGTATATCTTCTTCATCGCCTAAGAGATATTGCCGGAATCTTTTAATGCGGATGGTCGTATCCGTTTAGCGAATAACGGCCTGCGGGAGCAGCATGATGTACCGTCACCGCGCTGCTAGCTGACAGCTACGCGTTCCCGCGTAGCTGTCTCCACAGGTCGTCATATTTTTATTGGATACGACCATGCGGAATCCCAGCAGTTTTTTATACAGGCATACAGATACTAATAGAATGGTCGTGAACGCGCTGGAAATCCTGACGCTTTTTGCCATCACGATATTCGTCGGCTACGTCGGCTCCATAATCTTCAACAAGACCAACATTTCCGACGTCATCTGGCTCCTGCTCTTCGGCATACTCGTCGGCCCTGTGCTCCAGCTTGTGGACAGGTCGCTATTCATAGCGATCTCGCCGTTCCTGGCTGCGGTGGCGCTGGTGATAATACTTTTTGATGCCGGGCTGAACATGGACTTCTACAACATGGTCCGCGGCGCCCCCCGCGGCATGCTGCTGGGCATACTGGACATCGCGCTGTCTATGGCCGTCGTCGGCTTCCTTGCCTCGTGGATATTCGGGTTCAGTCTCCTCGTAGGAATGCTCTTGGGGGCGATATTGGGAGGCACCAGCTCCGCCGTCGTCATAGTCATAGTAAACAAGACGGCTGTCAGCACGCGCGTCAAGACGACGCTTAACCTGGAGTCCATATTCACAGACCCTCTGGTGATAGTGGTCTCGATAGCGCTCATAAACATCATAACGGCAAACTCGAACTATTCTGCACTGCAGGGCATACTCGGCAGCTTCTCCATAGGCGCGGTCATAGGGGTGGTCCTTGGCATTGTGTGGCTTTTCATCCTTGAGCGGATAAAGGGGAAGCCTTTCGACTACATGCTTACGCTGGCGGCGCTTCTGGTTGTATATGTCGTCGTTGAATCGGCGTCAGGCTCCGGCGCCATAGCCGCCCTCTTCTTCGGGCTCGTTCTCGGGAACGGGTCCACCATAACGAAAATGCTGAAGATAAGGAAGCGCATCGGCGCGGACCCGCTACTAAGGAGCTTCCACACGGAGGTGTCGTTCTTCATCCGCTCCTTCTTCTTCGTTTTCCTCGGCCTGATAGTCCTGATCAATCCAACTTATATTGTATTTGGCCTCGTGATATCGCTGGTCCTGATATTAACCAGGCTTGTGGTCGTCCAGATAGGCGCTCTCGGCATGGGCGTCACAAAGGCGGAGAAGAATCTCATGCGCATAATGCTGCCCAAGGGGCTGGCTGCAGCGGTGCTGGCGCAGCTGCCTGTGGCCGCGGGGATCAAGGAAGCTGCCGTGTTCTCTGACATAATATTCGTGGTGATAATAACTACCATACTGTACACTACGGTTGCATCCCGCTTCGTCTCCAAGGCGGCGCAGGACAAGGGCAGGTCGGAGGTGGAGAAAACTTACAAAAAGGCCGCCATAACAGCCGCCAGGAAGCGGAAGAAGGGCGCTGCCTGATCCCCGGCAGGGCGTGAATTTACATTCCCTGCCCCTGTAGCCAGCAAGTTCAGGGCAAAATCCCTTTCATGAGCCCTGGCGCATTGCGCGAGGATTCACGGGCTGTTGTAAGTTGGAAGATTCTTAGATAAAAAGACTTAGATAAAAGAAAATGGAAAAAAGAAGAAAAAAAGCTCAAAGCCGAAGCTTCTTGCTTATTTCTTTGCGCCTAGGGCATAAACAGCCTTTATAGCCACAATCACTGCCGCGGGGGCAACGAATGCGCCTATGAAGTTAAGGATGTTCTCGATAACCGTGCCGACGCTGCCCAGCACGCCGAAGCTTGCTGTGCCAGCAACGAGCAGGGCTATCGCTGCCACCAGGAACGGAGTCGTTTCCTTCTCCGAAACGTTAAGCAAACCGACAATCACTCCGAGCACGACGAGCACAGCAGTCACTATGCTGAGCTGGTTCGCCGGAACCGCAAATGTTGCCAGTCCAGCCAAAATGGCTATGACAACAAAGGCGAGGAATGCCAGTTCGCCAAGTCTAGCAGTTTTCATTTTTTACACACCCATTACTTCATACCGCATGCCTTATTTAAGCATTGCGCCGGGCACAAGCTTTAAATATGTTTATTACAGTCACCACGCGAAAATAGTGACAAATAGCCGCTGCAAGCTAGGCAAGCCCCGCTTTCGTCAGGTCCCAGGACGGGTGCCTGCTGTATTTCTGAATAAGCTGCCTGTATCGCTGTCTCAGGACCTCGGGTATTGGGACGAGAAGATGCCTGCTTGTCTCGGGTAGTGCCAGCCTGTTGGGCAGCCTCACGGTGGTCGCCGTGACCTTCCGTGTCTTGTCGTCTATCCTGCCCTGCTTGTAGTTGAGCTGAGCAAAGGGGTTTGTTTCCCCTTCATCCTTGGCCAGGTGGTGCGGCCCCCTGCCACCCTTCATTCTCAGCACGTAGAACGGCGGGTATTCGCTGGAAAAGACGAGGCCCGCATAAGCCTGTTCGCCCTCGAAGCGCATGGCCGGCCGGCCCATCTCCAGGTAAAAGCCGTCATAGTGGTAGCCGTGAGCCATCAGATGCCTATGAAGCTGGCGGAAAAGGTATTTCTCTGCATCTGCCTCGGCCTTAGGAGACCGTCTTGATTTCCTCCTCTGTTTTATTATTTCGTATGTCGTTTCCCCTTTCATTATGCTCTCTGCCAGCTGTGAGGAATACAGGTTGGGAAGGTTCAGCATGCTCTGGTTTATGCCGTAGAATGTCTTGCCTGTGACGTAGTGCGCCACAAGAACGTCCATTTCCAGCGCCGCCCTGTGCCTGCTTATGGGTTTCATCCTGCCGTCCTCGCGGTACCAGTTCTGGGTGAATGTGAAGGGCGAAAATAAGCCTGTGGGAGGCCTTTTCCTGTCCGTTTTCATCCCCATCGGGACCTTGTTCCTGTCGCCGAAGTTCATTCTTTCATACAGCTCCTGTTCCATGGCGGCTATATGCAGGCACTCGACTATCGTCTGCGTGTTGCCGCCCTTGCTCCGGTCCCAGAAATGGTCCTCGCAGCCGCACTGCATGTCAGCGATATCGAAGTCGCCTTCATGATTCAGGTATGCGCTTTTCAGGCTTGCATTGTAGCGGCCGCGGCCGCTCTTGGAGCTTACGGATGCGGTGAGGACGTTGCCTTCCAGAAGAAGGTCCGCAACAGCCTCATGCGGCTGCAGGTCGAGCAGCGTGTAAGTTCCTTCCTTCCTTTTCACGCGTTTCCTGACGGCAGCGTAAGGATTCCCGTCGGCAAGCAGGCTGTCCGGCCACGGAAACAGCTGCTCGTAGCTGTGTCCCCTGCGGTGATATGCCTGCGTTGCCCTCATGCGCCTCTCCAGCACTTCGGGGCCTGTTCTCAGCGCATTGCCTACGATATGCGTCGCCGGGGAAAAATAGAACTTGGAGCTTCCTGATTTGCAGGCAAGCGCGTAGTTCCTTGGCATCGCTTCGAGGCTCTCTAACAGTTGTTCCTCCGTTTCCATGCTTGAATAAATGCTGAAATCTTTTAATCTCTAATTCCCTAATTACACAAAGCCTCTTTGGCTATTGCGGGGTTGTAGTATAACCAGGTTAGTACAGCAGTCTCCAAAACTGCCCATGGGAGTTCGAATCTCTCCGACCCCACTCTTATTACAACTATCTTTAAATAGTAATTATACATAAGTTATACTGTTGATATGTATGGAGGTCACAGCAAAACCGAAAAAATGGGGCAATTCAATGGGTATAATAATTCCCAAGGAAGTCGTCGACATTGAAAAGATAACGACAGATGATGAGCTTGTTGTCCGCATAGAGAAAAAGAAGGACAGAGAAAAAGCAAAGCTCATGAAAGAAGGCTATCTTGAAATGAGAGACGAGCTTTCCAAGACGAGCAAGGAATGGAAGCAGGCGGATAGCCAATGGCCTTGATTCGAAGGGGAGACATAGTTCTGGTAAATTTGGATCCTGTAATCGGCTCGGAGCAGGGAAAAACAAGACCGGCTCTTGTCATCCAGAACAATATTGGAAACGAGTTAAGCCCGACAACCATTGTGGCTCCACTCACTACAAAAGTATTTTCAAAACAATTTCCTACAAATGTAGAGACTGACCAAGCAAATTCACCTCTAAAAGAAAAATCAACAATTCTTCTCAACCAAATCCGGACTATAGACAAGACCAGAATCATTAAAAATTACGGGAAGCTTTCTCCCCGGAAGATGAAAGAAGTTGAAGAGGCTATAGTCAACAGTCTTGGCCTCAAACATTGAAATGCTTTGAGAGGATTTAACTCACGGTAAGGCGTACTCCGACCCCATTTTTAACTCGGAGCCTGGAAAAACTCCTACATCCGATTCCCGTAAGCTTCTTCAGAAACAGCCGGGACTCCATTTTAATCCGTTCCGTCCAGATATTACCCATGCGCGTATTCATCATGCGGGCGCGGAAGGCGAGAACGAGCCCTGATTTCGACATCAACAAGCTGCCGAAACAGGGCAAGCTGGACAGTGTGTGCGCCGCTGCGCAGAACGCGCTGTGGCTCTCCGGCGATGTCCGCAGGGACACAATCTTCCACGCAGTGCTCGAGGGGCCACAGCACGGCCCGAAGGTCGTGACTTTCACCGGCTCGGGGATGCGCGGGCTCTTCCACGACGAGCGCTCTGTCGCGCAGTACATAAAATTCGCGCTGCAGAAAGGGCTGGACCTGGGGCTGAACGAGGAAACTCACGTGCGCACGGGCATCAAGGTCGCGAAGAAGAGCTTCGAGCGGCTTGTATGGGAGTATGCCAAGAAAAATGTACAGATGATAGTGCTCGATGAAAAGGGGACTGACATCAGGAAGTTTTCTTTCGACAGGGATTTCGTGTGCATATTCGGCGACCCCATCGGCCTGCCGGGAAAAGTTGAGCAATTCATGGCGCAGTTCAATGCAAGCAAAGTAAGCCTCGGACCCCGGACTTTATTTTCATCCCACTGCCCCATAATAGTCAACAACGAGACCGACAGAAAAAGCATAGCATGAATTGCCGCGAGCACCAAAGAGCCTCAGGCGTACACGGGACTCCTGTAGCGCTCCATCAGGCCGCAGCGCTTGCAGACCTTGCTGCCCATGACATATTCAAAGAGATGGCGGCACTTGTCTTCCTCGATCATGATATATAGTAGGTTAAGGGAGTATATTACTTTTTCTGTTTTTGGCCAAACCCGTGATTCCCCCGTAGTCTTGGCGAAATGCGCCCAGCTGCTTAAATTTTTTTGCGGCATAAGAAATGGCATGCAAACCGGAAGAAGATATTTTATCAAGACCGCGGTAAGCGCAGCGCTCCTGTTGGGTCCTGCACTTTCGGCAGCAGCTTACCAAAGCAAAGGAACAGTGGAAAGTCTGTACAGCTCCCTCAAGGACAGACCAACACCGCTTTTCTTGCCAATGCCGGAAGACAATAAAAGTTATGTAATAAGAATCAACCACTTCAACTCAGACGGCTACAGGTTCGTAACCATGAGCATAGCCGAGCTCCGTGGAGATTTCAGGAATTTCTCGGCGCTCAGTAATGAGGAAAAGACGGCGCGGTTTGAAGGCATGCCGCAGTATGAAGGCTTCTGGCAGTTCGGAAACGGCC
>CAYJRV010000032.1:0-10094 GCA_964372695.1 uncultured archaeon | reverse complement strand
CGGCGGCACAAATATCAGCGAACAACAAAATCCAAAGGTTAATCAAAGTTCTCAATTGTCGAATATTGTCATAAACAAAAATCTTAAAATCCATCAACTCTCAAACGGACAGTATCAAGCTCATGCAACTGGCAATAGCATAGTAGAAGTACTAACTCATCCGGGGTTGTCTATAGACAAACCGAAGATAACTCCCGAATGGGTAACTGAAAAAATAGAAACATTCGGCCCTTATTTAGCCGGCCTAATTGATGGCGATGGTGATATAAGAGTAAAAAGAAAAACCACTTATCCCCAGTGCGTCATTCGCATTGCTACAAACGAGGTGTCTTTAATGCTTATTCACGGCATTGAAAAGTTGTTGAATTGTAGCGTTCAGATAACAGAACGGAAAAGGACGACAAGAATAGGGGATAGAGTTATAGAAGGGAGATGGATTGAAATTGAGTTCTACGCATCAAGAAAAAATTCTGAGCTTATAAAACACTATATACTACCATATTTAAGATTAGTACACAAGAAAAACAGAATACTATATGGTTTAAGCCTCGGTGGTGTAGGACCAGCCCATCAAAAAAGAACTGGTGCACAATGGTCTAGCATGTAGCCCTGTCACAACCCTTTTTGCTAACGCAAAAAGCGTTGACGGAAAAGGTTGCAGACCGGCTACGAATTGTTGCCCTGCGGGACAATAGTTAGCAAACCCGGGTTCGAATCCCGGCCGAGGCGCTTGGGCTCGTAGCTCAGAGCAAATCCCTTTGAAACTTTTACAAAAAGTTTCATCAAAAATATTAAGAAACGTCTTTGATGAATGCGCCAAGGGGATTGCGAGAAACCTGGTAGTGTGCAACAGCACGCCGAAAGCATCGGCCTTTTAAGCCGGGTGTCGCGGGTTCGAATCCCGTCGAGCCCATCAATATCGTTTAATTTCGATTTCTGCCTATCCGATATATATCGGTTAGGTTGTTTTTTATCTTATCCGATACGTTTAAGTATTTTGCCTCAAAATAGCGCGGTAGAACGCTTATAAGCTTTCGCCTGCGATTATTCTGATCGGTGAATTCTCATGGCAGCAAAGCCCAAGGAAGAGGACGACAAGAAAGAGATCAACATCTTCGAGAACGAGCTTGTGCCGAAGCAGGAGCTCATGACCGAGGAAGAGAAGAGCCAGTTCCTGGAAAAAATGAACGTTTCGCTCAAGCAGCTGCCGCGCATCAAGAGCGCGGATCAGGCGATAAAGGCCATAGGCGGCAAGCGCGGAGACGTCGTGCGCATCACGAGAAGGAGCCAAGTCGCGGGGGAGATTTATTATTACAGGGTTGTCGTGTGACTTTCCGACTGCGCTTATTTCGTGAAGGACTAGTGTATTTATAAAAGTTGATGCTTTCTATTAGGCTATGGAAAATGCTGAACGGATAGCAACAAATCTCTCAAGAAGCGACGGACTGAAATTAAGAGAAGAATTAGAGCGCGCCGGCTTTGAGCTTCATGGTAATCCTTTTTTTCTGGGAATTCATCCGGGAAACATGGACAGGAATTATCCCAGAGATTCTCAAGGCAATCCTGCATGTTTGGGGTGCATCTGGATGCACCATGTTTACATTGAAAACACGGGCATTGCCGCCCTTCAACCTTATCAAAAGACGTTGAGAGCGATAATCGGTGAAGGCTTCAAAGGAAGAGGTTACCCAAGAAGATAATTGACCCAAAAATCCGACAGAAACCTATTAATATTTATCTGTTGAAAGTAGAGGAATTCATGTTGCTCGAATTTCTCCCCATTAGCAGACAGAATGCAAAAGCTAGCCTTGGCTTCGCCGAATGAACAGACCGCACCAGAAGCTGCCTAAAGGGGAGAATGCCTTCTGCTCCGGGAGGCGCAGGCACTTGAGCATGGTGGCCACCATGAGAGAATACCAGACGCTGCTCCGGTCGTACAAAAATTCCGTAGGCTTCGTGAACCACCAGATTAATTCTTTCAACGAGTTCCTCGATTTCAGGCTGCAGAAGATCATAGACGAGATCGGCGAGATCCAGCTCGAGACGCCGGAGCTCGCGGAGTTCAAGATAAGGCTGGGCAAAGTCAGGGTGCCGCCGCCGCAGACCAAGGAGGCGGACGGCGCCGTCAGGAACATAACGCCGAGCGAAGCCAGGATAAGGGACCTGACCTACTCCTCGCCCATATTCGTGGAGATGATCCCGGTGATAAACGGCGTGGAGCAGGAGCCGCAGGAAGTGAAGCTGGGCGACCTGCCGATAATGCTCAAGTCAAAGCTCTGCACGCTGAACGGCATGACGCGCGAGCAGCTCGTGGAGAACGGGGAGGACCCGGACGACCCGGGCGGATATTTCGTAATCAACGGCACAGAGCGCGTAATCGTGGTTGTCGAGGAAGTGCTGGCAAACAGGCCCATCATCGAGAAGAAGGCCGAGATGGAGACGGCCAGAATAAACTCGGAGGCGGCCGGCTTCGTCCAGAGGCACATGCTCGAGAGGAAGGGTGGAATAATAACGATATCGTTCGCCAATCTGAAGAAGCTGCCAGTGGTCGTGCTCCTGCGCGCCCTCGGGATGGAGCGCGACAAAGACATAATAGAAGCCATCACAGACAGCAAGGACGAGATGCAGGAGATCTATTTCAACCTCTACGAGTTCGACGTGAAGACCGCAGAGGACGCCAGGGAGTACATGGGCAAGAAGCTGCGCATCCCGCAGAAAGAGTACAGGGACAAGAGGGTGAATGATATCCTCGACAAATACCTGCTGCCCCATCTCGGGCAGACGAAAAAAGACCGGATGCAGAAGGCACTTTACATGTCCAAGGTAGTGCGCAAGCTCCTGCGCCTTGGCCTCAGGAACGCCAGGGAGCAGGACATCGACCACTACGAGAACAAGAGGCTGAAGCAGGTCGGCGATTTCATGGAAATTCTGTTCCGGTCGGTGCTGCTCGGGAAGTACGGCCTCGTCTCCAGGATAGTTTATTCGTACCAGAAGCTCGTGAAGAGGGGCAAGATGCCGTCGATCAAGTCCATAGTCGAGTCGGATTACCTGACAAAGCGCATCATATCTCACATGGCCACTGGCCAGTGGATAGGCGGCCGCACCGGGGTGTGCCAGAGGCTGGAGAGGACCAACTACGTGAGAACAGTCGCGCACCTCCGCAACGTGATCTCGCCGCTCTCGGCATCGCAGGAGCATTTCGAGGCCAGGGCGCTGCACGCAACGCACTGGGGAAGGCTCTGCTGCGAGGAAACGCCCGAGGGAGTGAACATAGGGCTGAGAAAGTACATGGCAGTCTTCGCGCTCATCTCGGAAACGGCCAGCAAGAAGGAGCGCGAAATGCTCATGGAGCTGTGCGCCAAGGAGCAGGGCACAAAAAACATAATATTTCTCAACGGGCTCATAGCGGGCTTCACTGACGAGCCCGAGAAGATCGTGGACAGGCTCAGAGCAAAGCGCAGGAGCGGGGCAATATCGCCGACAATAGGCGTAGCCTATGTTCAGAACTTCGACGAGGTGCACATCAACACGGACGCAGGCAGGCTCATGAGGCCGCTCGTCGTTGTCGAGAACGGAAAATCGAGGCTCACCGAAAAGCACATCGAAAGACTGGAGTCAGGCGAGACTACATGGAACGACCTCATCAAGGAAGGCGTGATCGAATACCTGGACGCCGAGGAGGAGAACAACGCATCCGTGGCCTTGGGCAAGGACGACATCACAAAGGAGAAGACGCATCTCGAGATCGACCCGTCTGTCATACTGGGGCTATCTGCATCGCTCGTGCCTTTCCCTGTCTTCAACCGCGGTGACAGGGTGAACTTCGGGGCAAAGATGTCCGGCCAGTCCCTGGGGCTGTTCGCATCAAACTTCCTGCTCAGGACCGACACGAAAGCCGACGTGCTTGTCTACCCGCAGCTGCCGCTGGTGAATACTGTAGTGGGCGAAGAGGTGGGCATGGCCGAGCACCCGCAGGGCCAGAACATTGTCATAGCGATCATGAGCTATTACGGCTACAATATGGAGGACGGAATAATATTCAACAAGGCTTCAGTGGAGCGCGGCTTCGGCAGGTCATTCTTCTTCCGCTGCTACGCGTCAGAAGAGAAAAATTACTGGGGCATCGAGAAGGACCAGATCTGCATACCGGACAAGAGCATCAACGGCTACCGCACGGAAGAGGCCTACGCAAACCTCGCAGAGGACGGCATCGTGAACAGGGAGATCGAGGTCAACTCAGGGGACGTGCTCATAGGAAAGGTCTCGCCGCTCCGGTTCTTCGGCCCGGTGGAGTCGTTCATGGTCGAGACAGAGAACCGGAGGGAAACCAGCGAGGTGATAAGGCACGGCGAGGAAGGGATCATAGACAACGTCTTCGTCACGGAAACGGCGGCAGGCAACAAGCTCGTGAAGATAAACGTGCGCAGCGAGAGGCAGCCCGAGCTGGGGGACAAGTTCACCTCGAGGCACGGGCAGAAGGGCGTTGTCTCAATAATAGTCCCGGAGGAAAACATGCCATTCACCTCCAAAGGAATCGTACCGGACATCATAATCAACCCGCACGGAATCCCGAGCAGAATGACGATAGGCCAGCTTCTAGAGATCCTCGCATCGAAGGTCTCCGCCCTTACCGGCATGCGCGTCGACGCATCGGCATTCAACAACATTTCAGAAGAAGAGCTGAGAAAGACGCTGGTCAAAGCCGGGTTCAGGGATGATGGCCGCGAGGCCATGTACGACGGCGTGACAGGCAAGAGGCTTGAAGGAACCATCCTGGTGGGCCCGTGCTACTACCAGAAGCTGCACCACATGGTCGCGAACAAGCTGCAGGCCCGCGCCAGGGGCCCTGTGACGCTGCTCACGAAGCAGCCAACAGCAGGAAGGGCAAAGCAGGGAGGCCTGAGGCTGGGAGAGATGGAGAAAGACTGTCTGATAGCGCACGGCGCCGCGCTGCTGCTGAAGGAGAGGTTCAGCTCGGACAAGCACAAGGTTCCCATCTGCGAGAAGTGCGGCCTCGTCGCGGTGGAAGATTATGTCAAGGGCAAGAAGTACTGCCCGGTGTGTAAGAAGGGCAAGATCATCGACGTGGAGATCGCATACGCGTTCAAGCTCATGCTCGACGAGCTGAAGTGCATGGGAATATACCCGAAGCTGGTGGCGGAGGAATAGACATGATGTACGAAACAGAAGAGGCTCGTTATGCGGAACCTGAAGAATTTTGTAGCGCCGCATTCGTGCCAACAGCCAATCCGCAATATTTCAGATTATTAAAACGAGAAAAGGAAAACGCAGGTTTAACTAGTATTGATATCATATCTTCCTTAATACCAGCACCTCAAGGTGCTGGTTTGCAGCAAAGAGTGGAACTCTTTGCGCACGCAAAGACCTCAGAAATCTTTGCTGTGTTGGAAGATGTGATCCCGCCGACATTGTGTTTCACAGCAAAGAGCCGAAGACTCTTTGCGTGCGCAAGAAGCAAAACTTCTTGCTGCATCTGCTGTCTAAAGACAGCAGTTTTCAATGTCGACAAGATAACATTGCTGTTGCCGGAATCAACAAAAGACAGATTTTCCCCGACAACATGCTTATGGACATGTTCCGATCGAGAAGAATATTACATTATCATAAATCCCCAAAGACTGGCAGAAATTGGGAAATCTCCCGGAGCAGCTATCAGAGAGCAATTGGATTCAATAAAATACCATAGAGAAAATCTGACGGCAAATACCTGAGAGCGATAACCATGGCGAAACTGAAGAAACTCGAGTTCGGCTTCCTGTCTCCGAAGATGATCAAGGAGATGGCAGCCATAAAGATAGAGCACGCAGAGTTGTACGACCCGGACGGATACCCGATAGACGGCGGGCTGACAGATCTGCATCTCGGGGTCGTGGATCCCGGACTGCGCTGCAGGACATGCGGCGGGACGATAGGGCAGTGCCTGGGGCACTTCGGCTACCTGGAGCTCATCAAGCCGGTGGTGCACCCGCTCTACGGCAAGAAGATCTACATGATACTCAAGGGCATCTGCAGGAAATGCTCGTGCCCGCTCGCCACCGAGGCTGAGATCGTGAAGATGAAGAAGCCCGTCAACGAACTCTACAAGAAGAGGAAGATGACGTGCACGCACTGCGGCGAGAAACAGAAGGAGATAGAATTCCAGAAGCCCACGTCATTCAGGGAAGGCCGCCTTGAGCTTACATCGGAAGAGGTCAGGCAAAGGCTGGAAAAGATAAGCGACGAGGATGTCGCGCTGCTGAAGATAAGGGGCGGCAGGCCCGAATGGTTCGTGCTCACGATACTGCCCATACCTCCTGTAACCGTGAGGCCCAGCATCACGCTTGAGACAGGAGAAAGAAGCGAGGACGACCTCACGCACAAGCTCGTGGACGTTGTGCGCATAAACGAGAGGCTGAAGAAGAACCTGGAGATCGGTGCGCCAGACTTTATTATTGCGGACATCTGGGAGCTGCTGCAGTACCATGTCTCCACGCTCATGAGCAACGAGATCTCGACGCTGCCGCCGGCAAGGCACCGCTCCGGACGCGCGCTCAAGACGCTCATGCAGAGGCTTGGCAAGAAAGAGGGAAGATTCAGGGGGAACCTCTCGGGAAAAAGGGTGAATTTCTCCGCGAGAACAGTCATTTCTCCGGATCCTTACATTTCGATAGCAGAAGTGGGGGTTCCGGAAGAGATCGCCAAGGAGCTGACGGTCCCGATAAAGGTCAACAAGAACAACAAGGAAGAGATGAAGAAGATTATACTGAACGGCCCGGGCACGCATCCGGGAGCCAACTATGTCATACGCGCAGACGGCGTGCGCAAGAAGATAACAGACGAGAACAAGAAAGACATCGCCGAAGAGATTGATGCTGGCTACATAGTCGAAAGGCATCTCATGGACGAGGACATCACGATAATGAACAGGCAGCCGTCGCTCCACAGGATGAGCATGATGGCGCACAAGGCCAAGATCATGCCCTACAGGACGCTGAGGATAAACCTTGCCGTGACCATACCGTACAACGCAGACTTCGACGGCGACGAGATGAACCTGCACGTGCCGCAGACAGAGGAGGCGCAGACAGAGGCGGAGATGCTCATGTCAGTCCAGAACCACATACGGTCGCCGCGCTACGGCAAGCCCATAATAGCGTGCAAGCATGACCACATAACGGGTCTCTACATGCTCACAAGAAAAGAGGCGAAGTTCTCCAGAAAAGAAGCGGCATCACTACTCTTCGGCGTTGGCATCGAGGACTTCGAGATCAAGGACGAGTACACGGGCAAGGAACTGTTCAGCCTGCTTCTGCCGAAGGACCTCAGCATAACATTCAAGGCGACCTCGGCCAGCTGCAAGTGCGACCCTGAGGAGTGCACGCATGACTCGTGGGTCGTGATAAAGAACGGCGTGCTCAAGAAGGGCGTTGTTGACGACAATGCCATGGGCGAGAAGAAGGGCAAATTGATTGACATAATCGAGAGAAGATACGACGCCGAGACGGCAAAGCGGTTCATTGACATGGCCACCAGAATGGCGCTCGAGACTGTGACAAAGAGGGGGTTCAGCATCTCCCTGAGCGACATGGATATCAGCGACAGGGCGAGGAAGAGGATCGATTCCATTGTCGAGGAATACGAAACCAACGCGGACAGGCTTGTGAAGGACTACAATGCCGGCAGGCTCACCGCAATGGTCGGCATGACGCCTGAGATGACCCTGGAGAACAGGATACTGCAGCTGGGCGGCATGGCATCAAACGACGCAAGCGAGGTCATAAAAGCCGACCTTCCGATGAACTCCGCAGTGACAATGGCGCGGACAGGAGCGCGGGGCAGCTTCGTGAACCTCACGCAGATGTGCGCCTTCGTCGGGCAGGAGTCGCTTGAGGGCGAGAGAATACACAGGGGCTACCTGGGCAGGACGCTCCCCCACTTTGCGCTGGGCGACCTCGGGCTGAAGAGCCGGGGGTTTGTCAGCCACGGCTACAAGAAAGGTCTTGATCCGTATGAATTTTTCTTCGACGCTATGAACTCCAGGGAGAACCTCATGGACAAATCGCTGCACACAAGGCAGTCGGGCTACATGGAGCGCCGGCTGGTCAACGCGCTGCAGGACCTCAGGGTGGAATATGACGGCACGGTGCGCGACAGCAAGAACCACATCATACAGTTCGTGGCCGGCGAGGACGGCATAGACCCGGCCAAGAGCGACGCGGGACAGGTTGACATAGAGAGGATGGTTGGATAAGATGAGATTAATGAAAAGTTATGATGCTGAAGCAATGAAATCATTTGAAAGGGTGCTAGCCGCTGAAGGTTCAGTTGACACCAGGGATCTTTCGGTTCAATATATTCATAGCACTGGGTCATGGCCCTATCCAGTTTTACATGGTGCCGCAAAAAGATTAGAAAAGGCAGGAAAAGTAAAGCTATATGAAATGCCGATGAGATCAATAGCCGTCAGGGCTGCCGTCTAGTTAACTTTGGATCGAAACATAGGAGAGCTGCGTGATATGGAAATCCCGAAAAAAATCATGGAAGAATTCGAGAAGTACTGCAAGAAGAACGGAATCGAGGGCAGGCAGAGGGAGGAGAAGCTCGAGAAGCTGAAGCAGCGCCTCGAGCGCTACATGTACGAGCCGGGCGAGGCCATCGGGACCATTGCGGCGCAGAGCATCAGCGAACCAGCCACCCAGATGACGATGCGCTCCTACACGCTGGCCTCGCAGTCCGACAGGCTGTCAAAGGTCACGCAGGGACTGCCAAGGCTCATAGAGATATTCGACGCCAGGAAGACGTTCGAGAAAAACATGATCGTCTACCTCAAGGAACAGTACAACGACAAGAACAGGGCAAAGGAAGTGGCCGGGCAGATAAAGGAATCGAAGATATCGGATATCATAGTGTCGGACTCAATAGACCTCGTGAACATGGGAATCGAGATCGAGCTTGAGAGGGACGAGCACAGGGACTTCGTAAAGAAGGCCGTGGAGAAAAGCGCCAAGGACGCGGAAGTAAAATTCCACGGGAACAAGATATACATAAAACCCAAGATGGACGACGTGAAAAGCCTCAGGAAGATGAAGAACAAGATCCTGAAGCTGCATGTCGCAGGAGTCAAGGGCATCGAGAATGTCGTGGTGATCAAGGAGGGCGAGGACTGGATAATCCAGACAACCGGGACCAACCTGAAAAAGATACTGAAGCTCGACTACATAGACGTGGCCAGGACGAGGACCAATGACATACACCAGGTCTACGAAGTGCTCGGTATAGAGGCCGCGCGAAACGTGATACTGCGCGAGGCGAAGGAAACGCTGGACGAGCAGGGCCTTGACGTGGATGTCAGGCACCTCATGCTGCTGGCCGACATGATGACGTTTGACGGGACGATAAGAGATATCGGGCGCTACGGCGTATCGGGCAAGAAGGCAAGCGTGCTGGCGAGGGCAAACTTCGAGGAAACGAAGAAGCACCTGATCAACGCATCCTTCTACGGCGAGACCGACAGGCTCGAGGGAATAATAGAGAACGTGCTTGTCGGGCAGCTGCCGCCGATAGGAACAGGCATGGTGAAGCTGACAGTGGACGCGGAAAAGATGAAGCTGATGGCGAAGAAGAAATAGACACCAGCTTCTTTCGCAAAGCCGCGTTTGCAAAATGAAGTTGATGGCGAAGAAGAGACAATATTTTGATGGTTTATTGCTTTGGCAAGACCAAAGCCCAGACAAACGACGGAAAAGTGAATTACATGGAACTGGTAGCAAAACTGCCTGACAAGCAGGGAATCATAGGCACTAAAGAGATAGCTGCGGCAGTGAATGCCGGAAAGATAAAGAGAGTAATAATCGCCAGCAACTGCCCCGATTTTCTTGTTGAAAAAATAGGAAACATCAGGATCGACAAATTCAGCGGAAACCAGCGCGAGCTTGGTACAAAGCTTGGCAAGCCGTTTGCCGTTGCCATGGTCGGCTACGACAGCGCATGAATACCTATAAATCCCAGAGGAATAATAGAATAAATTAAGACTTCTTTTTGCATGAATGCCAAGAGGTATTAAGACGATGGATCAAGAAAAAAATTCCAGCGGC
>CAYJRV010000031.1:0-11309 GCA_964372695.1 uncultured archaeon | reverse complement strand
CAAAGACGCAAAGAGTCATGTATTTACGTTAGGTGAATTCTGCACATTCCTCTACATATAAGAAAGATATGATCTTTACATCTAAGAAATAGAGTTAAAGAATTTCAGTATACGTATCCTGAGTGCATCCTTTAGTTTACAATTTTATGTTTGGTGTGTGAATAAAAAGTAGAGTAAAACTGGAGTTAATTTTAGTGCCAGTTTTTGGAATTTTCTGCATAGCACCTTTATCCTAAACCCATCTCCGACATTATTGTTCAATTATAACCTTTTTAATCTTGATTAATCAAGTGGTAGGCATGGCAAAGCAGGCTTCAGGCTTCCCGAAAAAATGGATCGGCATCGGCGTTATCATACTCGTCATTCTCATCCTTGCCGGCACTGTCTGGGGCTCGTACAACAGTTTGGTAAGACTGAACCAGGGCGTTGACAACGCCTGGGCCAATGTGGAGACGCAGTACCAGAGGCGCGTTGACCTGATACCAAATCTCATTAATGTTGCCGAGAGCTATGCCATTTTCGAGAAGAGTGTCCTCCTTAACCTGACAGCTCTGCGCACACAGTGGATGAGCCAGCAGGGAAACCCGGAGGCGCAGGCGCAGACGACAAACCAGATAGAGGGCGCCCTCAAGACGATATTCGCCGTCGCGGAGAACTACCCGACGCTGACAACCAGCCAGCAGTTCATCTCCCTGCAGGACAACCTGGCGGAGACAGAGAACATGGTCGCAGTGTCTAGAACGCGCTACAACAACGCGGTTGCGGAGTACAATACGGCTGTCAAGGTATTCCCTTCAAACATCATTGCAGGCTGGTTTGGCTTCCATGAGAGAACTTACTTCAATGCGGTCGAGGGTGCTGAGAATGCTCCCAAGGTAAACATCACGATTCCGTGATGACTTTTTCCTCTGCTTATTTTATTACATTCTTATTGCATCTGGAATTTTCCGAATAAGGTCAGAAGCCATGACGCTTTCCCCAAGCCTCTTCGCCGCGAGGTCTCCAGCTTTGCCGTTGATCCATGCTGCGGCGCATGCGGCTTCGAACGGCCTGACGCCGCGGGCCAGCAGGGCGCCGCATATCCCGGCAAGCGTGTCGCCGAAGCCTCCCTTGGTCATGAATGCAGAGCCTGTATTGTTTAATGCCAAGCGGGAGCCGTCGCTGATCACGTCTATGTGTCCCTTGAGAAGAACAATGCAGTCCAGCTTTGCAGCAAGATTTTTCACAGCTGCAGTTCTTTGCTTAATCCCGGCATCAACTTTCTTTTTGCTGAGGACATAAAATTCATGGCTATGGGGTGTCAGAATGAAATTCTTGTTCAACTTGAAATCGACTGCATGCAATGCGTCAGCATCAAGCACTGAAGGGATTTTTGTTTTCCTTATGATGGAGCGGATTGCGGCAAGCGTTTTTCTGTTCCTGCCAAGGCCGCATCCAATCACCATTGCATCAGATTCTTTTTGCATGGAAAGAACGGCTTTCACGTGCTTGACTGAAAAGGAGTCTCCTTTCAATGGATATGCGATGAGGTCCGGCATGTACGACTTGATCGCCGCTGCCGCCTTTTCCGGGGCTGCAATCTTCACCAGGTCGCAGCCTGCGCGGTACGCAGCAAGGGCGTTGAATATCGGGGAGCCCGAGTAAAGCGCAGAGCCGCCGACAACGAGCAAGCGACCGTAATCGCCTTTGTGCGACCATGGCGGCCTGGGCGTGTAGATTTTTCTGGCAAGTGAGCTCGACATAACATCATTCTTTATTCGTACTTATTTATCCATTGATTCGACAAGCTAGATGCTATACCTCAGCAGCGCGCCGGCGCCGCCGAAATGCGCGAACTGGAGGCCCTCGCGCGTCTCGGCAGACACGACCTCGAGCCTGGAGCCGAATTTTTTCACGCGCTCCTCGAAGAACTCAATGATGTCCATGTCGCCGATCATTTTATATTCCGAAGGAATGACCACTCCTGGTTTCCAGGCAATTATTTTTGATTCCCCCTCATTGTTTACGTATTCTTTGACTCGCAGCTCGCAAGATTCACTAACTATTACCATGTCCACGGCGCCAATCTCAAGCGCCTTCAGCACCTCGGCAAAGCCGTAGGTCACCAGACCGTGGGGCTTCTGGAGCTCGTTGAAGAACTTCTGGAGCAGGAGCTTCTCCTTGGTCACGCCGAGCTCCTTGAGCAAGTCCTCGCCGCGCTCCAGCGTCTCCTCGAGGCCGTGCGGGCCTGTGTAGGAGGTATCAACAGTGCCTATGATTTTTTTCTTCACGTCGGCATACATGTAATCTTCCTTGAGGAACATCTCCTTTATCGGCCCCGGCCCTGACAGCACTATTCCGAGCACTTCCTTGTGCTCGGTGAATATCTTGTTCGCCGCCTCGCCCACTTGCTTCAACCAGTCGTTGAGCAGGCCCTCGCGTATGCGGCCGAACCTTGCACTGCTCTGTCCGCCCGCCCGCGTCTTTCCTGGAACTATGGACTCCTTGTGGAATATCGTTTCTATCTTCTTGCCGATGAGCAGGGCTACGGAAGCTTCGCTCTTGTCAAGATTGATCAGGCCGTAGATCTCGCGCTCGGCAACCATGTCTTCCAGCGGGTCGAGCACGAAGCGCTGGTCGCACCAGTACATCTTCGTCTTCACGGGCTCCGGCGGCTCTATGGACCAGAGCTCTATTTCGGTCTTCGCCTCCGTGGGCGAGACGTTGCCGCAGAACAGGGCCAGGCCGTTGTCGGGCGTCTTCCTGAAGAGCTGGAGGTGGCGCATGATCTTCTCCAACGCAGTCGTGACGTTCTTCCTGACGGGCTTGGACTTGATATTATCCGCGGTGCTCTGCTCGTTGCGGAGCTGGCCGAGCACCTCGTGCAGGCTGTAGTTTGCCGGCACGTAGACTGTGACGAGCTCCGTGTGCCGGCCCTTGATGGCGGAGAGCTGCCTGACTATCTTTTTCAGGGCGAATTTTGTCTTGAGTTTTTCTTCATGCTCTTGTTCGGCCATGGAATATCACGGATGTCTATAATTTATAGGTATGACTAAATAAAACAGAAGGAAATGTCAAGAAAAGGCTGGATGCGCAAGAATACCATCGTAGCGAATTCCCATATGCACACCTGAACACTGTAAATTGGATTTTGTAATTATAAATAATTAAACCTATGCAAACTTGAACATCTCAGATGTAATTTTGTAACATTGAAGAATATGATAAATAAACCACTCAATTATCCATAAAACGGATTAAGCTCTACTACCCAGACCGCATATGTAGATGTCCTTCCTCCAGCCTATCCTCATCTCATCCTTCCTTATTTTTCTGTTGGTATAGCGCCATGGCGGGTTTTTTGCCCGGACGAGGACGACCGGCACGGCTTCGGCGGCCTCTCCCATGAGCAGCTCTGCGGCTGCCGCAATGTCGTCGGCCAGGGCGCGCTTCGTATACTTGAGCCGGTTGCCGAAGAGGTCTTTCCAGCCTATGCAGTTCTGGACAGGCTCTATGCCTGCGCAGGATACGGCGACGCCTGTCGTGCCTATGCGGGTGGGCATGAGCCTGCTGTCTGTCAGGACTATGCCGACTTTTTTCCCCGTTTTTCCGATTATCTCCCTGCGGATTTTTTCTGCCGTTGCGAAGGGGTCTTTCGGATAAAGGATTGCGTAGCCGGGATATATATTTGACCTGTCAACGCCGGCGTTGGGAGCTATCATGTTGTCCTTGACTGCAAGCAGAAAGCCGTAGACGCCGCCAAGTACGGCATCAGACTCCTCCAGGACCAGCTGGACAAATTCAGGGGTCATTTTCATTTTTTTGGCCAGCTTCTTTGCTTTTGCTGTCGGCGCCACTGAAGAAATTTTCACTATACGGTTTTGTGAGAGGGCTGCAAATTTACTGGAGATGGCTAGCACATCGCCGTCTTTCAGCCGCAGCTTGTTTTTTTTAAGCGAAGAAAGGACGCAATCCACCAAGGGAAAATTCTCCCTTTGCTTCCCCGTCTTTACCGGGAAGAATTCGATCTTCATAAAATCACTTGATGGTGGCTTCAATGATATCCGAGTACTTTATCTCCAGCGGTTTGTGGGCTGCGCGTATGTCCTTTTCCAGAGGCTTGAACTTGTGGGGCAATGTCAGTGAAAGGATCTCAGATTTTAGCGAGAGACCATTGTCCTTTTTGATTTTCCAGACAGTGCTGTTCAGCTCTGTTATGTCCTGTTCTGTTATACTGGTTTTGTATTCCGCAAGCGCCGCGGGAAAGCTCTCCTGGTGGATGTCCTTGCCGGAGAATTCCGCGTAAATGTGCTGGGTGATGAAAGGCATTATGGGCGCGAACATCTTGAGAAGCGTCTCGAGGCAGTGGCGCAGCGTGAAGAGCGCGCCGTTCTGCTCCGCCTGAGTGAAGTGGCCCTCCTGGTTGTATGCGCGGTTCTTGACGAGTTCGACATAGTTTGAGGAGAACGTCTCCCATAGGAAGTGCTTGATTGCCGTTGCTGGATTGTGAAAGTCGTAATTTTCATAGCCTTCGTTCGCCGCGTCCATGAGCCTGTTCAACTCGCTCAATATCCATCTGTCCGCTTCCTGGAGCTCAGCCGCTTCCTGCTTGAGGTGGCCGAGGCCCAGGACGAACTTCGAGACATTCCAGAGCTTTGTCAGCGTCTTGCCCGCGCCCTCGATGCGGTCATAGCTGCACTTCATGTCCGAGCTGTCCAGATTCCCCTCGATGGCGCACCAGAGGCGGAAGGGCTCGGCGCCGTAGCGCTCCAATATGTCGTGGGGGTCTATGACATTGCCCAGGCTCTTGCTCATCTTGTTGCCTTTGCCGTCAAGTATGTGGTAATGAATCCATACGTCCCTGAATATTTTCTCCCCTGTGAGGAGGTAGCTTTTCAGGAGCGTGTAGTAGAGCCATGTCCGCACTATCTCCTTGCCCTGCGGCCTGAGCGAGCACGGGGCATATTTCTCAAAAAGCTCGGGGTAGTCGAGCCACTTCAATATATAGAGCGGCGACGATGAAGAGTCGAACCACGTGTCGAAGACGCGCTCGTCGCCGCGCAGGTCATGGGAACCGCACTCCGGGCAGCCGTGCTTTGGTTTCTCCTTCCACGGCTTCACATAATGGCCGCGCTCGCCTGGGATTATCTTCCCGCATGTGCAGTACCAGAGCGGTATCTCCGTCCCGTAGTAGCGGCGACGCGAGAGCGGCCAGTCTATCGAGACGGCATCTATCCAGTCCAGGAGTATCTGCCTGCTCCGCGGCGCGTGGATTTTCAGCTCCTGCGCTATTTTTTTCATGTTTTCCTTGAACTCCACCTGCTTGAGGTAAAGCTCTTTCATTTCTATGAATTCGACAGGATCCTTGCTGCGCTCACATATCGGGGTCCGATGGCGTATCCTGGCCTGTCCTACAAGCAGGTCCCTTTCTTTAAGCATTTCTATAATTTTTTCACGTGCATCTTTTACCTTGAGCCCCTGAAGCGGGCCTGCGTGCTCGTTCATGGTGCCGTCCTGATTTATCGCTATGACAGGCACAAGGTTAAGCTCCCTGAAGAATCTTATATCCGCCTGGTCGCCGAAGGAGCACATCATCATCAGGCCCGTGCCCTTTTCCATGTCTGCAAAAGGGTGGGACTTGATCGGAACTTTTTTATTGAAGACAGGGGTAACCGCGGTCATGCCCTCGAGATGCCTGTATCTCGCATCATTAGGGTTGAATATTATCATCGCGCAGGTGGCGATGAGCTCGGGACGTGTCGTGCCTATGATTATCTCCTCGCCTGTCTCGGGCACGCGGAACTTTATTTCATTGAACATGCTGGGCAGCTCCTCGTACTCCACCTCGGCGTCGGCCAGCGTCGTGCGGCAGCCGGGGCAGTAGTTGTTGGTGCGCATGTCCTCGTAGACCAGGCACTTCTCCCAGAGGTCCAAGAATGTCGCCTGGGTCATTGCGCGGTAGTCGTCAGAGTCTGTGAAATAGACATCGCCCATCTCGCTCCCGAGCTTCCAGGAGTTGAACGATATGCCCAGCTTCAGGAAAGAGTCCATGGAAGAAAGACTCGTCTCCTCAAGTATCTGCCTGCAGAGCGAGAGGAAATGCTCCCTTCCTGTTTCGTGCAGGGACACGCCGAAGCGCTTCTCCGCGGAAACTTCGATGGGCAGGCCGTTGCGGTCAAGGCCCAGAGGAAAAAGTACCATGAAGCCCTTCATCCTGCGGAAGCGCGCGAACATGTCCATGTAAACATACGTGGCAGCATGGCCTATATGTATCGGCGCATTCACGTAGGGCGGCGGCGTGTCGATGCTGTAGACGGGTTTCCCGGCGTCAATGAATGCGTAGGCATTCTTCTCTTTCCATTCAGTGTATATGGGAGCTTCCAGTCCCTTATCCCAGTTCTTGCCCAGCATGGTATGCTATTTGCAGTTCAAGATTTAAATGTATGAGAAGAATTCTGGTTATGAAATACGCTTCTCTGCTTATTGCTGTTGTTCTCATCGCCGGCTGTGCAAACATCCAAAAATCAGAAACAAACAACAGCCCAGAAATACAACAGCCGGATCAGGACCAGAGAATTTTCATACAGTCGGCAAACCAGAATCTTATTGTCGTGGCTGCATCCGGGACAGCCCCGGTCGACACAAGCGAACTGCGCGTCATTCTTGGCGACAGCGCAGTGCCATGCAAATGGAGCTCGGAAATCATAAAGCCGGGAGAGCTCGCGGCATGCCAGCTACAGGATATCTGCACCGGATGGACCGTCGCAGTCATTGCGCCGGGAAATTTCCAGTACAAGCAGTGCTAGAGGCTAGAGCGACCTGCTCACCGGCTGGAGGATTCTCGTCTTCAGCACGTCCAGGTCCAGCTCCATGAAGTCGGCGGCGCTTATGCACCTCGCCTTGGTGGCTTCCTGGAATATGCGCTCCTGCTTGAACATGTTTGCCCTGAGTATCGTCGGGAAAAAGTGCGAGAGCACTACCAGCCTGGGCTTGTTCTCGATGGCGCGGACAAGGGCTATCGCATCGTCAAGCGTCATATGAATGCCCTTCGGGATTTCGTAGCCCTTGGGGTAGGGAACATTGAGCACCAGCACGTTGCAGCCCTCGAAATGCTTTTCCTGACCGGGATAATAGGCACCGTCGCCGGGGCAGCCTATTTTTAGGCTGTCATAATTCAGGGCGAAGCCGATGCTATGCGTGTAGTGCCATGACCGCACAGCTTTGGCCTCCAGCTTGTCCACTTTTGCCAGGTCGCCGGCTTTCACTGCAAATAGCTTTTTCGAAAGCTCTTGGTGGTATTTTGTTATGTACGGATAGGGGTCGTCCTTTCCCTTACCCTGCTTCAGGCAGTGCTCCTCTGCTATCAGGAACGGGTACTTCCTGCTCTTCTCGTCGTTGTAGACTATGGCATCCAGGACTGCATTTGCGTCGGTTACGTGGTCGATATGATGATGAGAAACAATAACACCTTTCCACTTCTCTGGCTTCAGGCCAAGAGAAATAGCGTTAACCAGGGCGCCGGGTCCCGGATCTAGGCAGAATGCGAAATCATTTTCATTCTCAAAATGCGAAGCATTTTGGAATCTCGAAGAAGCCCCGCTTCTTCCAAGATCGCCGAATCCAAACTCGAAGTACAGGCCGCCCGTCCTGCGCATCTGTGTGGCGACCATGTGCCTGCCGCCGCCTGAGCCGAGGAAGATTATCCGGTTCATGGATTACAACCAAACTTATTTCGCCCGAATATATTAAAACATGTGTTCATTCGGGCTTCTCGAGCATGATCATGCTCTCCCTGAGGACGCCTTTCTTTTGCGTCCTGTTCTCCAGCGCAAAGCGCTCGTTCAGCACTACAATATCCATCATAGAAAAGCCGATATTTCTTGCCAGATAAGCCAGTATCATGTCGCTGTCCACAACCTTTTCAATTCCGGGGAAGTAGGCATTGCCGACAACAACGGCTGCGTGCCCGCCGGATTTCAGAACGCGGTGCATTTCCTTCATCACTTCAAGCATGTCCGTGAAATAGGCGACAGCCGCGGGCGGGAGATCGAGCTCCGGGAGGACATCACTTTGCACTTCCTGGCTAAGCCCTATATAGGAGCGTAGCGCCGGCTTCTCGTGCTCGTGCAGAATGAACTGCTCGATCTCATAGATTTTTGTGTAATCTATGTTATTCAGGTAGGGCGGGCTGGTGATGACAGCGTCAACTGAATCATCTTCGAGCTTCATCCTGCGCGCGTCGCACTGATCGACGACTATTTCGGCGGGCTTGGATTCGAAATGTTCAATGTCGCGGATCATGTTGTATATTACGCGGCGCAGCATTATGCGCAGAGGCGGCACCGGCCTCTTTTTTATTTTCAGCACGCCGCCGTCCTTCCAGGCGTAGCTGCACTTCATTGCCGCATTGATCAGGGCGAGCAGGAAGAAGTCGCGCAACTTCTTCTGTTCTATTTCCATCACTGAAGCCCTGAACACAGATATATCTTCCAGCGCGTACCTGCTGAAGAAGCGCTTCATGAACGGAGGATACTCATAGCCGACCTTCCTGAACTTTGTTTTTAGCAGGGGCCTGGAGATTTCTTTCAGTTCCGCCACGTCATAGTCTGCCGTCTTCACCTTTGCCGCGAAAAGAGAAACAGGCAGCACGTCGAGGCCGACCGCGGAAACGCCGCGCTGCTTGCATGCGAGCAGCGTCGTGCCAGAGCCGCAGAAAGGGTCAAGAACGACAGAATCCTTTGTCAGCGCAAACTGTTCTATTAATGAGAAAACCAGGTCGCGGGAAAACCCCTCCTTGTAATAAAACCAGTTGTAGACAGGCAGGTTCTTGTTCGGCACGAAGGTCGCATGGCTCCCCTGTTCTTTCGCATATTTCAGCCTGACAGATGCGGCGAAATCCCCGTATGCCATGACTTAACATTTTTCCCATACTCTTAAGAAAGGAATTACCTTTGCGTTTCTGATGAAGTTAGCAATATTTATAGGAGATGACGGCTTATCCAGCATAAAGGTTACCAGATAAAATAATTTAGTTTCCAACGACAGAAAAACATAGGTATAAGAAATTCTTTATCAAAAAGTGAAAGCATGGCAGTTGTTGCGATATCAGGCCAGCCGGGGTGCGGCTCCACTACGGCCGGGAAATTGCTGGCCGAGAAGCTGGGATTGAAATTTTTTTCCCTGGGGAATTATACGAAGAAAATAGCCCTTGAGGTGTCTAATGAGCCAGAAGAGACCAAAAGAACTTCTGAGTTCTGGCACAGCGAGAAAGGCAGCAGCGCAGAGCACAATAACAAGATGGATATTATGCAGAAAGAGATGGCGGCAACGGGCGACATCGTCATGGACGCAAAGCTTGCCATACACATGCTGCGCGGATTCGCCGACTTTTCAGTGTGGCTGAAGGCCGACTTCGATGTAAGGGCGAGGAGAGTGGCAAACCGCGACTCCATCAGCATCAAGGAGGCTGAAGCCGTGCTCCGGGAGAAAGAAAAACTGGAGCGCGACAACTTCAGACGAATATACGGCTTCGACTACTTCGACCAGGAGCAGGAGGCGGACATCGTTATAGATGTTGCAGAGAAGAAGCCTGAACAGATAGTTGGCCTCATCCTTGAAGAGATGAAAGAGAGAAAATTGATATGAGACCAGACAAGGTAAAAACAAGGGGCGCTTGCGTGGCGATATTCCTCCTATTCACGGCTTTTGCCAGCGGCTGCGTGGATAATGCAGGCTCAATTAAGGAACAGGCGAAAGCGGCATGCGTTCAGGCATGTGAAAACGCGGTTTCTTCCGGCGTGGACATTTCCGCAGGCCCGTGCCTTTCCGAGAGCGTGGTTCCCGGGTGGGTCTGCGACGTTGCGCACAACCCGAGGCAGCCTATAGACGATTTGAGGGAAAACCAGTGCCAGTCTTACCCGCAGGCTGCGCAGCATTTCGTCGAGGTCGATCCCGCCTGCAGCGTGATAAGGGTTGTTTAGTGGAACTGCCTTATACAGATCCAATGGTTCAACGGGCTTAGTTCAATTTTTGCAATAATTTAAGAATATCAACTGCTCTTTTAGGATTTCCTCTTCCAATAGGAAAATAACATGGTATAATTTTTACTGCCGTCTTTCCAATTCGTGTTTCATAGATCTTCAGTTTTTTGGCTTTCATAGTTTCAGAATAATAGCTGCCCAGTTTTATGGTAGATTTCGTCAAGCTTTGAAACGGTATTAAACCGAAAGTAACCACGTATTTCGGCTTTACAATTTCTATCTCATTGATCAATATTGGCAAAAATCTATTGATTTTTTCCGAGTTTGGAAGTGTGGCATCCTTGCCCGTCCATTTCACAAGGTTTGTAAAATAAAAGTCCATTGACTTTAAAAAATCTAAAACTTTGATGGTAAATTCAATGTCCCATATCGATCCGGATTCTATTTCCTGCATCAAGTTACTATTAAAAATACCGGCATGATAAAAAATCCTCCATATTTGTTTTGTCCCGATAAATGGGAATCGAGGTCCTTGCCATTTTGGGTTGGAGCTTGTGTTTCTTGACGTCGGGTTGATAAAAACGAACATGAATTTAGGGTTTTCTGTTTTGCCATTTCCCATGATAGGCGCAAGGTTGTTGCCAGAAAATTTCCTGTCTAAATCATGAACATTTTCCCATAGTTTGAGCAGTTCTTCTTGCATAAATTATTCCTGACTTTTGTAAATTAAAAGCGAGATATTTCAACCTTAGGTTCAAATATCAACAGGGGCATTAGACCAAGGTTCAGATTACCATTTCTCTATCTTAAGGCCTTTGATTCTGCCAAAATGTTCTATATTTCTAGTAACGACAGGCTCTCCGTGAAGAAGGGCTATGGATGCTATGGCTATATCCTGGAAATCTATTATTTTCCCCATTTTTTTGAGGCCCGAGGATATCTCAGCAGCTTTCCAGGACGCAGGCAGATTAAAAGCATGCAGTCCGAACGCCTTCAGCAAATTTTCGACTTTAGCGAGCTTGCCGCTGCCGCCCATGAGCATGGCGCCGTCAAAAAGCTCAAAGGCATTTATCACCGTGGTGTTCAGTTTTTCTCCTTTTTGCTCCAGTTTGTCCATGCATTCAATAGCCTTCTCATCACCCCTAAGAATGCCAACAAGAATATCAGAATCAAGGACTACCATGTAAGGTCTTTCCTCTTTTTGACTGTGTGTCTGTCATTCAGCACCGAATCGAATGCCTTTTCAGCGCTTTTGTCACCTTTGAACGCGCCAACCGAATCTCTCCAACTGGATCTGGCAGGCTTTTCGACAGCCACCCTTTTCACTACATCAGAATAAGACTCGCCGGG
>CAYJRV010000030.1:0-11315 GCA_964372695.1 uncultured archaeon | reverse complement strand
CTTTGCCTGCAGGAGGACGCGCACGAAACGCAGCAGAAGTATTCCCCGCCCCGCTTGTAGGCGCCCTTGACTATCTCGCACCCGCAGTGGGCGCAGACCCTTATCTTTGCCTTCAGCGCAGCCTCTATCAGCGCTGAAAAGCGCTTGCTCATGGCGGAAAAGAACTGCTCACCTCTGTTGGTCATCCTGTAGGATTTTATTTTCTTTTTTCCGGCATGCCTTGTTTTGAATGTCATATAGCCTGCTGCGTTCATCTGCCTGAGCACCGGGTAAATCTGGCCTGCGCTGGGCTTTTTCCCTGTTATCTTTTCAATCTCAATTATCAACTCATAGCCGTGCATCTCCTTCCTGCTGAGGGCTGCGAGTATGTAATATTTTGTCATGCTTGTCTGGGCTTCCATGAGATTATCTCCCTACGCAACTATTTATATATAGTGCTTCAATAGATATATCTAGATTAGATATATCTGGAGGGAACCGAATGGGAAAAAGAAAGAAGAGAGCATCTTGCTGCTAGGAGGGAATGAAATGAAAAATACGTTGAATCCCAAGGCTTTTGCGCTGGCATTGGCCGCCGTGGCGTTCATCATGGATCTGGTCGGATACATCTGGCATGGCCTGCTGCGGCAGCCGTCCGCGATGGACCTGATTTACCCGGGCTTCTGGAGCAATTGGGGCCTTCTTATTGCCGGCCTTGCCGGAACAGTTGCCGGTGCCTACGTTCTTGGGTACATATTTGCATCGATTTATAATAAGTTCTGCAAATAGCAGAGAAGGTGTGTTATATTGGAGCATAAAGAAAGAGCTACAAGTACCTGCATAATGGGAATTTCCGGTATGCACTGCGCCAGCTGCGCGAACACCATAGAGAAGAAGTTGAAGAAAGAAAAAGGCGTCGCCTCTGCCCGCGTCAATTATGCCACTGAAAAGGCTGTGGTCGAGTATGATGCTTCAAAAATCACCGAAAGTGAAATAGCAGACGCCATAAACAGAACCGGCTACAAGGCTGTAATGCCGGAGAAGGGGCATCATGGTCATTACGAAGGCATGGACCACAGCGAGCACATGAAGGCTGCCTCGGCAGAGCAGACAAAAAAACTGAAAAGGAAGCTGTATATAGGGATAGTTCTTTCTGTCATCGTGTTCCTCGGCAGTTTCCCGGAATGGTTTGCGTTTGTGCCCCAGCTGCTGGCGCATCACCTTGTTCTTCTCGTGCTTGCAGGCATCGTACAGTTCTGGGTGGGATATGATTTTTACCGCAGTGCATGGATCGCCCTGCGCAACAAAACAGCCGACATGAACACGCTGATAGCCGTGGGCACGAGCGCGGCTTATTTCTACAGCGCAGGCATCGCCCTGCTTGGCATAGAAGGGAAAATATATTTTGACACCGCAGCGCTTATAATCACGCTTATTTTACTGGGGAGATACTTTGAAGCCATTGCAAAGGGCCGCGCATCAGATGCGATAAAAAAGCTCATGGGGCTCCAGCCAAGGACCGCAAATATCATGAGAAAAGGCAAAGAGGTTGAGATAAGCATAGACGATGCCCAAGTTGGCGATATTATTGTTGTCAGGCCTGGCGAGAAGGTACCTGTGGATGGCATTGTAACAAACGGAGAAAGCGATGTTGATGAGTCCATGATAACAGGTGAGAGCATGCCAGTTGGAAAGAAAAAGGGTGACACAGTTATAGGCGCTACGATAAACACATTCGGGACTTTCAGGTTCAGGGCGACCAAGGTCGGGAAAGACACGACGCTTGCGCAGATAGTCAGGCTTGTTGAGGAGGCGCAGGGCAGCAGGGCGCCTATACAGCGGCTTGCCGACAGGGTCTCTGCCTATTTTGTTCCGGCTGTTATAATCATTGCTATTGCAGCATTTGCCCTGTGGTACCCGCTGCTAGGGTTTGCTTTCGCATTCACCGCCTTTGTGGCTGTGCTTATCATAGCATGCCCGTGCGCCCTTGGACTGGCAACGCCAACGGCTATCATGGTGGGAACTGGACTGGGCGCGCAGAACGGCATCCTCATCAAAGGCGGCGAGGCGCTTGAGACTGCGCACAAAGTCGATATCGTTGTGCTCGACAAGACAGGCACGCTCACGAAAGGGGAGCCGGAGGTCACGGGCATTATTGGTTATGGTGCAAAGGAAGATGCAGTTCTGTCGCTGGCCGCAGCCGTGGAAGCGGGCTCGGAACATCCACTGGGGCAGGCAGTCGTGGAGGTTGCCAGGCGACGCAGGATAAAGATACGAAAAGCAACAAAGTTCCGCGCACATTCCGGTAAAGGTGTTTCTGCTGTCGTGGGAAAAGACATGATACTTGTGGGAAACAAGCTCTTCATGAAAGAGAACAAAACCAGCTGCAAGGCGCAGGAAAAGGAAATAAGAGAACTCGAGAACAAAGGGAAAACTGTTGTAGCAGTTGCCAAGAACAAAAAAATCGTAGGAATAATAGCCATTGCCGATACACTGAAAGACAACTCTGCCGAAGCTGTTGCGGAGCTCAAAAAGATGGGCAAGCGCGTCATTATGATGACCGGCGACAACGAGAGAACGGCGAGGTCAATAGCAGCGCAGGCCGGGATTGATGATATGATTGCTGATGTTCTGCCAGGGGAGAAGGCAGCCAAAATAAAGACCCTGCAGAAAGACGGCCACAGGGTGGCGATGGTTGGTGACGGCATAAACGACGCCCCGGCGCTTGCGCAGGCGAACATCGGAATAGCAATCGGCTCAGGAACAGACATCGCTCTGGAGACAGGCGGTATCGTGCTCGTGAAGAATGACATCATGGATGTCGCGCGTTCGATCAGACTGAGCAAGTACACCATAAAGAAAATCAAGCAGAACCTGTTCTGGGCGTTCATCTACAACACAGCGCTGATACCTGTGGCAGCAGGAGTGCTGTATCCATTCTATGGCTTTCAGCTTGATCCCGTGATAGCGGCAGCGGCGATGGCTTTGTCATCGGTCAGCGTCGTCGGCAACGCGCTGCTGATGAAGAGGTACAGATTCTGAAGCCCGCCATGCTGCAGGACGTAAACTTGATAAAAATATCTTTTACAGAATGCTGAAAATTGAATCACCTTTAAAAATGGGGGAGTGGATTATTCCTTTATGAAAAAGTTCTCGCTGAAAAGGAAGGCAGTCGGCATAATTGTTATATTGTTTGCGGCAGCCTTCTTTGCGGCCATTACCCTGTTCACGCTTGAAGTCAAGGAGCTCAATGGCTACCTGCACAAGGACTGCACACTGCCGGAAAACATCTGCCCGTTCAACCAGTCTGTTCCCTCGAACTCCATACTAGGCTATACGCTGGACGCGCTGCTTTTTGCTTTTGGCGCCTACCTCCTGGTCAGGAAAGAAGAGAATGCGATGAAATCCAACGGCTACAAGAGGACCGCTACGATTGCAACTAAAAAGATCCCGGTTGACATGAGCAGGCTGGAGCCAGACGAGAGGAAGCTGGTTTCTATCGTCCAGAGCTCCGGCGCAATATTCCAGAGCGAACTTGTAGAAAAAACAGGATTCGGTAAGGTCAAGGTGACGCGCATCCTAGACAGGCTTGAAGGCAAGGGAGTTGTCGAGAGGAAAAGGCGCGGCATGACGAACGTCGTAGTCCTGAAACAGTGATCCCATGACAAAACAAAAGTATAAGCTGAAGAAGGAGTTGGGCCTTTTCACGCTGACCATGTACGGCGTCGGCATCATACTCGGCGCGGGCATATACGCGCTTCTTGGCGAGGGCGCCGCGATAGCAGGCAACGCGCTATGGATATCTTTCATAATCGCTGCCGTTATAGCCGCCTTTACAGGGCTGAGCTATGCCGAGCTTTCCAGCAGGTACCCAAAAGAGGCTGCGGAATACAATTATACGAAAAGGGCTTTCCGAAAGACGCAGCTCTCTTTCATGGTGGGCTGGATCATGATAATAGCCACCATAGTTTCAGCCTCAGTGGTTGCCCTGGGTTTTGCAAATTATTTTTACTTCCTAACAGGCGTTGACAAAATTCTCGTTGCTGCCGTTCTCATAATTGCGCTTTCTTTCCTGAACTACATGGGAATGAAGGACTCAGCACGGTTTAACATAATCTCAACGCTGGTAGAGTCTGCGGGCCTGCTCATCGTGATCGCCGTTGGCGCATACTTTGTCTTCAACAGCGGAGTACATGTGAATTTTCTCGAAATACCGAACGATATCGGAATTGCTGGCATACTCTCGGCGACCGCGCTGATATTTTTCGCCTACATAGGCTTTGAGGACGTGGCCAATGTATCAGAAGAGGCAAAAAACGCAAAGAAGATAGTGCCTAAAGCTCTCATACTCTCGATAATAATATCGACCATACTCTACATACTGGTTGCCGTCCTCTCAATAAATACGCTGGGATGGCAGGCGCTCTCGCAATCGCATGCGCCGCTCAGCGAGGTGGTCGGGGCAGTCATACCAGACTCGCAGCTCCTGTTCTCGATAATAGCGCTCTTTGCCACGGCCAACACAGTGCTGATACTGCTCATAGTCGCATCAAGGGTATTCTGCGGCATGTCAAAGGATCACTCCATGCCTGGTATGCTCAGCGTGATAGGCAGGAGGGGCACACCATATATAGCCATAGCCTTTGTGATGCTGCTCTCGCTGGCGACGTTCCTGCTGGGCAATATCAAGACCATAGCCCTGCTCACCGATGCCGGCATATTTATTGTTTATTTCTTTGTCAACGCTTCCCTGATAGCGCTTCGCTACAGGCAACCAAAAATAAAGGCTGCATTCAGGGTGCCGCTCAACATAGGGAAATTCCCTGTGCTCGCATTTCTTGGCTGCCTGACATCTGTGTTCATGCTGTTCTACTTTGACGCTCAGGTAATCGCGATGGAAGCTGCGGTTATTCTGGCAGGACTTCTCCTCTACACCGCCTACAGCAGAAAGATCTCCTCGGGCAGATGAAACTAGTTTCATCCTTGCCGTTATGTGCTGTTTCTTGCATAAGAGAAGCATGAAAGAAAAGAACACAACAGTCGTGTATGCCCTGGCTGTGATTGCTGTCGCGTTCCTTGCGATGAACCAGCTGATGATCTACAACATAAATGGAAGATCGCAGGGAAGGACAGCAGTGGCAGGAGCAGTGACATCAGACAACAGTGCAGTGAAGGCAGCAGAGGCGATAATACCGAAAGGTGTGCCGCTTGTTTACGGCCAGGAACTGGGCGTCAGCTTTGACAGGCCTGTCGAATCCTTGAGCGTGCTTGCATCTCTTGATGGCGACTTGTACGAAGACGGAAAGCTCAAGCTTTCCGATCTCAACGAAATCCAGAAAAGCCGCTACATGAAGATAGGGATGTCAATTGCTTGCGAGTACTGCTGCGGCGCAACGTCGCTTGTATTCAATGACGGAAAACCTGCATGCGGATGCGCGCACTCGGCAGCCATGAGAGGGCTTGCAAAATACCTGCTCATAAACCATCCTGACATGACTGACGACCAGATACTGGAGGAGCTGACCAAGTGGAAGATAATGTTCTTCCCGAAGCAGATGATCCAGAAGTATATGCAGCAGAGCGGGCTCGCGCCTGCCGGTGCAGGACTGCCTGAAATGGTGGGAGGTTGCTAAAAATGGAGAACGACAAAGCACTGATCGTATTGCTGATTATTATTGTCTTGATATCGGCAATACAGTTTGTGCAGCTGGTTTCAATAAACAACGCCCTGATCATTGGGCAATATGCACAGCCTGCCGCTGCACAACAGGCTGCCCAGGGCATCCCCGGATTCCAGAACCTGCCTTCGATGGTCGGAGGTTGCTAGATACTTTTCTTTTTTTCTTTTCTTCCTGGAGTGGTGATGAATGGTATTTTGCATAGTAGGTATTGTGATATTCGGGATACTCGGAATATTCTCTGCCAAGTACAGGAGGTACTTCAGGGAGTCGGTGCATTGCCTCAAGCGCCAGCTCATGCTCAAGCCTTGCGACACCAAGTTCGACCAGGAGATGAAGGCGAGGATAGCGGCCAAGCTCGGCTCAAAGAACCCTGCGCTTGCGCGGTTTGTATACAAAAGATTCACGCTGCTGTCGTGGATAATGATAGCGATGCTGATTTTCAGCATCGGCTCGATAGGCTTTGGGATATACAACACACTGGCCTATGGCAACTGCAATGGCCCGGACTCAACGGACTTCTGCCTGTTCAACCCTGGCATGACGGGAGAGCAGGGGCATTCCATGCATGATGGCCTTGCACAAGGAGAAATAAAGCCTGTAAGCGCTGATGACGATCCGACTCTTGGAAACCCTGGCGCTGCAGTAAAAATAGTCGAGGTTGGCTGCTTCCGGTGCCCTTACACGAAAAACGCAGAAGAACTGAGGAAGCAGATAGTCGAAAAGTATGGAGAGAACGTGAGCTTCACTTTCCGTAGCCTGCCGCTGCCGTCGCACAAACTGAGCTGGGAAACTGCTGAAGCCGCTGACTGCGCGCTTGAGCAGGGCATGTACTGGGAATATCACGACAAACTTTTTGAGTACCAGAAGAACATGAGCATCGAAAAGATCAGGGACATCGCAAGGGAAATAGGGCTTGATGAGCAACAGTTCAACAGCTGCTTCGACTCAGGGAAATACAGGGATGAAGTCCGGAAAGACCACGACGACGCGGTGGCTGCCGGGATATTCGCCACCCCGACGTTCTTCATAAACGGCAAGCCATTTGTTGGTCCAAGGGCCTTTGCAGAGTTTGAGGAGCTCGTCGCAACAGAGATGCACGCGTCCTGTCCGGAGTGATAAGCCCGGAGTGATGATGATGAAAACAAAAGCAAAAAACAAAACCGCCGGCAGGCAGAACAGGCTGGTGGGCGCCCTTGGCTCAGCTTCCGGGGGCGGAGCAGTTGCGGGGGCGCATAATGTCTGCCATGCGATCTGCGTCGGAGTGGCGTCTGCGCTTTCCATATTCGGGATAACCGTCTCGAGCACTGCCGTCATGTTCATGCAGGACTATGCCGTTTATTTCTGGCTCATGGGACTGGTTTTTGTAATCCTCAGCCTTGTGATGTATGCACTCTCGGGAAAGATATCCAGGAAACTGGCCATCGCGAACGTCGGAATCCTGACTATTGGCGTGCCTTTCGCGTTCCTTGAGCCTTACATACTGGTATTCTGGCTGCTCGGCTCAACTCTCCTTGCAGCCAGCATAATGATGTTTCTTGAGGAAAGGTATAAAATTCTGGAGGTGATTAGATGAAGAATGCTTTGCTAATCGGCGCCATAGTTTTTGCTGTAGCGGTGCTTGTGTTTTCGGTCTACACGCTTGCGGCAACTCAGAATTATTTTGGCGCAGACTACAAAAAAGCGGTGAACAGCGAGCTTCAGGACAAGTGCGCGACACCGCCCGGCTATACAGATGCCAAATGGCGGGAGCATATGGGTCATCACCCTGACAGGTACGCGGAATGCCTGAAATGATTTTTGTATTTTTTCTTTTATGCAACAAATAAAACCGGCAGTAGGACACGATGCGGGTGAAACGGTGAATACAGAAAAAATCCGGAAAGATTTTCCCATTCTTGGGAAGTATACTTATCTGGACAGCGCGTGCATGGCGCTGAAGCCCAGGCAGGTAGTCGATGCGATGAACCGGTACTTTCTGGAGTACCCGGCTTGCGGCGAGAGGAGCAGCCATCGTCTGGGAAACAGGGTAACAGAAGAGTTTGAGATAGCAAGGAAGAGGATTGCAGACTTCATAGGCGCCAGGCGGGAGGAAATAGTTTTTACGAAAAACACGACCGAGGGCATTAACCTGGCTGCAAGCGCTTTGGGCCTGCAAAAGAGCGATACAGTAATCACGACGGACAAGGAGCACAACTCGAATCTCCTGCCCTGGCTGAGATTTGATTGCAGGATTCTCCAGACGAATAATGGCAGATTCGACATGGAAAAATTTCATGAAATGATGGACAGAAACGTGAAAGCCGTCTCGGTTTTGCAGACATCTAACATAGACGGCATGGAATTTCCTGTCAGGGAGATCGCAAAAGTGTGCCATGATTCCGGTTCGGTGCTCGTTGTCGACGGCGCGCAGAGCGTGCCGCACAAAGAAACAGACGTGAAAAAACTTGGCTGCGACATACTCGCATTCTCGGGGCACAAAATGCTCGGGCCGAGCATAGGATGCGTCTACATCAGGAAAGAAATGGCAGAAGACATGCGACCTTTCATGGTGGGCGGCGGAACTGTTACAAATGTCGTGGACGTAACGCCTGAGTTCATGAAGCCGCCGCAGCTCTTCGAGGCAGGACTTCAGGATTATGCGGGCGCTATTGGCTTGGGAGCGGCTGTCGATTATCTGGAGAAAGCGGGTATGAAAAATTTGGAAAAACATGAGGCTGAGATCAACACTTCAATGACCGAGAAAATTGAAGATGTCAAAAATGTAAGGATACTTGGCGGCCCGGCTCAGGAGAGAGGCGGCATACTTTCTTTACTTATCAATGGAATAGACTCCCGCGAGGCTGCAATCATGCTGGATTCTTACAATGTCCTTGTGCGAGGCGGCTATCATTGCTGCCACAACTGGTTCAATGCAAACGGAATAAAGGGCTCTGTCCGCGCCTCAGCCTACCTCTACAACAACGAGGACGACGCGGAGGCGCTTGCCAGCGCCGTGAAAAAGACCGCAGACTTGGCGTAAAAAAAGGGAAAAATGAAATTTGAAAGCAAAAAATCTGACTTACCTCCTCCTCCTTGCTCTTCTTGGCATGTTTGCACCTCCTTCTGAATTTGGGATGTGAAAAGGCAGAATAAATCCTTTTTGGAAAAGGATTCACCGAAAAGAAACTTTTTTGTTATTGATGTGAAAAAAGTTTCATCAAAAAGCGAACCATATCGAGCGCTTTAGCGCTTGGACTTCTTCTTTAGGCTAGAAAGAACCAGATTTTCGAAGAACAGCGCCGAATTCATTCTATTATTACGCACCCGGCAGTATTTAAAATTTTTTCTGCAAATTCAGAGCCATGAAACACCTCTATATGATGGACTCCTATGCGAAAGAGTTTGATGCCAGGGTCGTGGAAGTTGATGGCAAGAATATTTTGCTGAACGACACGATATTTTACCCGGCAGGCGGCGGCCAGCCCTGTGATTTGGGAACCATAAAAGCTGGCAATGAAACATATAATGTTGCCAATGTCTTCAAGAAGGATGGCAAGGCCTGGCATGAAGTGGACAGGGAGGGCTTGCAGAACGGCGACCAGGTTCACTGCTCCATAGACTGGGAGAGACGATACAGGCTCATGCGCATGCACACCGCCGCTCATATAATAGACGCCATATTCTACACGGAAGCAGGCGCGCTATCGACAGGCAATCAGCTGGGCATTGAGAAATCGCGCATAGATTTTGCACTAGAAAATGCCGACAAGGAAAGGATGCAGGAATTCATAGACAAAGCCAATGGAATGGTCCAAAAAGAAACCGATGTAAAGGTTTATTTTCTCGACAGAGACGAAGCCCTGAAGATACCAGGAGTCGTCAAGCTTGCCAATGCCATGCCGCCCGAAGTCGAAGAACTGAGGATGCTCGAGATTCCCGGCGTGGACCTGCAGGCTGACGGCGGAACGCACGTGACGAACACGAGGGAGATCGGAAAAATCATACTGCTGTCTGTCGAGAACAGGGGCAGGAACAACAAGAGGATTTATTATACTGTTCAATAGAAGCTTGATATATAGATAACTGCATAATTTACATGACATATATATTATTAGCAGTTATCTGTATACAAACTGCGAATCTATCTCATGCAAGTTTCGCAGTTTAGTATATTTCCCCGCCTAAGTTGATCAGTGATATGAATGAAATACGCTGCAGCAATCATAATCCTTGTTTTGGTATCATTTGGCTCAGGCTACTACATATCTTCGATGGGCCAAACAACTTTTGCCACGGAAGAAATCATTTCAGACGCCGCCGATGAGACGGTTCCTTCGGGATTCGTCCCTGTTAACGTGAGCATAGATGGCGCTTCCGTCACGCTGGCAAACAACTGCCGCGCCATAAGCTTCGACGTTACAGAAGACCAGGCATTCGCCATCTCCAAGGGCATAGAAAGGTCATTCAGCATCAGGCCACTGGCGCACGATATTTTCATTGATGTGCTGCAGAATTTCGGCATAGGCGTCTCACAGCTGCGGATAGACAGATTCGAGGATGATGTCTACAAAGCGAGGATGCAGCTCAGGCAGGGCGACAAGATACTTGACATAGACATGAGACCCAGCGATGCCATAGCGCTGGCGACAAGGCTTGGCAGGACGCTGTACGTAGACGCGGGAATAATGAATTCGAAATCCGAGAAGGTGTGCTGATGGCAAAAAGAAAGAATTCTGGTATCGTGATAATTGCTGTAGGGGCTTTCCTGATAGGCCTGGTTGCAGGCGCGCTGATATTTCCATTAAGGCAAAATACGGTTCCGGCACCGCCTCCGGACATCAACAGCGGCTCGAAGATAATGATGGGCGTTCCTGCAGTGGACGACAGAGGAAACGGCGTCCTTGGTAAACTTACAACATCGGTCAAGCCAGGCAGCGGCCAGGTGCTTGTTGATGTCAAAGATCTCATCACCCTGGGGGATACGCAGCGTTCTGCGAGGCGGGCCGTCGAGGCTGCCGCAGCTTATGCCAAGAAAGACCCGGACAACATTGATGTAATTTTTGGCATAGAGGTCAATGCAACTTCCATTGAAGGCACATCGGCGGGCGCAAGCATGGCGGTGTCTATCGTCATGAACCTGAACAACCAGGCACCGCGCGCCGATGTAATGATGACCGGCACAATCGACGAAACAGGGAAAATAGGCAGAGTAGGCTCTGTATCCGAGAAGGCCAAGGCTGCGAAAGCCGGCGGCGCTGCAATATTCCTAGTGCCGCGCGGCCAGTCGACAGACAGCCAGACAGAGAAAACAAGGCAGTGCCGCTCAATAGGAAATACGCAGCACTGCCGCATTGTCTATGAAACAGAGCAGGTCAGCATCGCGGAGAAGCTGAATATGACCGTTATAGAAGTCGATACGCTGGGGGATGCGATCAAGTATTTTGTTGGTTGATTATCTAAGAATACATTGAAAACACACGGCTTTAGCCGTGTGATGCAGCAAAAATCAAAGCTTTTTGCGCACGCAAAGAATCTCCGATTCTTTGCTGTGAAAGCAATGCTCTCGGAAAGCGGAGCTTTCCGGAACCCCGAAGATGTTTTGAAGAAACATCTTCCAAGGTATTCTGGATCCCATCTTCCCGCAAACCACGGACTTTAGTCCGTGGTATAAAGAAG
>CAYJRV010000029.1:0-11654 GCA_964372695.1 uncultured archaeon | reverse complement strand
ACCGGAATTATCCATAGTCAGGGACGCCCGCCACTTTAGTGGCGGGTTATTCACGTCTGATTCGGAAAAGTATCGGAAAGGCTCTGACCGAACCATAACCACAGGTCACAAATCGGTGAAATTAATCATTTAAAATTCTAGCAATTAATTATAAAGATGCCAAAGGACATTAAACAAACTATAATTAATCACTATTCATATCCTTCCAAATGGGAGATTAGAAAAAATATTCTTGATTACCTGGTGCCCAAAACGGATTTCAATAAAGAGCTATTTCTAAGATTAGACATGAAAGATACTTCTTTTATTGATATTGGCTGCGGGTCTGGCGAACTGCTCTTTTACATCAAAAACAACCTGGACAGGAAAGGTAAATTTGTAGGTGTGGATATCTCACAAAATATGTTGAAAAAGGGTCTTTCAACAATTAGGGATTTTGACATAGACTTTATTTTAGCTGACATGACGGATGTCCCCATTAAAGACAGTTCATTCAACAATGTTATATGCAACCATTCCTTGTATCATTCTCTAAACATCAGAAAAACTCTTTCAGAATTTAAGCGAATTTTAAAATCTGACGGCAAAATCATTATTACGACGGGTAGTAAATTTAACAGACCGCTTTACAGGTCTATAAAAAGGGACGTTTTTAAACAGTTTGGAATTAATGAGGTGAATTTTGTTAATCAGGCCTTTAACCTTGAAAATTCCAAAGAATTTTTAAAAGGGTTTTCTGAAGTGAAGATTAATGTATTAAAACACAAATTAAAAATAAATGATCCAAAAATACTTGCTTCTTTCTTTGCATCCACATTAGATTGGAATCGGTCCTTGAAAGAGGGGAACAAAGCGGTAAAGGTGTTTTATGATGCTGTTAATTCAATAATAAATAGTAAAGGTGTGTTCGAAGACGAGAACATATATACTTTAATTGAGATACGTCCATAGAGCATTTAATTATTATCTTTAGTTTATTTTTAGTATGTTTTTTAGATCGTCTAAAGAAGTAAATATATGACCATTTAGTCCGATACTTGTTGCAGCATTAACATTCCTTTCTTTATCATCTATTATTAGTATCTCATTGGGTCTGCAGTCTAAAATATTTAATATTTTTTGATAGAATTCTATCGAAGGTTTTGTTGATTTTATAGTGTAAGAAAGAAAAATAAAATTAAAGTTTTTTGTAAAGCCAAATTTATTGTCTATGTAATCAAAACGTTCCTTGAAATTATTTGACTGTATGCCAACATTGTAAAATCTTTTAAGCATCACTGCAAATTCAAAAACGTTTTGCCTCAATTCATAACAATCAAACCATGATGTTGCTATATCACCAGTAGACAAATTCTGTTGGGGGAATATGGACTTCAAGTATCTATCAAGGGTTATATTTCCTAGGCGCAGATCAGTTTCCAATTTCTTCATTTTTTCTTTGATAACCTCTTCTCCGACTCCTTCAATCTTAGCAATTTTCTTTGAAAATGTTTCTAGGCCCTTCGAAGTCAGTACACCTCCAAGATCGAACAGCACAAACTTAATGATCATGAATGTCACTTGAAACAAGATATCTTTCTGCCTCTTTAATATCATCGAAATTGTTTATATTTAATGATCTCTCAAAAGGCATTATGTAGGCTTTTATGTTATGCCCCCACAAACTGCCTGCACGAATAACAGGCGCTCTGGCAGCATAAATGGCACCGTTTCTCATGTACACTTTAGGAAGATTTTGTCTCCTCATTGGAAACTCGCCTTCGGCACCAGTTACTCTGATGAGACTGTCTTCATCCATATAGAACATTCTGTATGGATGGTATCTGTCTATCTGTGTCACACTGATAACGGAATCGGCGCCGCTTTCTATCAATTTATTCACGACTTCTTCTGTGTCTTTGCTTGTTCTGAGTGGACTAGTAGCTCTTAGCACTACAATGTAGTCACTTTTTTCATTCTTTGCGTCTAGATATTCAACATCGTATTCTAAAACCCTAAAGCTTGGTATTTCATCTGCAGACAGATTTTCAGGGTGTCTTATTATGTTAGCTCCGTATTTTTCAGAAACGGAAGCTATTTCATCGTCTTCTGTTGATACAAAGACTTTGTCTATCAGATTAGCTTCTAATCCGGCTCTTATAGAATACGCTATTAAGGGTACACCGAGAAGCTCTATTAGATTTTTTCTTGGAATGCCCTTTGACTTACCTCTTGCCGGTATAATGCATATTGTCTTCATTAAATTACCTATCGTATACTTCTAGTTTTTGGAAAACGTTTCTTCTTTGATTTAATCTTTCTGCATAGTGCGCAGCCCATAAAGATGCTCTTCCTATAATTGGAAACAGGTCAAATATGTGGTATTGAACGCCCAAATCAAGAAGTACTGACGCCGCCAATTCCTCAAACTCTGGAATTCGTTGATTGTATTTATTCAATGTCATTTCTGTATAAGTTCCTGTAAATCCGCTTTCTTCCACAACTGTTTTTAATATCTGACCTTTTTTATCTCGACTTTCTCGTGGGTTTTCTACATGACCTTTTTGATAAAGCTCTTTCCCTCTTTCATAAAGTTTGCCCAAACTGTATTCAGTTAGCCCTATATTGAACGCGGCAGCTCCTGCATACATGAAACTGACTCGCAAATCGGCTGAAAATCTTACGGTCACAATATCACGGTCATACAGCTTATGGTCTAAGTATGAGCGGATTATTGAATTTAACAATCGTCTCGCTGTTATATCAGGCGCTTTGCCGGTTAACAAAAGATATACCATATCTTCATATGGCCACGATTTTATGATTTCCTTCTGGTCATAGTCATAAGTTATTAGTTTGTCTTCGCCCACCTCTGTTATTCTTGACGCCCACTTTCTTCCTTGCAGCTGAGCATTTTCCTTGTTTTTCTCGTCTTCTATAATATCAACAATAGAGATTTCTGGATTAATTCCTGTTCTTTTTTCTAATCTCTCCAAATAATGCGAAGCGTATGCAGGAGTTCTTCCAGTAAAGTTTATTACAGGGCCGAGTTCTGGGATGATTCCTATATCCAACATAATCGCCGCACAAACGCCGTCTAGATTGAATCTTTTTTTATTTTTCATTAGTCCTTTATCCAGTTCTTTCGCTAGTCTGATATATTTTCCATCAAATTCGTGACTGTCGCATAAGTCCAACAATGCCAGAGCCCGCGGATCAAAAGTATGGAACCTATGGCCATAACCAACAACTCTTTCCCCTTTCGATTTTTTGAATTTTATAAAATTATCCGCATCTTCATCAAAGTTTTCGAATTCTAGAATGTCCCTCATCGAATGCTCAATTGCATTTGTATGGTATTTTCCAGACCCGGCCATGAATCCCGAAAACGCTGCATACCCAAATCTGGTTTCGTTGTCAGCTCCCATCATAACTGCTAGAGTGCTTTGCCCTGTAATGCCATGAGAACAATGCGACACTACATTAGCACGCATCATATCATTTTCTACAATGCAACCCTTTCTACCAATAAGCAAAAGATTCAGTGCCTGTTCGGATGAAAAATCGCGCATTATCTCCTCTATATCATAGCCGCGTATTTTTCCACTCTTGTCAATTATATCAGTTTCCCATTTTACACTTTTCGACATAGATTACTAATTTAAAAAGAATATAAATAGAATAAGTCCGACCTTTGGTAAATTACAGAAACATTACTATTGATGTGCATTTAATTTATCTTCCTTCTCAGCAGCTTCCTTATCAGCTCGACGTCGCCCCTGCCGCGGGTCTTTCTCACTATCTGTCCCACCAGGAAGTGGAAAGCCTCCTGCTTTCCGGACTTGTAGTCAATGATCGCCTTCGGGTTCTCGTTCAGCACGTCCTTCACTATGTAATCAATGGCGGACTCGTCTACTATGCGGTCCGCCCTTTCGGAAGCGAGTAGGATGTCTATGTCGGTGCCCTTCTCCACCATCTCCCTGAGCAGCAGTTCGGCGCTCCTCTCGGTGATGACTTTGTCGTGCACGTACCTTAGCAGCTTCGCGATGTTCTCAGCCGTAAGCTTTGTCTGGTTCATCCTGAGCGCGTTGAAGTTGAGAGTCTTTCTGACGGGCCCCGCGAACCACCGCGCAGCCAGCTGCTTGTTCGCATGCCTGGCCACAATCTCGAACGTCCCGGAAAAATCCGGCTCTGCCGTTATCGCGGCAGCGAGCTCTTCAGGTATCTGGAACTCCTTGAGGTAGCGCCTGGCTTTCTCCTGCGCAAATTCGGGCATGGTTTTCCTGAGCCGCTCAATCTCTCCCCTGCTGACAGTTATGCTCGGCAGGTCCGGCTCGAATATATAGCCGTACTCTTCCTCTTCTTCCTTGCTCCTGAGCGGCCGCGTGACGCCGGTATCGGCATCCCAGCCTCGCGTCTCCCTCTTGACCTTCTGGCCGCGCTTGATAGTTCCCCTCTGCCTGACTATTTCATAGTTGAGCGCGCGCTCGACCTCCTTGAAGCCGGATACGTTCTTTACCTCGACACGCGAAGGCCCGAGCGAAATGTTCGCGTCGACGCGCATGGAGCCTTCCTGCGTCGGGTCGTAGACGCCAAGGTACTCGAGCATGCTCGAGAGCTGCTGCAGGAATTCCTTTGCTTCCTTCGGGCTGCTGAAATCAGGCTCGGTCACGATCTCGCAGAGCGGCGTGCCTGATCTGTTGTAATCTACGAGCACGTACTTCGCAGTCGTGATTGTTGCCAGCTCGCCGTCTGCCATATGGATCAAGCGGGCAGGGTCCTCCTCCATCTGGATCCTCCTTATGCGTATCCTCTTTTTGCCTATCGTCAGGTGCCCGCCGGCTGCAATCGGCAGGTCGTACTGCGTTATCTGGTAGTTCTTTCCCATGTCCGGATAGAAGTATGATTTGCGCGACATGAAAGTTTCCGTGGGCATCGAGCAGTCCAGGGCGATGCCTATCTTCATCGCGAATTCCACCGCCTTCCTGTTCAGCCTGGGCTTCGCCCCCGGGAATCCGAGGTCGTACTCGCATGTCTGCGTGTTCGGTATCTCGCTGAACCTGTTCGGGCAGCCGCAGAAGAGCTTTGTTTTCGTGGTCAGCTGCACATGCACCTCGAGCCCGATTTTCATATGATCACATCACTTCAGCGCCTTGTACATGATTATGTTGTCCTGATAGCCACTTCTGTGCTTGATGCCTTTTGGAATTTTTCCTGCGTATCGAAATCCTAATTTTTTGTAGACTCTCTGCGCAATTTTATTATTGCTGTAGACTGACAGTTGGATTATCTCTGTTTTCAGTTCTTTCTCTGCGATTGAAAAAAGACATCTGCTCATCTTCGATCCAAGACCGATATCTGTGTATTCCTGGAGTATGGCTATCCCATATGTTCCAACATGCCGGTCGCTTTCTGAAAAAGGCTGCAAATGAACATCGCATGATCCTACTATTTTTCCGTTGTGCTCTGCAAATAGGAAAACAGCATTTTTCTTTTTTAGTTTAATTATTGTATCGGAAAGCCATTTCTTTTCGTCTTTCATGCTGACAGGAGTGATGCGCGAAAGGAATTCCGTTTCCCTGATGACCTTGTTGTAGAATCTCCAGGCAGCTTTCACGTCGCTCCTCTTTGGCGCTCTTATCACTATTTCCATTTGCTTTCCGTTCTTCTCGATGAACAGCCTTGAAATTATCTTCCCTTCCTTGAATTTCATCACATCGCCCTCTCTACATAGATTTCTCAAAAGCATAAGCCGCCTGCAGTATCTTCTCTTCCTGCAGATGGTCCCCGATCAGATGCAGCCCTATGGGCAGCCTCCCAGAGAACCCGCAGGGCACGGAAATCATCGGCACGCCCGCAAGGTTGGCTGGCACCGTGAGCACGTCCATCTGGTACTGCTGTATGGGCGTAAGCTCCGCGATCTCCGAGAACTTCGGCGGCAGTATGGGCATTGTCGGCGCGGCCAGCACATCGACGGACTTGAAAGCCTTCTTGAAGTCATTGATGACCAGGGTCCTGACTTTGAGCGCCCTGAGATAGTATTTGTCCCTGTATCCTGACATCCTTGCGAACGTGCCCAGCATGATGCGGCGCTTCGCCTCGTCGCCGAAGCCTTCCGCGCGCACCGCCGAGAAATATTCATTGAAGCCTTTCTTCAGTTCAAGGTGCATGCCGTAGCGCATCCCGCAGAACTTCGCCAGGTTTGTCGACGCTTCCGCCGTCGCGATGATGTAGTAGCTGGAGAGCGCATATTTGGTGTTTGGCAGTGACACCTTCTTCCAGCTTGCGCCCAGGCTCTCGAGCTTGTGTATGCTGTTCCAGACGGCCCTGTCTATGTCCCTGTTGACGTTCTGGAAGTACTCTTTCGGAATGCCTATCTTCATGCCCCTGATGTCTTTGCCAAGGCTCTTCGTGTAGTCTGTTTCTTTTGTTTTCAGCGATGTGGAGTCCCTGTGATCGTGCCCTGCTATTATCGAGAGCATGAACGCGACATCCCATACATTCTTCCCTATGGGCCCTATCTTGTCCAGCGAATTCGCATAGTCGATAAGGCCATACCTGCTCACTAATCCGTAGGTGGGCGTGAGACCCGCAACGCCGCAGAATGCCGCTGGGCACGATATGGATCCGCCAGTGCTCTCGGCCAGCGCGATGTGCGGGAAATCCGCAGCAGCAGTGAGCCCCGCTGCCCCGCCGGAAGAGCCGCCGCAGCTGCGCTCGGGGTCGTGCGGGTTCTTTGGCACGCCATAGCCGCTGTTCGTGGAGAATGTTCCGAAGCCGAACTCGTCCTGGTTCGTTTTTCCAAGCACTTCGCCGCCAGCCCTCAGGATTTTGGCCACAACGGTGGCGTCGAACGGCGGCACGTAGCCGTCCAGGATTTTGGACCCGGCAGAGCTTTGCATCCCACGCACGCATATGTTGTCCTTGACGCTCACGGGCAGCCCGAAGAGCGGGTCCTCATGGTGCGTCGCGAAGGCCTGGCTTATGTCCTGGAAGAAGCTGTAGCGCGCGTTCAGGGCTTTGCATTTTTCTATCGCGTCTAGCGCGAACTCGGAGTAGTCGATCTCGCCGCCCTGTATATTATGCAGGTAGTCGCGGACGGACATAGTCGAGAGGCTCATGTCTTAAATATTGAGGGCCAGCGCATTTAAGTTTCAGTTTTGTACAGCGGGAGCCGCGCATTTGATGCTCTTATGCCCGTGATAATGTCATCGACTATAGAACAGCTCAGTACTTGAATCTTCTCTCGTAGTTCTTGTGATCGAGCCATTCCAGGATTATAGCAAGCAGCAGCACTTTATCTTTCGACAAAGAATAGAGAAGCCTCCAGCCGTTTGGCAGGTCGTATTTCCATAAATTATCTATACCGTATTTTTTCTTGTACTCCTTTGGGATGAGGTTATTCGGCACATGAATGAATCCTGATGGGTTGTTCTCTATGTCCTCAAAGGCTCTTTTGAGCAGTCCGTAAAGTTGCTTATCTTCTGTTTTCGAGTCCCTTAGTTTGTTGAACGCTTGTTTTAGCTTCTCGTCTGCAAATACTATTTCCGCTTTCATTCCTGCGCTCTCCAGAAAAGGTGTTTCTTGCCTGCATATCTTCTGGCAAGCTCCGGGTTCCATATCCAGACGATTTTGCCTTCCTTGTCCGAAACTATTTTTGCAGACTCGAAAAGGTACGCAAGAATGACCTGAAAGGTCTGGTACATCATTTTTTTGGGCAAGTTCTGCCACAATTCCTTTCTCTTGTACTCGCCGTTGTGCTCTTTGATGAATTCTTCCACCATGAGCACAGTATCCAGTTGGGGATAGTGCAAAATTTTCTTTTCTTTGAGCATTTCCATGCAAATCACTAGTTATATAAGTTAATATAACTATATAAACTTTACTGTTCAAAATTAGAACCATCTTTTATTGCCTAACTTGGATCATTAACGGACAAAATTCCATCAAATCTCTCACGGGCTCTTCCTCAGCATCGTCCTCGGGAAAGGTATGGCATCCTTTATGTTGTCCAGATGGCACAGCCAGCTCACTATGCGCTCGACGCCCAGGCCGAAGCCCGCGTGCGGCACGGACCCGAAGCGCCTCGTGTCCAGATACCACTGGTACGCTTCCACGTTCTCTCCCTCCTTTTTCAGCCCCTTGATGAGCGCATTTATTTCCGTGTCGCGCTCGCTGCCGCCGACTATCTCGCCGTAGCCATCCGGCGCCAGCATGTCGAAGTTCAGCGCGGTCTTCGAGTCCTTCGGGTCCGCAGGCTTGTAGAATGCCATTATCTCCTTCGGGTAGTTGGTTACTATGACAGGCCTGTCGAAATGCTTCGTGAGCAGGTCTTCCTCTACTGTCCTCAGGTCCTTGCCCCATTTTATCTCAAGTCCCTCTTTTTCCTTCAGTATTTCCAGCGCCTCCGTATATGTGATGCGCGGGAACGGCGTTTTTATTTTTCTGAGTTTTTCAACATCCTGGCCAAGTAATTTTAATTCTTCCGCGTTTTTCCCGGCTACCTCCTGTATAATGAAAGCCACAAGCTCTTCCGCGTGCCCGATTGCGTCGTGAAGGTGCGACCATGCGATCTCCATCTCGGCCATGTAGAATTCCGCGAGGTGCCTGCTCGTCTTCGACCTCTCGGCCCGGAAGCACGGCGAGTTGCAGTATATCTTTTCCAGCGAGAATATCAGCGCCTCGGCGTAGAGCTGCCACGACTGTGTGAGATAGGCCTTATCCTCGAAGTATTTGACCTCGAATAGTGTTGCGCCACCCTCGCACGCGTTCGGCGTTATGACAGGCGGCGCCACCTCGTAGAAGCCCCTGCTCCTGAAGTACTCGTCTATGGCGCCAAAGACAGTGGACCTTATTTTCATAACAGCAGTGAGCTTGCGCGAGCGCAGCCACAGGTGCCTCTTGTCCAGCAAAAATTCAGTAGACTGGTCTTTCGTTATCGGGAAGACGTCGGCAAAGTGCACAACATGCAGCTTATCAACTTTTATTTCATATCCAGTAGGCGCGCGCTTGTCTTCTTTTATTTCGCCTTCGATCTCTACGCTGGATTCTATCAGAAGCCTCTCAACATCCTGCCAGCTCTCATCGCCGACATGGTCCTTGTCTACGACGCATTGTATAATGTTCGAGCTGTCCCTTACAACTATGAAGCCCATCTTGTTGCTCTTCCGCTCGCGGTAGACCCAGCCCCTGATTTTCACTTTGCCGGAGCCCTGCCTCATGGCTCCTTTTATCGATATGAATTCCATAATTATCATTTCTTTTTTTCTGTCGGCCTCAGGTAAAACTCCAGCCGTATTCCATCCGGATCGTCAAACCAGATGAATTCTTTATTGCCATATTTGTCTACCTTAATGCCGCTGTGTTTTATTTTGGCTTTACTCAAGATTTGCTTATAATGTTTTAATTCCTTCATTGACCTGGTCCAATAGCCAAATGATTCAGACCAATGCGGTCTTTATTGAATGTATTTTCTTTCAGGTCATGATAAGGCAAGCCTGGAAATAATTTTGTATTTCCAATTTGGTATGCAACAGATTCTTTGTCAAAATGTATTGGCTTTCCCAAGAATGAGGAATAGAACTTTTCAGCTCTTTTCACATCAGGGACCATAAGTACGATGTGATCGACAAACATCATCAGACCGCCTTCGGCCCCTTGAAGAACCCGCGCTCCTTGTGCTGCGTGTTTCCCAAAGCTTGTTCCGGCGTGAAGCACTGCTCCTGTACGTCCTCGCGCAGCACGTCCTTCACAGGAAGCGGGTGGAAAGAAGGTTCCACGCCCTTTATGGGCGCCCTGTCCAGGTCCTTGAAGGCGGTGAGGATGCTGTTGAGCTCCTTTTCCATCTGTGCAATTTCCTTCTCTGCCAGGTCCAGGCGTGCGGTTCGTGCCACGTGCTCCACGGTCTGCCTGGTGATTATCTTCTTCTGCATGCAGTTAGTTTAGGGAGAAAGAATTAAATAACTCTGGCGGCGGGAAAAGCTAATAAGCCTTTTTGCTATCCTTTTTATAATGGAAGATGACTACGGACTGGGAGAAATAAAAGCCGCCTATGATGTCATAATAGTGGATACCAGTGCAGGGTCAGGGCCAAACGTTGTTATGAGCCACAGTGACTATGAGAGGATCAAAAGAGCTGTAGGAAGGTTCTCTGCGGCATCGTTGGATGCACAAATTCGCTATTCTAGCCTGCTCTTGCAGCTGTTTAAAGAGACAGAAAAGTTTGTAATTACGGAGAAGCTTGCTGAGGAGTACAGGAGATTTGGCATTTCAAGGAGTGACTGCAAATCCCCCCGAAAGAATCACCAGTACAGGTTGCTGCTTGAAAGGATACATAATTTTGCACCAAGGAGGAGGGTGCTTTCCCTCAGAGAAGAAGAGTCAGACGCGTATAAACAAATGCGGGATTTCTTCTGGTACGAGACTGTGAATATTTCAGAGACTGATTTTGACATGCTGATGATGGGTCTTGCAGTGGCCACATACCGCGGCGACACCGCAATACTTTCGAATGACGTAGAGCTGTTGCGTTCGCACCGAAGAGTAGCAGACAATATAAACTCGCCGGCCTTCCTGCAGGCAGGGCTGGGCCAGGTAAAAAACATGTTTGCATTCTATTCTATGTTCGAGGGAGAGAAATTTCATTTAACATCAGTTTTCCGGTCAGGCAGAAAGTAGAAAAAGAATGGCAGCCTTCCAGAACCGCATGTCCTCGCTTTTTGAAGCTTGGACGTTTAAGCCCTTTCCGGCCGCCATCTTTTCGAAGAGCTTGGCTCTTCGAAATCAAGGGAATTTTACTTCCCTGATTTTTTTGGGGTGTGGTCAGAATCGCCCTCTGCTCCTCATTGGGAGTTGAGACGAGACAAGCTCATCCAAAGGGCATTCAATATGATTTTTTCCTCTTCCTTTTTGATCAATCTTTTTCCATTTTGAATAATAGAAAAAGATTGAAAGAAAGAAGAAGTGGGCTGCAAGCGTGCGGTCACTGGTTTTAGGCCGGTGACTGCATTCCCGCAGCCCGCTTTTCTTTGGGGTGTGGTCAGTGTGATAGGCAAACAAGCCTTCGCTTGCTGCCTTTCCTTTTTGATTAATCTTTTTTCAGTTTCCAAAATAATCCAAAAAGATTACTTCAAAACCTCTATCCCGAGCTCGCTGGCCATCTTCGAGTTGCTGAACCTCCTCGCAGCCGGTCCCAGGAGGAACGGCGATTTCACGCCGGTTATTATAGTGATGACGTGAATCTTGTGCTTGAAGTTCTCGTCGATGCGCGCGCCGATCTTTACCATGGCCTGCGGGTCCAGGTTGCGCTGGACTGCCTCGCCTATGACGTTGATGTCGTCCAGCCTGAGGTCGTCTCCGCCCACTATCTGTATGAGCGCGCCTGTCGCGCCCTGGTAGTCCACCTCGAGGAGCGGGTTGTTCAGCGCCCGTGTCACGGCCTCAAGGGACCTCTTCTTTGATTCGGACTCCTCGCTCGTGCCCACGCCGATGGCAGCAACGCCGCCTGAGCGCATGACAGCCCTCACGTCTGCAAAGTCCATGTTCACCAGCGAAGGCAGCGATATGGTATCGATAATGCCCTTGATCATGGTGGCTATTAAGTCGTCGGCAATACCAAATGCCTTCTGCAGCGGCATTTTTCCCGCGAGTTCCAGAAGCTTCTGGTTCTCTATTAC
>CAYJRV010000028.1:0-11714 GCA_964372695.1 uncultured archaeon | reverse complement strand
CCAACGCAGCGCAGCCAGCCAACGCAGCGCAGCCAGCCAACGCAGCGCAGCCAGCAATAGAACTTGGCAATGGCGATTATAGAATAGTGGACGATGAGTAGTAAATTTGAATAAAGGTGTTAATATGGCAATTACCGCGTACAAAAGTGCACCAGGAAGGACGCAGCACGCATTTGGCGCCAAGGCCGGAGCGCCTGAAAAAAAGGCAGAAAGCGGGATGACATTAAAGGAAAGAACAAAAGCATTCATGTTCCATCCGCTGACGACATACGGCTCCTGGTTCGCCGCGCATTGGTATGGTTATGAAAATAAAGTGCCCGAAATTTCGGAGGCGCTTCCTTCCGTGGGCGCCATAGGCCTGGCAGCAGTAAGCCATTTCGCGAAGGACTGGAATAATAAGTATTTCAAATATGGCGCCCGGATGGCTCTTGGCGTCATGGCAGCTTATTTCGCCAGGGAGGCGCTGGGCGAGTTCAGCGACGGCGATTATCTTAATACGGCAACCTACGGCTGGTTCGCTTTCCAGACAGGCCGCGACTTGGTTGATAGTTTCAGGAGGCCGTAGCAATGAGCAGCTACAAAGACGGCATAGGGCGAAGAGGTTTTGTGAAGCTGCTCGGAGCTGCTGCACTGACTCTTCCTCTGGCAAACTGTAGAACCCCGGCTTCTCCGGAGGAATCCGTAGCCTGGAAAGCGCATGAATGGTTTTACAGATATCTAAAGAGTACTGAGGAGGAAGATTTCGCGAAAGCATACCTGGCTGCCCATAAGGAATTCAATTATTCGCCGCCCGTTAAGCTGAAAACCAGGCAGAGGGCTTTAGAATCGCCTGAGAACGGATCAGAATTGGCTGTTTTTGTCTACCTGAAAGAAAATATTTTTTGCAGGGTTTATCTCGACAATAGCAAGAAGCCCTACCGTGCAGAAATGCCCGAAGGCGAGCGTGTGAAGTTCAAGGCCCGGTACAAGATAAAATCCGCCGGAGAGGCTGCAAAGGAGAAGCTAAAAGAATTAACAAGCGGCTCCGAAGAAAAGAAAAGCCCCCTTTCCGGAAGAGGCAGGAAAAGGCCTTCCCAGGAAAGAGAAAGTTCGGATATAGATCTGAAAGCCACGATGCCCAAGGTCCGGTTATTTGCCTATGAGCCAGAACAGGCCGACAGATTTATTGCAAGTTATATGTTTAACCCCGCAAATAGCGGCATGATAGACAGGGCACTTGATATAGCTATGGGCGAGGTGGACAGGCAGGCTCTCGTAAAACGCTATTCGGAACAGCGCGGTAACCTGGAGATAGTCTATGTTCCTCTAGGCTCTTCAAAAAAGGATGTGCTTGACGTCGTGCTTGACGAATCAACCAGCCTGGGATTTGCCCTTGTCCATGACGGCAATGTTATAGGGTTCGAGCCAAGCTGGAGTTATTCAACATATGCGCGCGCAGGGAGCGGAAAGCCGGATGGGGAAAAACCGTCTCCAGCTGCGGGAAACGGAGAGTCCAAAGAAAGAGAAAAAGTAAGCAAGGGCGTAAGCAAGGCCGCGGGCGAGGTCGTCGATGCTGTTATAGATATATGGGACGCCGCATACCGGGTTATGCGCAAATTATAGGATAACCGTAAAAAGTTGAACGCTAAAACTTCTCCGTTTTTGGTAGCCGCCTTAAAGATGAAAATACACGGTTAAAAGATACGAATGGGTTTTCTGCTGCTCAAGAAATTACACAGCATTCAGCTTTTATAGCAAGCGACAGAAATATTCAGACAAAATACTGTCCTTGCTATAAGGAGATGACGTTAGAATTGTTTGAAAACTAATGTCATCGACTATAGGTATAACCAATTATAGGCAGTTGCGTAGTTTATTTTTCAAGGTAGGCGCAATTGCCTACGGTGATCTGCGCCTTTTTCGTAATCGTAAAAATAATCTGTGCAAATCACAATACTCTCAGCTTATTGCGGAGCAAGTAAATATATTGTGAAGCAAGTAAATAATCCGTGGATAGCAGAACGGCAAAAAAATCGCATTTTTACCCGAGCAGGTTATTTGGAAAGTTGGAAATTTGACTTAACAACTTGAAATCTTTTTATTGCAGCCCTTCCAATTAGTTCTAGCAGAATAAAGTGATTTGTTTAGACGTAGCTAACGGTGTACTCATGGGAGACAAGGAAGCGGAGCGCATCGCGGCCGAGGTCGCGGCAGCGAGACTCAGGGAGGTGGAAAAGGCCAACAAGAGGGCTGTATTGAGGCAGCAGGCCCAGCCGGACAGCGCGCTTTCTCCGGGCCTGATAAGGGGCGCCAGGAATGCCGCAGAGTTCCAGTCCCGCATGCTCGGCGTCCAGATACCGACTGCAAAGATTGTCCGGAAAATGGTTCCTGAGTCGCGGCCTGTGCTTGGGCCGGCAATCGAGGTTGCAGAAAGCGTCAAAGAATTCTCGGACAGGGCAGCAGATAGGCCCGGCGGGAGAAGGCCCGCTGGCCCGAGGAAAATCGTCGACCTGCCGGATGACGAACCTCCTGCTCAGGCTTCAATCCCGGAAAGAATAAAAAATGGCCTAAAACCGGATGAGATGCAAAGAAGAATCGATGCAATAAAGGCAAGGATAAGGCGGGACTTCAACGAATGGAATGCGGCAAAATCATTCTGCAAGGGAGAACTGAAAAGACTGGGGTTCTCAGACGAATCAGCAGAGAGTTATGCCCAAGATATTGTAGGCGAAATATTCCGCGAACAGGGGAATTTGCAGGAAGACACCGCAGGCTCTCTACCCTCACGTGCTTCTTATTCAGAAGAGGACTATAAGCGTATAATCGGCAGAATAGTATCGTTTCTCCGTCTTGACATACAATCAGGGTACGGATGGGAAGCGATCTGGAAGGGAATAGACCAGAGCTTGGACGAAGACTACCCCGGAATAGACAAAGACCGCGTTAAGGATGAAGTTTTCTATCATTACCAGGAAAAGATCAAAGAACTGGAAAGGGAACAGGCCGCCGATGCAGGCTCTGACTGGCCGCCGCGTCCCGTATTCACGCCTCCGCCAGGCAGTAGCAGAAAAGGCGGAAGCCCGCCACCTTCAGGACAATCTCCAAGCGGACAGCCTGAAGAGCCGTTTGGCGACGGGGAAGAGCCTGGTGCTGAGCGAATGAAGAATAGTAGATGGAAGGAGATTGAGAAAGAAGAGACTAGACAGGCGGCGGGAAAAAGAGAAAATGAACAAAGACAGCTTGAACAAAAAGCTGCAGAACTATTAAGTAAAGGGTACTCGGAGAGAGCCGCCAGAAATGAGCTTGTAAAGACGCTAAGATTCACAAACCCGTTTATGGGAGAAAATCTGCGGTCCCGCCTCGCCAATGAAGCCGTGGCAAACGCACTAGCCTCCGGCAGAGCGGGCTCAGCTTCCCTTTCGCCAAGAGGCCTGCTTCTTGTCGTCGAGACCTATCCAGTGCAGAGCCCAGTGGCCATAAACGGGAAGCGGGTGGCCGCCAATCCGGGCTCGCCTGCTTCTGTCCGCGCAACCAGGAACACCACGTATACGGTCTCGGTGGAGAAGAATATCGATGCGCCGAAGCAGGGATCATTCGAGCAGGGATCATTCGTGTTCGAGAAATGGGATGACGGCGTCACGAGCCCCGGGCGCACGGCTCTGGTAAGGAATGCTTCCGTCATGCTCAGGGCGTATTACAGAAGAATAGAGCCGCTCCAGCGCACGGGCACTGCTCCCGGTGCCAGGGGCGTCATGGGAATGCAGACGCTCAAGGGCCGCCTGGACACGGATGTGCAGCCGCGCAAGCTGCGCTCGGACCCGCAGGTGCTTGCGGCGATAAACAAGGGCAAGCGCATCCTCAACAGGTATGCAAGGATCAAGTACAGGATGCTCTTCCGCGACGTGAAGAGTGTCCGCCAGGTCAGGCGCGATGAGCTGAAGAGCAGGAAAAGGGCTCTGGATGCAGCCAAGGCAGAGGCCAGAAGGGCAAAGGATGGGATGAGTGCTGCTTCTGAAGAAGAGAAAGACGTTGCGAAAGAAGTATACAAACAGGCCGAGGAAAACCTCAGGCAGGCGCAGCTCGAGCTGAAGCAGGCAAAAGACGATGCCCTGGAATCTTTCAGCAAAAGCATAGAGAGCCGCACGCAGCAGCTTGCAGAATACCTGCAAGCCAGGGCAGACTCCGTCGCCGTTGTTGTGTGCAGGAAATATAAAATACCTGTATACTACGGCGACTACGAGGAGGTGCGCGGCGAGCTGCACAACTATGCGCTAACGCTTGCGGACGCATTCGCGGCGCGCGGCGCGACCTGGCAGCATGCGATGTCCCGAGGCCTGGGAAATCTGTCGCGCGGAGCGGAAACATTCACGGCGCTTGGCGGCAACATATTTTCCAACCTCTGGGCCTTCATTTTCGGCCCCTGGACAATAATGACAGTCCTTGTCATAATACAGTTCTTCTTCATACTGACGTTCGTTGGCTACAACCCCTCGGTGCTCTACATCATGCCAATTATTGCGGGCGGATTCACATGGATACTGAATTTTTCCGGCAACTTCCGCCCCTTTGACATGATAACGCATTTCATGTCTGGCGCTGCGATAGGCTACAGCGCCGCGCTGCTGCTGATAGCGCTTGGCGCCCAGAAGTGGAGCTTTATCGGCGGCATAGCCAGCTTCGGCTTCTGGATAGCATGGGCTATCCTGGCCTTCATAGGAGTGTTCCAGTTTTATCATTCCGGCGGTGAATAAAAATGTCTTCGCAGGTGGTGCTTCAGATATCCCTTTTGATCCTTGTGTTCAGTTACATAGCGCTGGGGCCCTACGCCTCCATATACGACCAGGCTATTGAACAGGTCAAGACTCCGGCGGAGATAGCCTACCGCTCGGTGAGCAACGCGTTTTACGACATTTACCTGCTCGCGACGAACCCGACAGAGTGGTACGCGCGCCAGCAGGTCGTCAACGCGAGGCCGGAGAAGCCCATCTCGTTCCCCAAGGGCCTTGAAGTGGAGTCGCTCGATGCCACGCCTGCATCCGTCCCAGGAGGCCAGCCCTTCGTCATGACCTTCGTGCTCAAGCATGAAGGCGACCTGCCCGCGCGGCGCATAAGAGTGGAGGCTTCCTGCAACCAGTGGTGCGAGGTTCCTCCGCCGCAGGAAAATTTGGAAAGAAAGCCCTTTTCACTCTGCCGGTATGAAAGGTTTGAGCCTGTCGGCATCGGAACATATGCGTTTTATTGCGCCGAGAGTTGCGGTGAGGACGAAAGGGTTGATGCAAGCATACTCCTTCCTGACTGCATCGCGAAATGCACAGAGGAGGGCAAGAAGGAGAGGTTTTATGGTGGCAACCTGGCAGGCGCCGCGGTGGGCGGCGTGATAGGCGCCGGAGTCGGCGCCGGAGTCGGCGGCGTGGTAGGGGGGGTCGGCATTTCATTGTCCAACAGGTGCCTTACGGAAAACATCGACGAGTTCAAAAAAACCTACTGGCCGAACAGCCCCGGCCAGGACCAGACAATGAGGCGCGGGGACGCGCAGATAGTCACTCTCGAGCCTTTCAGGACAAACCCCTTCCAGGGAGGCGAGGCCGAGACGCGCATTGCCAGGATTTACATCAATGTCAGCTATGAATACTCGACGACAAGCCAGCTGCTCGTCAGCGTGATGGGCGAGGATGAAAAGCAGCGCCTCATCAGGGAAAGGAAACTGGAGTTCAAGCCGGTGCTTGCCACTACAAAAGTCAGCCCGGCGAAGCTCTCCATGAATGTCGGGCCCCAGCCGCTGGAAGCGGGCACAGAAGCCACGCTTCTTGTCTCTGTTTCAAACGACCGCGACAACAGCAGGATCATACTGCCAGAGGGTACTGAAATTATTCTCACCCTTCCACTGGAGATTGGAAGCGGCCTGCATTGTGCCGGCTCAAACGAACAGGTGTATCTCGTTAATGCCCAGGGAAAAATAGCAAACCAGCAGAATGCGGTTGCGGAGCAGCTCGTTTACAGGATCGTGCCAGAGCCGCGAAAAGACGCGGTCGAGATACTGCCCTACGAGTTCAACACCGTATACAGCTTCATATGCAAGTTCACCACAAGCTCCGCGGTGAGCGCTGTGAAGACTGGCATAGTTACCGCAAACCTGACATCCTACACGTTCAGGCACAACATCAAGAAAGACGTTCCAGTCACCACGCCAGTGGGCATACTGTTTGACCCGTACGAAGCTTACTGCAACAAGTGCGGGGACGGTTTGTTCTCGAGGTGCAATGCAGACGCGTGCCACGGGCTGTCAAAGAGCGACACACGTAACATCGGCACGTGCTATTATGACGCCCTGCTTGGCAAGGGCTCGGAGTTTATAGGCACTCCATGCCGCTCCTGCGGCGACGACCCGCAGTGCAGCCAGTTTACTACACAGCCAGCTTGCGAAAACGAGGCGCCTTCGCAGTGCGGCATTGCCTGCAGGTGGGATCCCGACGGCACAACATTCGTCCATTCCATACCGAACAAGGGCAGCTGCGAATCCGTGTCAGGCACCGGACCCAGGGTTGCGCTGTCAGGCGAGGTCGTGGACAGGATCGTGCAGGCTGCCCAGATCATGAAGCCGCCCGGAGCGGACGACGAGGTGAGGGCGGAAGGCATAGCAAACTCCTTTGAGGAGATGATACTGAAGCTCGCCTGGATAGAGAACAGGTTCCGCCACTGCAAGGATGGCACGCTGAACTGCATCAACGACAAGACCTACGGCTCCCTTATATGCAGCGCGCCGCCGTCCCAAAGCATATCGAGCTGCGGCATCATGCAGATAGCGATAAACAAACATACGAAATGGCGCACTTCCACCGAAGCTTTCGGCTGCGGAGGCAAGGGAGCCTATGATGCGGACTGCAACATAAAGCTCGGCATCGGGCTCCTTATCGAGAATTACAACCATTTCAAGGGCGGCCTCCAGAATCCCGCATGCAGGACAGAGCCCTACAGGAGCAAGTACAAGGGCTATACAGGATGGAAAGCGGCCATAAGGGCATACAACGGCTGGGGCTGCCCGCTAAGTTATCCCGGAGGCGTTGAGGCGGCAACCAATTTCGTGGAAAACGTGGCAGGAGTTAATCTGGCCAGCTTGCCCTCCGCGCCCGCTGCGAGCCTTATAGTGACAAAGGCCGATCTCATGGGGCTTGGCAGTTTCAAAGCCCTGCGGTCCCAGGCCCAGCAGGCGTTCAACGAGATGAAGGCTGCCGCGAAAGCAGACGGCCTTGATTTCACGGTAGTTTCCGGCTACAGGGATTTCAACAGGCAGCTGCAGATATGGAACGACAAGTTACGGTCTGTCGGAGATCCCGACGAAGTACGCAGGATAGATTCCACGGCAAATTACAATGCCATACCAGGCATCTCGCGCCATCACTGGGGCACTGAAATAGACATAAATTCCGTCAGCCTCGCGGACTGGCAGCAGGGCTGCACAGGCCAGTCCTGCCAGGGCGCAGTTTACGACTGGCTCAAAAAGAACGCCGCCAAGTTCGGGTTCTGCCAGCCTTATGAGCAGGACCGCCTTGTGTTGGCAGAGCCTTGGCACTGGAGCTACAAGCCGCTTTCCAAGCAGTTTACAGAAAAGCATATGAGCGAGGTGACTGCAAATGACCTGATGGGGCGGGGCATCGCTGGCGAGGCCGTGATAATCCGGGACTTTGACAAGTACCACAAAGGATTCATAAGCGACGTGAATCCTGAGTGCACTTCTTAAAAATTTACGGCTTTCCGGAAGCAAATCACATCTCACAAAAAAGGCTCTCTGTAAAACCTGGGAAAAGGGTCGGTGTTGGCAGCCAGGGCTTCATAAATGAACCGCTGATCAGAACCCGCCTATCATGCGCAGCCAGTTGCGCAGGCCGGGGCCAAGGCCTAGTATCAGAACGACAAGCTTGAGGAACGTCCTCTTTTCCATCTCGCCCTTCATCTCCTTGTCGAAGAAGTAAAGGACCACAGGCACCACTATGATCTTCAGCAGGAACATCGACCATGCGCCGAGCGTGCCAATGAGGAACCCCGGCAGCACGTGCTGCTCGAAATATCCAAGGTACTGCAGCGCGACAAACGTCGTGGTGGCGTCGAACATGTGGACCAGGATGATGAACATGTTCTCGCCTGTCAGGAACCTGTCGAGTCTGGCGAATTTCTTCCTGGCCGCGAACTTTGCTACGACAAAGAGCGCGACCCACAGCGCCGTTATCATGAGCACGGCCAGGAACGCGAACGCGCTCGCGAAGCGCAGCTGCGAGAGGAAATAGACGTCCATTATCGCGCCTAGCGCAAACCAGGCCTTGTAATAGCTGATTCTGTTTTTGCTCTTACGCTCGGCTAATTTTGACACTAGGAGCAAAACAAGGGCGGTCAGGAAAATAGTGACATAGATGAGCGGCGAAACAAGCAAAAAATTTCTTGTGGCCCCCGTAGCCTCCGACAGGTCTTCCAGCGCCCTCAGGATGCCGCCCATCGCAACGAACGGTATCACTCCGATGAGGAAGTTCCTGTCTATTTTGATTTCCATCTTTTTCAGCAGCCTGAACACGCCGAAGGCTGCGACTATGAGTATGATGGCGAACGTTGCCGTGTTCACGATGTTGTATCCCGTGCCCTGGACCAGCGGGTGCACAAAAAATGTGTCAAGGAAGTCGCCGTTGTCGTGGGCGAATACCACGGGAAGAATAAGCAATGGTGCAATCAATACCAGAAAAGCCGTTCTTGTTTCCATCGTCGCAGTCTCCTTTCATAGCGCAAGCAGCAAAGCAAGGTGTATTATGATTTGCTCAGGATATGTCGCATAATATCATGCAAATCCTCTATAGCGAATTGCGTTCCTGTGCAGCACAAACAAAGCGATTCTCTATAAATCATTTCCTGCCTATGTCTGTAACCTTTTAATTGAGGGCAAATTATATAATCTTGTCATGACTGGAAAAGTTTTCATCTTAAATGGGTAGTTGAAATGAGATTTTTGTTGCCTTTGCTCTTGCTCGGAGTCATTTTTGTAAGCGGCTGCACGGGGATTCCGGACGTCTTCGGCGGGAACGTGATAAAAGTCCAGACAAGAACAGTAGAGGAGGGCGTCAAGGACTCCCTGGTAATAAAAGACATACTGACAATACCGAACTCGCCTCTGCTCCCTGATCAGGAAGTTATCCTCTCGTTCGTACTGGAGAACAGGGAGAAGGTCCGGCCTGTCAACAATATCCGCATAGACCTGTTCAATGCGCCGGGTTTCAGGCCCGAAGACGCCAAAGATCCAAAAAGCCCTAACTTCGGGAAGCTCTGCAACAGCGGTGCCGGTGTATGCAGGCCTGAGGGCGACGATGTGAAATGTGATGTGGAGTCTGTGGCTTTCGCGGATAAAACAACTACAGTAAGGCGTTGCAGGATTCCATCGCTCCTGCCGGGAGAGGAGCGCCTTGTCCAGTACAGGCTGCTTGCCCCCACCAGGGAGCAGATAGCTAACATAAAGACCCAGGCCAGGCTGGACTTCAAGGTGCTCTACGACTTCGAGGGCTCGATGAACTTCGTGATGCCGGCTGTCAACAAGGACGAGGTGATCCGCAGGCAGCGCGAGGGACAGGCGCTTAACATAATATTCGAGAAGTCCGTGAGCTCAGGCCCCGTGCGCATCGACGTGGAGCCCCTCGGGGTGAACTACCTGCTGGAAAATTTCCCGACAATAATGCTCTTCAGCATCAAGAATGTTGGCTCAGGCACCATAGTCAACTCGGAGATCGCCTGCTTCGCGGGCCGCTGCGCCGAGGCGCAGACCCCTTCACAGACGCCAGGGGCGGCGCAGGAGAACACTCAGCAGCAAACAGACCCGGATCTGGCGTGCCGTAGTCTCGGTGGTACTTGCATGGATGTAAATAGCGGAGGCTGTTCAGGCCACTTTAGGAGCGGTCTCTGCCCCAGTAATCCTTCTGCAGACTTCAGGTGCTGTGTACCTGGTAATGAAGGAGATTTCTCCTGCACAAGTCTTGGCGGCACATGCCAGTACAAAGATCGGTATACATGCCCCAATGACAACTGGCAGGCTGGTAAATGCCTAAGCGACAGGTCTTCTAACTATCAATGCTGCCTGCCTTCACAATCAGCAGGACAACCGTCACCAGCAGGTCAGGCGCAGCAAACCCCCCAAACACTGACAAACCTTCTCGTGGGGCTGGACGCGAACAGCCCGCAGGGACTCAGGATTTCCTTCCAGAAAGAGCTGGATGTCGTTCAGACGCCGGGGGATGTTCTTGAGATCATATTCGGCAAGCCCCAAACAACCGACGCCGGCCTCGTCTTCCAGAATCAGAAGAAGATCCAGATCTTTCGCGACCGTTCACAGACCTCGCTGAGGTTCCCTGTGAAGCTCGGGCAAGACACATACGAAGCATTCAAGGCCGCGCAGGTCCCGTTCCGCTCCTACCAGATAAAATCCAACGTGTACTACACCTACGAGCTCCGGAGCAGCGCTGACGTGGCAATAAACATATTTGAGAATGTCTGATTTTGCATGATCTTTTATCCTCAAATACACTGAAAACTGCTGATGAAAAATGAAAATAACGGCATGAATAAAAAATCATCTTTCTATAGCATCTGACATAAGTTTTTATACATATTATGATGTCAGCGTTATGCTCAGAAAACAAAAGTTTTCTGGCATCCCAGAAAGTTTCACTTTCTGAGGATATACGGAGGACGTTTTTTGTATGAAATTAATGTCCTCCGCTATATTCGGCCTAAAAAACTTATTTATTGCGCGCAGCCAATACAATTCTATGCTCAAGTACATTTTCCTTGCGGCGCTCGTGTTTTCCCTCGGCTGCATAAGCGCGCAGCAGAACAACGGCCTGGTCATCGGCCTGCAGGCCGACCCGCCTGTTGTCTTCGTGAATGGCGCGACGAAAATATTCGTTGATATTACAAATACAGACACGAAGCGCCTTGAGAACGTCAGGGTGGACATCTTCAATACTGGAATTTTAACTCCCTTAACTCCCCTCGAAGAGCAGAAATGCAGGCAGCAGGGCGACCTGACCGCGCTGCAGCCCGCAGGCATGAAATTCATACTGCCCGGCGAATTCCGCACCTTCTCCTGCAGTTTCCAGGCCCGCCAGATAAACCAGGACCGCGTGACCACCCAGCTGGACGCCAAGGCGTCCTTCGACGCCACTTTCTCCGCTGTGCAGAATATGGAGCTTCTTAGCGAGTCCGAATACAACAACCGCCTGGCTACAGGCAGGGTAAAATTGATGCCGCAGAGCTACACATACAGCGACAGGAACATCCAGTTGCAGCTGGACTTCACAGACCCGCTGCCCATTGTTGTAAAAGAGGGCAGGAATTTCTTCGTGAAGTTCACCATAAGAAACGTAGGCAACGGCTTCATCAGTGAGATCAAGCCGGAAGATGTCCAGATCATACAAAAGCCTTCTCTTGATGCCGGCGTGCTGGAAGGCAATGTGCTCCAGTCTGTTAGAATCGTTACAGAGGGCGACCAGCAAAAAGTTATTTACGACAGCTGCGGCCTCGGAGAGACGCTGCCGCCGCTGGGCAAGGAATTCCCGTCCTTTTCCTGCCGCATCGTGATGCCTCCCAGTGTGCATGTCCTCACCAATTACAATTTCATAGTGAACATCCGCTATCACTACGAGATCCGCGACAGCGTCACTGTTGATATATTAAGATAATCCCGAAAGAGGAACCGGCGAAACTAT
>CAYJRV010000027.1:10248-12017 GCA_964372695.1 uncultured archaeon | reverse complement strand
GCGCGGTTTGAAGGCATGCCGCAGTATGAAGGCTTCTGGCAGTTCGGAAACGGCCCCCTCGGAACAGATGAAAATGATGCTTACCTGAACGTTGGAAAAGACGGCAGCTATACAACGCGCGAAAAGGGCAAGGATATAACACAGAAAATGCGCGACAGGTTTGAGGAGATAGCAGTAAAATACATCATAGGGCTCGCTAAGTGATGGATGCATGACAGCAACCGAGGATTTTGTTTTTGCCGTGGCTGAGATAGCCAAGGGCCGTGTTCCAGAAAATTTCTATGAGATCAGGGAACGGTTGAATTATTATCTTGATAGAAATCCAGAAAAATCTGATCGAATGTTATCTGCAGTAATCACAGAAGCAAGCCTGGCAGTCATCCAGCTCGAGGGAAACGCAAGAACCCCGCTCTACAAATCGCTCCAGAAAAGAGGTAGAGAAAGGCTCGAGCGTCTTCAGGATTTTGCATACGACCAGGCAGCCTAGCCCATGTACTCGCTGTGCTCATGCATCGCTGTTTCCTTCATCGTCACCTGCTTCTTCTGGTAGGCTTTGTAGGCGCTCCAGATAGCCTCAGCCGGCTTGCCGCGCACTATCTTCGTCACTATGCGCTTGGGCATCTGCGACTGCGCAGCTATCGGGTAGTAATCCACTATGACCAAGTCGCCCTCCTTTATCTTCGCGGCAAGCTTGGCATCGACGATCACCGTGAAAATATTCTCGTCCCACATCTCGACCAGCGCGTGCAGGTTCTCGTCCGCGGATATGACGTCCTTGTCCTTCGGGGACAAGAGCTTCACGACCTTTCCGGGATGATACATGCCTATTAAATTGGGCGAAAGGGATTTAAGCGGATAGATTTCGGGATATCAGAAAAATATTTATTGTCCTATTCTAATTAATTGGATATGGTAACGGAAGAAGAACTGAGACGGATTGTAGATGAAAATAAATTGATACTTTCGCAAAAAGCTGAATATGATATATCAATAAAAACGCTTGCGTATCTTCTTGAGAGAAAAAAAGAAATTTTTCCGCCTAATCCGCTACGCTACTGCACCGAAGACGGCATTTTATACGACCATACTTTTAAGAAGCGCCTGCTTGAAGTAGGCTATCCCATACCGCCAGAACTGGTCTTCCAGGACGGCACAAAAATCACAACTGGCATTTGTTTTGAATGCTGCAAAAAACACGGCTATGCGACAGAATAAATTCCTCACCCGTAATTCCTCTTCACGAGCACGGACTGCTGCTCGCAGATGTCCTGCGCAGAAAGCGAGTAGCCGTAGAAGGAAGAAACGATTTCCTGGATTCTTGCATTGACAGCCGCGTCCCCATAGCTCGCTGCCTTGGCCTTGCCGCAGGCGCAAAGCACGACGTCCACAACGGCGTTGTTCTGCTGCTCGTAGGGCGTAGCAGTGCAGGTCCTGTTTCCGGAACAGAGATCAGAAGCCACTGTAACAGGCTGGCTCGAGAACTTCGCGGAGCAGCCGCCTATGGAAATAGTCTGCTCCACGTTGCGGTTTCCTGTGTAAACAAATATGCCGATGATTATCACGGCCAAAAGCAAAATGTAGCGCTTCTGCATGATTTACTTATGCAGGAAGCCGGGATATATAGATAACTGCGTAGTTTATCTAACATATTATTAGCAGTTATCTATATGCAAACTGCGTTATTTTATATAAATAAGTAACGCAGTTTACTATAAAGATTGCCCGGGGCAATCAGCACAAAAACAGTTTTCTATATTTACTGAAGAAGA
>CAYJRV010000027.1:0-10148 GCA_964372695.1 uncultured archaeon | reverse complement strand
CCAGAAAAACAACTGCTGAAGAACACAACTGTCATCAAACTATTCTTGCAAATAATGGGAAAGCAGAAGCAAAAAGAGAAGCATAGACCAGTTTAACATACTCAGCCTGGCTAAAACTTTTCAAATGCCTCCCTGCCTCATGCAGCAAACCAGCACTTTGCTGAAAACGCAGCCGCCTGACACTTTCTGCCGCATATTTTTGGTGCCGGAAAATATTCTCGCATCTACCACAACGTTTATATACCGCATAAATGGAGTTAAATGGTATCCGGAAAAATGCATGTTTTTCCGGAGTTTCACTGACAAAGACGGAAAGGCTGCTGGCAACTGTCCGATCCGAAAAAAAATGGCAACTACTTCTTCTGGGCGGAGGCAACGGAGAAAATTGTGCATAATTTTCTGATGTCTAGACACAGAATCATTCAGAAAAGAAAAAACAGGAGGTAATTGAAATGGGAGACTTTAACGATGAGATAGCAAATTTCCAAGTCGACCAGGCCAGGATCATGGTTGTAGGCTGCGGAGGCGGTGGAACGAACACCATCAACCGGCTCACAGAGCTGGGGATACAGGGCGCTTTCACTGTTGCCGCCAACACGGATGCAAAACACCTTGCAGTCGTGAAGTCGCAAAAAAAGATTCTGCTTGGACGCGAGCTCACGCGGGGACTTGGTGCGGGCGGATACCCGGAAGTGGGCAAAAAAGCGGCAGAAGAAAGCAAAAACGAGATACGGGAGGCGATGCAGGGATGCGACCTGCTGTTCCTCACATGCGGCCTCGGAGGCGGAACCGGGACAGGAGCTGCGCCGGTAGTCGCGTACCTGGCCAAGGAGATGGGCGCCATAGTTATTGCGGCGGTTACGCTGCCGTTCAAGATCGAGGGCGCAAGGATTCTGAAGGCAGAGGAGGGCCTTGCAAAGCTGCGCGAGGTCTGCGACACGGTTATCGTGATAGAGAACCAGAAGCTCGTGGAACTTGCAGGCAACAGGCCACTGAAGGAAGCATTCGGAGTCGCGGACGGCCTGATAGCGACAATGATAAAGGGGATCACAGAGACCATATCGCAGCCGTCGCTCGTGAACCTTGACTACGCCGATGTCAGGACCATAATGAGGGCCGGCGGAGTAGCAACCATAGGCGTTGGCGAGAGCGATTCCCAGAACAGGGCAAAGGAAGCCATTACAAAGGCACTGTCACACCCGTTGCTTGACGTGGATTACTCCGGCGCAAAAGGCGCGCTTATCCAGGTGATAGGCGGAGACGACATGAAGCTGGAGGAAATCTCGGCAATCGGAGAGGCGGTGCAGCAGCACATGGACCCTGAGGCCACTGTAATGTGGGGCGCAAGGATCTTACCCGAGTATCGCGGCAAGATACAGGTAATAACCATCATCACAGGAGTGAAATCGCCTTACATCCTTGGGAAGACCCTTAGCGGAGGCTTCAACAGGGCAAAAGCCCAGAACGACCTCGGAATAGAGGTCCTGGTCTAGTGCGACCGTATCAAAACACAGGGGCAGGGATGCAAATCCCCAAAGAACGAGATTCTTTGGGATCTCGGAGACTTCGCTCTCCCAAGATCATCCTTCGCCCCTTCATTATTCTGCCTAGCGAACTTGGGGCAGAATGCTGACACAGGACACTAATCTTTGTGCCGGCAATGGATTGGCAGGCGAAAAGATATGGCCCATTTCAGGGCTGTTATCAATTCGTCATGGACCACCATGAAGAAAAAACCGAACTTAGGAGTTCAGTTCGGATCTGACAGACGGTGCATGAATAAGAGCGTAAAACCTTGACACCTGGACGTTCTTTGTTTTGTGCCAAGCTGTCGTTTCCAGAAACACTGGACAGACACCTTGTTCAGCTTTCGTCTGCCAATTTCCCCTTTCCTCCACAGGCCGTATGACGGAAACGCCACGAGGCCCAGAGGAGGGAGGGTCATACTCAAAAAGGTGAAATGCATGGGCACAAAAAAGCAGGAAACAACGCGGCTGCAGGACGGCCTTGCATGCTGCAGGTGCTGCAGGCACTGAGGATCAAACTGAAAGAAGGCATTCAAATGAGAAAAGTCATCGTGAAGAAACGTAAGCTGGAGAAGGAATTCAACAACCTCAAGCTCGTGTTCGTCGTGTACGATGTCTGCGAGATATCGAAGAACGAGGACGGCAGCACCGAGATAAACGTCAGCCAGATATACGACGTCATCGACGTCTGGGACTTCGGGGACATCAACGAGCTCTTCGAATCATAGTTACACTGGACCAAGGGGAGGTGAGCTAGCAGCTTAGTGCAGAAAAACTTGCGCAAAACCGTGGGGTTTGCCCCGCAAACCGCGCATACGTAAACGAAAACACACGCGCCCCTGTTCAGTTAACAATCAAAAGTTTCAGCGGTCCCTGTGTCCGGCAGGGCCGTCACGGAACTTTTTTATACCATTCCAAATAAGACTATAGATAGTGTCTCTGAGCGTCCTAGATTTGGCCATTATAGTTACCTATATTGTCATTATTCTTGCTGTAGGTTTCTATGTCGGCAGAAATGAGCGGCTTGAAGATTTTCTTGTAAACAGAAGAAAAACCAAGACGCTTCTGCTTGTAACGTCCCTTGTATCAAGCACTGTGGGCGCCGGCTTTATACTCGGCATAGCATCGGGCGCATACCAGAGTGGAATTTCAGTAGGCATAACACTAACGCTGGCATATGTTCCCAGCCTCGTGCTAATCGCCTACTTCGCCCCCAAAATCAACGCATTCGGAAGAAAATACAATGCCCACACGTTCAACGAATTCTTTGCATTCCGGTACTCGGACCGTGCCCGGATAACTGTCGGGACCCTGACGCTAATTGCCTACTTCCTCTTTCTCGCAGCTCAATTCGTGGCTGTAGCTGGCTTGATAACAGTCGTCACAGGCCTGGGTTTCACCATCGGGCTTTTTGCGTCTGCGCTTGCTACTATAGCGTACGTTGCGGTTTCCGGCATAAAAAGCGACTTTTACACGGACTTCGTGCAGTTCTGGCTCATGGTTATTTTCCTGTTCATACTGCTCATACCAATCGGCCTGCTGAATCTGGGCGGCATAGAGTCCCTAAAATCACTGCCGCCTTCCTACTTTGATCCCTTTGCATTCGGCGGCGTGGAATTTTTCATAGGCGGCCTGGTCCTGGGCATACCGCTGCTTCTTGTATCAATGGACATGTGGCAGCGAATTTATGCCGCGGAAAGCGAAAAAACAGCAAAGCGCGTCTTTAAGGCAAGCGCTCTCGTCATAATACCTTTTGCAGTCCTGCCCACAATACTCGGGATGATGGCTGCCCATGCGCTGCCCAATGCGAACCCGAATACAATAATTTTCGAGCTCATGCTGAAGTTCTTGCCCACAGGACTCCTGGGCATAGGAATCGCAGGACTGCTGGCTGTGATAATGTCCACTATAGACAGCATGCTAATGGTAGGAACGGCGACGCTGACGAAGGACTTCTATAAAAAATTTTTCAAGAAAAACGCAACAGAAAACCAGATGCTAAAAACAGCCAGAATATTTACAGTGATATTCGGCCTTGCAGGCCTTGCCGCAGCATTTCTCTATCCGGACATACTGCAGCTGGGGCTCGCGGCCAATTTCATACTTGTGGTAATGCTGCCCGCGCTGCTTGGCGCATTTTTCTGGAAGCGCGCCAATTCGGCTGCTGCTGTCTGGAGCATGGTTGCCGGATTTGTAATACTACTAACTTTCCTGCCAATAGCCCCCAAGACCGCATTCATACCGAGCATACTGGCGTCTGCTGCCGTTTTTGTAGCCCTTTCTTATTTCAGGAAACATTCTGCAAGCGAGAAAACAAAGATATGGTAGCTACTCATGCCAGCTGCCGCGCCTCACCAGGTATGCGGCGAGACCGAGGAGGAAGAACAGTAAGCCAAGAAGAGAAACCTTCGTGTTTGCCTCATCGAATCCGTTTCCAAATGAGAGAACGAATCCCGTTATTAGCAGAACAACCCCGACAAACAGGAGGATTCTGACGACACCCAGCTTTTTCTTTCCCGACAAAAACATAGAAACCGAAAATAAATGAGGGGAGAAGCTTAAATGCGTATGCCAAATTTCAGCAAAATGTAAAACTCACAGCCGGATTCCCGTCTTCTCCTTCAGGAAGTTGAACGCGTAGGCGAAGGCAAGAAAAGCCGTCACGTGCGGCAACGATAGCCTGGATACGGAATAGCCTATCAGGAAAAGCGAGAGCAAGTAGAGACTGCTGTAGAAGAAGTGGTAGAACTCCCGCTCCTGCTTTGTTTTCCCGACAAGGTACACGAGATTAATTGGTGAAGGTGGAATAAAAAGACTATCATTTTCCAGAACTCGCCGAGGGCAAGTCTGGGTTTTTCCTGCCAATTGCCGATGTGGCTACTCCTTTGAACTGAAGATAGGTTTAAATATTCCTATATATAGGATTAAATAAGCCTAAAAATAGGATTGATAGATGTGCTGAAAAAAGAACACGAAATCATGGCAGTGTTTGCCAAAACCCCATGGAAAAGGTTTACGTTCAAGGAAATCAAGAAACTTTCAGGGAAAAAGTCGGAAAGCTATGTTTATAGTTCCCTGAAAAAATTTGTAAAGATGGGCCTGCTTATGGAAGAGAAAGCGGGTAATGTCGTTCTTTATCTGCTTAATCTTGCATCCCTGAAAGCAAGAACATATACGGGATTTATTTCTGAACATATTTCATGGAGTCAGAAACATATACCGTACAGGGATATGGAAAAGATTTCAAAAGGCATACCAACAGAATTTTACATACTTATCATTACCGGCAGTTATGCTAGAAAGACACAGAGACCGGATTCGGATCTGGATATGGTAATAGTATGCGACGATTCGGTGGATCCAAAAAGAATACAGGCTGAGATAAGCCAGGACTGCAAGCTGAACATACCACCAATACATCTTTATGTTTTCAGAAAAAAGGGATTTCTTGAAATGCTCACAAACAAAGAGGCGAATTATGGCAAAGAAATCGCAAACAATAATCTTATACTTTCAGGCGGAAAGGAATATTACGGAATAATCAACAAGGCAATCCAAAATGGATTCAATGGATAAACTGTTCATAGAGAGAGCGAAGAATGAACTGAAAATAGCAGAGATTCTCTTCAGGATTTCCGAAGACAAGAAAGAAAAGAAAGATTTTGACATAAAGGAAGGCATGACATTTTATAGCGGCGCAATAGCCCATGCGTACTACTGCATATTTTATTCGGCAAAGGCCATCCTGGCTACGAAAAACATAAAGACAAGTGCCCCGGAAATCCACAAAAAGACGTTTGACTCTTTCAAAAAACATTTTGTAGATACCGGTATAATCGACACAGAGTTGCTCAAGATATACAGATCAATGATAGTCCGCGCGGATGACCTTCTGGAAATATTCAGCATTGAAAAGAGCAAGCGGGGCGTTTCCTTCTCTTCCTTCTGGCGTTGACCGCCTGTTGAAGCTGCATTTTGACAGGCACAGAGCCAAAAGGGAGCTTCCGCCTGAGCTTAACCATCACAGAATCGAAGCCCGTTTGTTTGCCGACATGGAGCTTCTGAAGCTCTGGAGAAACAACTTCAAAGGCATACAGTATTTTGACGAAAAGAGCGGGATTCTGCTGCGGGGTGCTGTGGATGACCTGCTTGAGCATGATTCGAAGCTCATCGTTTTGGACTACAAGACACGGGGCTTTCCAGTCAAAGACGATACATCAGCGCACTATCAAGACCAACTCAATATCTACAACTTCCTGCTGCGGAAGAACGGGTATGATACTGAAGACTTCGCTTATCTTTTGTTTTTCATACCAGAAGCAATCAGCGAGACTGGTCATTTTGTGTTTCATACGGAGCTGCTGAAAATGGCAGTAAATGTCAGGCATGCGGAAGAGCTGTTTCAGAAGGCGATTGGGATACTACAAAACGAGATTCCTGATGTTTCTGAAAAGTGCGGGTTTTGCAAATGGCAAAATAAATAAGCCTAATTCACGCTCAACTCAATAAAAATATTAGTATCGGTTTAGTCTTATTATCACCTTATTTTATCCGCAATTTGTATGTTTTAAACGTTTTTAATATTTGGTGAATTAATCATACAAGTGTGCAAGCTATCAAAAGTGGCAGAAATTTTGTTTGTTCATATTGTGATATTTAAGATAACATTTAGCTTAGTTCTTATTTATGGTATCCTATATTTTATCGGTATAATAAATATTGATGTCATACCTTTGCTAATAGCATTTATTTTATTTTCGATACAGTTTGATTACAAAACATATTCTGAACATAAACGGAGGAAAACTTTACTCAAGATACTTTTAGAAGAAATATATTTTATCAAAGGGGATTTAAGTAATTTAGAACAACTTCTTGCTCAAAAGGGCTTTCCTCAATGGACTCCACATAATATCGATTATAACTTTTACCAAAAAAATTTAGGTGAAAAAGTATTTTCTGTTGAAACAGACCACCTAATTATAAAAATCAGGGAAATAGGTAGAGAGTTGGAGTTGATTAATAGAGAAATATTGTTGATTTTACAGTATTTAGTTTTAAAAAATAAAAGCCCAAATCAGCTAATCAGAGGAAAAAATACAATCGCCAAAGGAGTATATGATGACTTATTAAAAAATAAAGACGCTATTTTACCTAAACTTAGACGATTAGGTGAGGAAATCATTATAATAAGAGACAGAAACTATAGAAAACTGCTTGAATTTACTACTCTTTCTGATACCCTAAATTCTTTAAACTGAAGCTTTGCATATCGATTACACTACAATCTTATTTTTTATTTCTCTCTTATCACTTAAAACCCGATGTGTATCGTAATCGCCCTGAGCAGGCTTGTATCAGTATGAGATACAGCCACAGCAGCTATCAGCATGACCCCAGCCACAGCAAAGGCGAGTGCCTTGTTTTTTAATCCAATTTCAGCATGCCTGAAAGGCGTCCCATGACACCATCTGCCCTTTTCATCCTTGAGCCAGATGCCGTTTTTGCATTGAGGGCATTGGTGGGCTTTTCCGTAGCGCAACTTAACGTGCTTTAGTGCGATTTTGCAGTCAGGACATTTCATAAAAGTCACCCTGTTATGTATTCTTCAAACATCGTCTTTTGCACTGGACTTTCAGACTGTGTTAAAACAACATGAACGCCTTCTCTGTGTGTTATCTTGCAGTCGGCTTCCTTTCCAAAGTTCTTGCGTAGCTTCTTTATGACTCGCTCCAATTGAGGGTAAGAAATACTGCTGTCGCACTCTGCTTCTAATGTTAGTTTTTTCACCGCAGGCTTCTGGCTTCTTATTAGTCCGAATTCGTTAATAGTAGGCATAGACATCACCAAAAAATCACATAGAATAGCAGGATTAATAGGTTTTATCTTCTCTGAAATATAGGTTGATTTATTATAGCTAGCCAAGTAAATAATTCGGACTACAAAGCGACATGATTCTCCTACTCCCATTTGACAAGCTCCTGAAGAAATCAGTCAACGTATTTTTCATCTCTTCAAGTGTCGGAAAGAAATGATTTGAGAGCAGGGATTTCATGAGCCTCCACAAATGCTCTATCGGGTTCATGTCAGGCGAGTACGCGGGAAGCCACAGCACGTCAACAATGCCTTTCAGCTTCTCCAAGAACGCTGTGGTTCTCTTCGACTTGTGCCAAGGCGCATTGTCAAGCACGAGGACAAGATGCTTGCCTGGGTTGCAAGCGATGAGATGATTTATGAATCTCATGAACACGTCTGAATTGATCTTCTTCGATTTCATGTGAAACGTTTTCCCGATCGCATGGCAAAACGCCCCGAGCACGTTGACCTTCGCATGGTTGCCAAGTGTGTCGACAAGCTCTTTCGACCCTTGCAGCACCCATTTTGCCTGCAGCAGAGGGTGCTGCTTGAACGTCGATTCGTCGAGGAAGAACAACAAGTCCTGTTTTCCAAGACGCTTGAATTTGCGCCTAAAACGCCTCAAAAACCTCTTTCTTTCCTTCTCGTCGGCAAGTATGTACTTGTAGGTCGGTCTGATTAGCACAAAACCGAGCTTGTGCAAGAGAAGCCTCACGGCTTCTCTGCCGACCTTGATGCGAAATTTCTTGAATATCCACCACGACAGGTTCTTGCAGTTCCAGTTGCTGAATTTCATGCCAAGGCTTCGTGGCGACATTTGAACAGTTCGCTTCATTTCATCCTGTTGATCAGCAGAAAGGCTTGAATTCCTTCCTGGAGGCTTGATCGAGTTCAAGCCTTGCAGTCCGTTCTCGTTGTATGCTTTTGCCCAAGCGAGGACGGTGTCATAATCCCTGCATACGATTTCTGCAACAGTCTTCCAGTCGAACGTGAAGCTCAGGTACATGGCTTGGTAACGTTCCTTGAGCTTTGCGTCTTTGCATTTCTTATAAAACCGGACAAAATCCTCTTTTTTGTGCGGACCTCTGAGCACAAGCTTTTCCATAATCTGACGTGTTTTATGCAGAAATTAGCGTTTCGGTATTCGAGTAAACATGTCCGAAATCTTTCATGGGTTAGCTATAAGATGTCTTATTTACGTCATTAAACCTTTGCATCAAAAGGCGCTTAACTTCTTTTTCTTCCAAAGGTTTCTTCTTTTTGGTTAACTCTTCTATGTTTGCTGCGGCTTTTGTGGCAATTTTTTGCATGTTTTCTTTAATTTCTATACAAAAGATACTGTTAATTGCATGTGGCATCGGAATCTTGAATAGTTCAATAGTTTTTTTACACAAGTCTTCAATTTCTTGTTGTATTTTTTTATTCTCTTCTACCTCATCCCAATATGTTATGTCATGGGCTAATTTATTTCTATGTTTTTTTAGTTCTTTAAAATGGCGTATGTAGTGATTTTTTCTAAAAATCTTATAGGCTTCTACTTTTTTAAGAAGAAATCCAAAAGTAGGTTCTACCAAGAAATGTTTAATATTTCTCGGATAAAAATACATTTCTAATAATGCAGCTAATTGTTTCTCAACATGTAAAGTTGTTAATATACAAGCAACAGAATAGTCTTTACTTCTTAAAAGATTCTCAATATATTCGACATCTCGTTTTCTGATGTTTGATGAGACTATCAATCTGTTCTTCAAGAATGAATCAAGGATATCTGAAATTACATGAGTTTTCCTTATTACAGAGCCTTCAATTGCTACAAATTTTTTCTCTTTAAACAGTTTCGCTTCATGTTCACCTTGTATAAAACCACGAGTTTGGTGTCCATTCAATTCAGCCAATTCTTTTAATCTATATATCTGTCTTTTCAAATTATAATCCTTTTTTATACAGTCATCCAAATCGAAAACATTAAGGCTGTGTATTTTTGTTGCTTTTTTTCTACACAGTCTTTCATATCTGTCTTTAAGAACAACGAAGCTGTATGCGTGTGATTTTATGTTCCAGCCTAAGAAGATTTTGTCTTTATTCTTACTTACAAATTTCCAAAAATTTTCTAATAAAGTCTTTTCTGAATATTTAGCTCTCGAAAAAACTTCGTCTTTATTCGTCTCGTCATCTCTGATGACTATACAGCTTATTTTAGGCGGTGCCTTTGACTCTACGTATATGTCAGAACATGCATAATGAATTATCAATACTTTCCCTTTATTTTTCAATAAGGTTTCTTTGAACTGCATTTCAATAAATTAACTTTAATGTATAAAACACCATTTTAGTACAATTCAAGGCAGTATAATTATATTCAATTATCTTTCATATCCTTCAGCTTCTTTGCCAGAAGCTGCTGGCTCATTAAAGCATTGTATTTGTCACGCTCTTCTTGGGCGTCTGCAAGCACTTTGATATTCAGTGGCAGACCGCAGTGTGCTTCTGTTTCAGGGTCTATTGACATTGTCAAAAGTTCGTATGTGTCGGGTTGATTGTTTTCCATATTTAACACGCTTCATATCTCTTTATTGGCTTTTCTTTCTACGAGCTCTCTCTGCATGACATTTTCATCTTGCATTTTTAACAGCTTCTCTATTAGCGGAGTCACCTTTTTCATTTCATCAAACGTCTTCTGCATATTCGAGAAGTCAAGAGAAAAGTTGCATTTCTCGCAGAATTTTGATTCAAGGTTGTTAAGAGTTTTGCAGTTCCAGCACTGTA
>CAYJRV010000026.1:0-12061 GCA_964372695.1 uncultured archaeon | reverse complement strand
TTATGCCATCAGGCACTAAAACGCCCCTGTTGATTATGCTCCTGATCTTTTGGCCTTCTTCTGTTTCCTGCTTCGCCATCTCCCTGAGCAGGTCGCCTGTCGAGATTTGAGGAACGCCCAGCTTCATGGCCAGCTTCTTTGCATGCGTGCCCTTCCCAGAGCCCTGCGATCCTATTATAATTAGCCTCACATAATCACCCGAAAAGATGCCTTCTCATTAGCCTGGTATCGTTGTTGAGTTTTTCCATTACCGCGTCTATCTGCGCGTAAAGCTCTTCCTTTGTGCCGTTGTTGAAGACGATGAAATCCGTGAAATTGAACGCCTTCATATAGCCAAGCTCTTCCTCCCGCTTTTCCTGCTGCCTGAACTCTTCAATAGAAGCAGGATCTCCCGGCCTTTGTCTTGCGCGCATCCGCTCGAATCTCGCATTTTCAGGGGCCACAACCTTGATGATTTTCATGCCAGTTCCGAAATGGCCCTTTATGACCCTTATGTCGCCTGCTGTCCTCATCTCCTTTACCAGCGCTTTCTCGCACTTTGCTGCGGTTATTTTTTCGAGCACCATTTTTGCAAAAACGTTTTCGCCTAACTTGTCCCTCATCTCGCGGGAAACCTTCTGCATGTTCTCCCTGTCCGGCTCCAGGCCTTCCTTCTCCGTCGCTTCCGCCACTGCGTCCCTGAATGAGAATATTGTGTAGCCGTATTTCCCTGCTATGTAGTCTGCTGCCGTGTCCTTCCCTGAGCCTATCGGCCCGACAAGGCCTATCACAGAAACCATGCCTCTGTTTTTGCAATTACAGATTTAAAACTATCAAACAAAATCACTGCATGTCAATTAAAGAAATTTTGAAGCAGTCGCTGCCCAAGAGGCTTAGCGGCAGCATACCGTCGTCTTTTGATATTATAGGCAACAGGGATAAAGCCGTGGCCATAATCGAGATCCCGCAGGAACTGAAACGGTACAAAAAAAAGATAGCGGCAGCTATCATGCTGTACCACAAAAATGTCAAAACAGTTCTGGAGAAGGGCAGCCCGCGCAAAGGCATTTACCGCACCCGTGACTATAAGATACTTGCGGGCAGCAGCAACACGGAAGTCATGCACATCGAAAGCGGCTGCCGTTTCCTTCTCGACCCGAGGAAAGTCTACTTCTCCCAACGTGAGGGCACAGAGCGGCTGCGTGTCGCTTCCCTGGTCATGAACAACGAGACGGTGATGGTTTTCTTCGCAGGCGTCGGCCCGTTTCCGGTAGTGATTTCAAAAAAAGCTTCCCCATGCAAGGTAATCGGTATAGAGATCAATCCGGTTGCGGTTAAATATTTCAGTGAAAACATAAAGATCAACAGGTGCAGAAATGTGGAAGCTGTTGAGGGGGACGTTTCAAAAAAAGCGAAAAACTATGCAGGCATTTGCGACAGGGTCGTCATGCCGCTGCCGGAGAAATCCTTGGGTTATTTGAAGGAGGCCTTTGGCTGTGTTAAGCCTGGCGGCACTGTCCATCTTTATTTATTTGCTTCCGGCAATGATATTGCGCGAATTAAGCCGCAGATAAGGAAGGAAGCAAAAATTCATGGACGCAGAATATCTTTTGTTGGAACCTCCAAAGTCCTGCCTTACGGACCCCGCATATGGAAGATGCGCCTCGACTTGAGGGTGGTATGATTGAAAATATATGACGCCATCGGGATTATTGCATACCCTCCTATACTGGACATATTTGTCACGCTGGTATTCGCGTTCTTCTCCCCTTTCGGTCTTGGCATGCTTACGCCTTTCAGGGTTGTGGCAATATCCCTGCTCTTCGTTACGATAATTCCGTTCGCGCCTTTCCCTTATTTCTATAGGCGTGGCTACGTGGATTTCAACGTTTCGGACAGGAAAAAGAGGACTATCTTCTATGTGGTGGCGATAATAAGCTATCTTGCAGGGGCGTCCATCTTCCTTTACTTCGGGACCATGATAATGTTTTACCTTGTGCTCTCGTTTGCCATCATCGCCCTGGTGGTGATGATGGTCAACTTCTCCTGGAAGATCAGCACGCACTCAGCCAGCATAGCCGGCCCTGTGACGGCAATCGCCTACGTTTTCGGATGGCAGTATCTGGTGCTGCATGCGTTTACTGCCATAGTGATGTTCTCCCGTTTGAAGCTCAAGGTCCACACGCTTGAGCAGGTGGTGGCAGGGGCTGCTGTGTCAACTGTGATAACGTTTCTCGTCTTCTACGCCTTCACACCTTTCTGAAGGCCGCAATATATATCCTGCCGGTTTGCGCAGGCAGCAAGTTCTCAAGTAGAAGCTTCAGCTTTTCCTTCATCCCGAATTTCACGTACCTGTTCCAGTACGGTTCCTGCCACTTGTAGATGCCGTGGAATTCGGTCAGGCCAAATCCTTCTTTTTTGAATAGTTTTATAAGCTCGTCTTTCGTGAAGAGCTTGAATTTGAGCTTGTCTTTTTCTATCCTTACATTCTTCACGTCGGAATCGTACACGCCTTTGGGTCTATTCCAGAAGCTGTAGTTCTTCCTGTCCCAGACGCTGGCAGCAGAGACTATTGCAATCCCTCCGCTCTTCAGCACCCTTCTCATCTCTTTTACAGACCGCCTAAAATCGCAGAGGTTCAGTACCGTGAACATGCATATCGCCGTGTCCGCGGAAGAATCCTTCAACGGAAGATGCTCTGCGTTTGCTACTGTATATGGCATGTTTGATTTTTTTCTCGCTTCATTTAGCATGTTCGTCGAGGCATCCAGCCCAATATAGTCCCCAAAAAGGCCGGCATAAACTCCGGTCCCGCAGCCGACATCGATAACAACCCCTTTTGCATGTTTCTTGAGCATCTCTTTCTCCCGTTTTCTCAGATAGCGGGTTGTGTCGTTGTCATGGCGCCTGTCGTAGCTGCCTGCTGCCTTGTCGTAGAGCGATGACATAAAGAGATTGCTTCGGCAAAGTTTATATGAGAATTATTTCTTTTCGATTTCTATGTCCATGACAACATGCCAGACGTTCGGCGCGTAGCTCTTCACCTTTCTCTTTTCCTGCAGCTCGAAACTGCATTTCATGCCTTTGCAGATCTCTTCCAGCTGATCCAGCGGCTTTTTCCACAAGTCTCTCTTGTTATAGATGTTGTGAAAATGTACCGTTCCTTTCTGCTTGAGCATGAATATCGCCGCGGGCAGGAAGTTTTCCGTGTTGGGGAAGTAGCCCATTATGATCCTGTCCGCCGTGTTGTGCAGGTCCTTGGCCGCTAGTTTGCAGTCGCCGTTGATTGCGCTGATGTTTTTTATCCTGTTCAGCCAGATACTGGAAAGCAGGGCGCTGTAGGCTTTCGGGTTTTTTTCTATGGCAATGATATTCTTTGCCGGGGAAAATTTTGCTATCCCCAAGGAGAAATAGCCTATCCCCGCAAACATGTCGATTATTGTCTCGTCCTGTCTTATTTTGCTTATGAGCCTCTTCCGCTCGTTCAGGTTCCCCTTGGAAAACATGAGATGCGAGACGTCAAGCCTGTATAATATTTCGTTCTCCTTGTGCACGGTCTCGGTCCCGTTGCCTGCCAGCTTCCTTGCGCAGGGCTCCCTGAACTCGCCTGACACTCCGGAGATCTCGCAGACAGTTTTTACACGGGGAAATTCCCTGATCACGGCTTCGGCGAGCTTTGTTTTCTGTTCGTCCCTCATTTTGTCCAGTTTTATGAGCATGACATCCCCGACCATCTGGTAGCTTGCCGGGATCTTGCTTTCTGGAAGACCTGTGGCTTTTGCCATCTTTTGCCTGAAGCTCATGATTAAAGTGGTTGGGATAATTTAATAAGTTGTTGTAACAAGGCGATGGGTTTAAGAAAAACGTTGTGTTTGTATTTATATGCCTAAGCACAAACCTGTACTGAAAGCCCTTCATTTCAAGAAATGCAGAAAAAGCAGGTTAAGGGTGGTGACGGCCACCCTGGAAGAGCATGGAAAAACCAGGGATATCAGCTATTGCACTGTTTGGGAAGAGCTTCCGTTTGCTGATGCAGAAAAAATCAAGAGAGAATATCCCGTGCAATATGGATAATTCCGGTAATTAGGTTAGATATTATTACGGAATTTCCATATATGAATTCCGATTTTTATATAACACAATCATCGGAATTCACTATACGGACTTCTTTCCTCCTTCTATGGTCACATAAACCATATGTCATCGCCCTTAATCGAGGACTTCAATGAGCTGGCATATAAAATCCCCATATCTGTCGGCAGTTCTACATATTTTGTATACCCATACTATGCTGCCTGCTTGCCTCCTGTTAAAAGAGAACTTAGAAGGGCGGAAAAACTGACCTGTAAGACCGATGATTTCTTTGCTCGGTATAACAAAACTCTGCTGGAAGATGTTTTTGAAGATATTTTGAGAGATGGTATACGGTTTGTAACAGAACGCATGAAAGTTACTGACGGATATGCGCAATACGACGGAAACGGAGTGAAATATAGTGTGGGTATTGCAAACAGGATCCTTAAGTACAAAAAAAGGCTGCGGGAAACCGTTATTCATGAATTATTGCACCTGCACTTCGACAGAAACGGCCGCTCGTTGTCAGTTCCGGAAGATGAGATAGTCGGATGTAATCGGCCAAAGTATTCTGTTGATGATTTTGTAATAGATATGGAAACAAACAGGATTATGAAAACATGTCCGGAAATTGTCAGCCCTATTATTTCCCAGCTGAGGCCCAATAGCAGTGTATTGGTCAGGTACTGAAACAAGTCTTTTTAGCCTTTCTTTCCAATTAATAACAATGCTTCCTGTATTGCAGAATGAGCATCTCCCGCGCATCAGCGAGAAGTTCGTGGAGACAAAGCAGCAGGCCTTCCAGAGGGCAGGTTACCGCTTCGTCGGACCAAACAAGCATTCTGCCATAAAGATATGTGAGTGGTGCAAGGCCTCTCTCAGGGAGGACGGGATGTGCTACAAGCAGAAGTTCTATGGCATAGCCAGCAACCAGTGCATCCAGATGACGCCTACTGTTTTCGTGTGCACGGAGAATTGCCTATTCTGCTGGCGGCCTACGCGCTATGCCCTGCCTCCGGATAATCAGAAATGGGACTCGCCTGCGGAAATAATGGACGGCTGCATTGTGGAACAGAAGAAAATACTTCAGGGCTTTGCAGGCAATCCGAACACGCAGGCAAAGAAATTCTACAGTGCAATGCGGCCTAAGCATGTGGCCATTTCGCTGTCCGGTGAGCCGACGCTTTATCCTTACATCGGCGGTTTGATAGAAGATATAAAATCAAGAAAAATGACTTCCTTTCTTGTCACAAACGGGACGCTCCCCGAGCGCATTCAAAGCCTGCTAGACAATAACCAGCAGCCGACGCAGCTCTATGTTACGCTAGCTGCACCGGACAAGGAAACGTTGAAAGCCACGGCATTGAACATGTTTGAGGACGCCTGGGAGCGTCTGATGGTCTCTTTGTCCATGCTGCAGCAGTTCGATAGGTCTGTCATCCGCCTGACTCTTGTGAGGGACCTCAACTTCAAGGAGCCGGAAAAGTATGCGGAAATAATAGAAAAAGCCTCCCCCTCATTTCTGGAAGTCAAATCTTTCATGGCGGTCGGCGGAGCCCAGTCGAGGCTGCCTTACGACTCGATGCTGAGTCATCAGGAGATCATGGATTTTGCCTCTGAAATCGAGTCGCACTCCTCCTACCGCATCGTCGAGCAGAAAGGCGACTCGCGCGTCGCCCTGCTCACTCGCGACGGAAAACCGAACGACTATGTGCCCATTGACTAGCGCTTCTTCCATTTTTCCAGAACCATTTTCCCCTTTTCCTGGGACACAATTGATATTTTAGCTTTCGGAAACTTCTTTTCGAGCTCTTTTCCTCTCTGCAGTTCGTGCAGGAATATTGCCAGCGCGGCCAGCTCGCTGTGCGGCTGGTTGGTTACCGAGATGTTGAAGTCCGCCATCTGATACATCTCATAGGGGACTTTCTCGCTGCCCACGACTACCATGATATTCTTGTTTTTTCTTATCTTTCTCATTCTCTTTTTCAGCGGCGTGCCATACATGGTCAGGTGGACTATGCAGAATTTTTTCTTTTTTGCGTTTTCCACTACTTTTTTCCAGTTATTTTCATAGTGGACTTCGAATTTCCCGCCCCATCTTTTTGCCACCGAATTTACGCTTTCTATTATTCCCCTGTCCTCTTCGCCTGAATAGATTACCTCGCCGGCGCCAAGCGCCCTCGCTGCGAGGCCGACGTGAGTGCTCAGCCTTTCATCCCGTTTCTGCCTGTGGCCGAGCCTGAGAATTTTTATCATAGGCTAGTAATTGTCATGCGGCTTAAAAAGGTCTTCTGTTTGGGCGCTAAATGGGCAAAATATCTTTATCTTGTAATTTTGGCCTGTGGATCTTTCCTTGCCTGCCTGTTCTGAATAGTCGATATACGAGGTCGGCAGCCCCTATTCTTGGCTTCTCAAGGGGAATTCTCTGCGCTTCCCTTTCAGTTCTCTCCAGCCTCTTTACCCGGTTTTTTGACAGCTGTTCGTAGGCGCCCCGCAGTCTGTCCGCCTCTATTTCGTCGTATTTCTCCAGGTTCCTGACAGACATCTCGAACAGCCTGCTGTAGACGGAAAATTGCCTGTCGTCCATATGGTTTTCCACCAGCTTGTTCCAGTACTCGCCGGCATGCTTGTGCCAGAAGTTGTACTTTTGTTCTGTGTCGTATCTCATTCATTTCATCTCCTTTTCATATATCTGCAAATTATTTGCATAGCATATATAAATATTTAACACCCAGCAAAACTTAAAAGCACTGTATATAAGTACTATTCATATGCCACGACAGAGGGACAGTTCTTTCAATACAGGCGTCTTCAACATGCTCAAGCTCTTCCAGCTGAAGAGCAACGAGATCATCGTCTACAACATCCTGTGCAGGAAGCCCATGACCATAAAGCAGCTCCAGAAGAACACGAAGATGTCAGAAAGAAGCCTGAGGACCCACCTGGACGACATGGTGGGAAGGAACTTCGTCAGGAGGAAACTTGTGGAGGGCAAGCACCTGAAATATGTCTATTATGCAAACTCCGGAGAAACCTTGCTGGGCGCCATCAAGAGAAACATAGAGGAGCTGGAAAGGAGCAGGCAGAGGAAAAGGCAGGAGATAGTAAGGGGCGCGGAGGAAGCGATTGAGAAATAGAAATTTATAGAATTGACATTTTTAATTACTTGGTTCGTCCAAGCAAGATTGAGTTTATGTATCCCTTTGGCCCGGCCTAATCAGAATTTTTATCTGTTCAGTCTAGGTTTGTGGGACATTAATAGCCCCGGGCAGATTTGAACTGCCGTCAGCGGGTTTCCTTTTGTCACCGCCCTTCCGGGCTCAAAGCTTTGGTGAAAAACCAAAGCCCGCTATGCCATGTCTCATTGTTTCTAGAAGAAGCAATGATTTGGCCACTACACCACGGGGCTGTACAGGGCTGGCTATTGCTAAAAATTCCATGCAGAAAGATTTAAATGAGCAGAAATTCGGGACACTGGCTTTATAAGTGTTGTTCTCTGTTAGTTCTTGTGGTGACAATGCCAGGGGAATTAGAAACTTTCTGTTCGCAGGGGCAGAAGATCTGTGCTTGAAGGAAAGAAAGATTTAGTTGAGAAACTGTTTCTTAGTGGTCTTTCCGTTAGAATGATTGCCTCTGAAATGGAAGTATCAAAAAGCTCAGTTCATCGTTTTATAAGACATTTAAGCCTGAAGAAAAATATAGACGTGATGGAAAAATGAAAATACTCCTCACGCATTGCGACTACATAGAATACCAGGCGAAAAAGAAGGCTATCGAGGATGCCGAGCCCGCTGGGAAGGATAAGGTCCGGGTTGACGAATGCCTGGTTGTCTTCTCCTCTGCTGAGGAGGGTGACGACGAGCGCGTTATTGAACCTACGGTGGAAGAAATAAAGAAAGTCGCTGGACAGGTCGAAGCAAAGCGCATTGTTGTCTACCCTTTTGTGCATCTCTCTTCAAAACCGGCAAGGCCGCATACGGCGCTGAAGATAGTAAAAGGCATCGAGGAAGCGCTCAGGAAAGACTACGAGGTCTGGCGCTCGCCATTCGGTTGGTACAAGGCTTTCGAGCTGAAGTGCAAGGGCCATCCGCTTTCGGAGCTATCGAGGGACATCAAGCCCGGCCAGAAGAAGGAAGAGAAGAAAATAGTAAAAATGGCAGAGAAGCCAAAACCTCACCTGGATGCAAAAGAGCTCCCTCCGAACGACCACCGCCTGCTTGGAGCCCAGCTCGACCTCTACAGCTTCCAGGAATACGCGCCCGGGATGGTGTTCTTCCACCCTAAGGGCATGATAATCCGCAACCAGCTCATCGATTTTTGGCGCAAAGAGCACGTGAAGCGCGGCTACAGGGAGATTTTCACGCCAATGATCATGAACAAGTCGATCTGGGAGCTCAGCGGCCACTGGGACCACTACAGGGAGAACATGTTCCTTACGAGCATAGACGACGTCGATTTCTGCGTCAAGCCCATGAACTGCCCAGGCGCCATGCTCGTATTCAAGAATTCCACAAGAAGCTACCGCGACCTTCCGCTGCGCCTTGCAGAGCTTGGCCAGGTCCATAGGAACGAGCTCAGCGGCGTGCTTTCCGGCTTGTTCCGGCTGCGCTACTTCACGCAGGACGATGCGCACATATTCATGACTGAGGACCAGTTGGAGGAAGAAATCCTGCGCGTTGTTGACATGACAGACCATTTCTACAAAACATTTGGCTTCAACTATCACGTTGAGTTGTCAACAAGGCCAGAAAACTATATGGGCTCCAAGGAGACATGGGACAAGGCTGAGTCTGCCCTTGAGCATGCTCTCAAGAAAAAAGGCATGAGCTACAAGATCAACCCCGGAGACGGCGCCTTCTACGGGCCCAAGATAGATTTCCATCTCAAAGACTCTTTGGGAAGGACATGGCAGTGTGCTACTGTGCAGATTGATTTTCAGATGCCCATGCGCTTTGACGTGAGCTATGTAGGCGAGGACAACAAGCCCCACACGCCTGTCGTCATCCATCGCGTCATCTATGGTGCAATAGAGCGCTTCCTCGGCATCTTGGTGGAGCACTACAGCGGCGCGTTCCCTCTCTGGCTCGCTCCAGTGCAGGTGCGCGTACTGCCGCTCACGGAGAGAAACGTGGAAAAGGCCGAAAAAATACTGCACGGATTGCTCACCGCAGGCCTGCGTGCCGACACGGACCTGCGATCAACAACAATAGACTATCGCGTGCGCGAGGCCGAAGTCCAGAAGATTCCTTATATTATCGTTATCGGCGACAAGGAAGAGGCAGGCAACACGCTTGCAGTCAGGCCACGCGGCGCAAAGCCGAAGTTCGGCGTGCCTATGGAAGAGTTTCTGGTGCAGCTGAAAGAAGAAGTCGAGAGCAGGAAGTAGATCAGTCAGCTTATTTAAGCCGTAGAGTCAAGTTTTATCCATGGTCTTTTCCGAGATTTTTTCCAGTGTAGTTTCGTGGGCATTTGCTGTTGTCCAGGCCTACGGCGCATGGAGCGTTTTCTTTATCGTAATTCTGGAGGAAGTGCTGGTGCCAATACCGTCGGCTCTGGTTATAATGGGCGCCGGCTACATAATAATTCCAGCAGGTATTTCAGTCAACGAAGCTCTGTGGAGAACTTTCTGGCTGATAGCCCTGCCCGCATCAGTCGCTTCTACAATAGGCTCATTCTTCACGTACGGCATAGGCTACTACGGCGGCAAGCCCCTCATCTTAAGGATGAAGAGGTTCCTCGGCGTGTCGTGGGAAGACATGAAGAAGGCCGAGAAGCGCCTTGAGAAAGGAAACAAGGTCTGGTTCACGATTGTTGTCCTGCGCGCGATTCCTTTCTTCCCCATAGCCATAGTCTCGCTGGCCTCCGGCGTGCTCAGGCTCTCCTGGAAGAAGTACGCGCTTGCAACGTTCATCGGCTCGCTTCCGCGCACGTTCGTCCTCGGTTTCCTCGGCTGGTACATAGGCGGCGAGTTTGTCACGCTGGCTGGCAGGCTGAATGTCATAGAGAACATCCTGCTTGCAGGCATAGTCCTTGTGCTAGTTTATTTCCTTTACCGCTACAGAAACAGGTACAAGCATCACTACCAGCGCTTCGCGCAGGCTGGAAGGAAGCAAATCAGCAGGCTGTCCGGAAAGAGGAAAAGATGATTTGGGTTTCATTGTGAAAAGCTTGGTACTGCTGCTTTCAAGCCGTACTTTTCACTTGAGATGCCCGGAGATACCATGGCTTTGGCCCAAGGTTACAAATGGCATCTCATTTCTTGCCTTTGTACGCGTTTTCAGATTTGTATTTTTCCCTCATTGCGTAAATATTTTTGGCGCCGTATCCGACAGCCTCAAGATTTATGAGCATCTCGCCATAGTGTTTTGTGATCGTTGGTTCGGTTCTTTCAGGTAGTATCCTTCTTGGCTGCTCTTTGAATTGGCTTTGCCTGTAGGGATCGGGAGATGCAAATCCCATGCTGGTCTGGAATTTCCATAATATCAAGCGCTTCTCAAGAGATACGGCATAGAAATTTGTGTCCCACGACCCGAAATATACTATACCATTCAATATTATGGGGGAGGAACCAAGAAAGCCTGAACCAGTGGATATGTTCCAGAGCATCCGCCCGCTAAGTGAAAGGCAATAAAGCTTTCCGTCATGAGAGCCAAAATAAACGCGGTCTCCTTCTATTAGCGGTGAGCTTCCTATCATGTCGCCTGTCCTGAATTTCCAGAAGTTCCTGCCGCTGGTGGCATCGAGCTTGTAGAGGCATGAATCCCTTGAACCGAAATAGAGTTTTTTGTCGTGGCAGGATGCCGAGGAGTGCCTTATCGGCCCTGACGTGGTGAAATCCCACAATAGTTCTCCGTTTTCGTCCAGAGAATAGAAGCGGGAATCCCATGAGCCACAGAAAATCCGGAGACTATCGGCCTTTGGAATTGTATTAACAGCTCTTTGGGATGTTCTGAATTTGAAGATTTCATTAAACTTGCTGTCTGTGATTAGGGGTGAATTGCCAACTTTTCCCGGAGTTCTGAATTTCCATTGCAGGCGCCCTTCAGAGCTTAAGCTATAGATGTTGTTGTCATATGAGCCGAAGAATATGGAGTCGTTTGCGAGGGAGGGCGATGAGATCACATGGCCGCCTGTAAGGTATCTCCACAAAAGGCTGCCGTCCTCCAGGGAAATAGCATAGACAAAGCCGTCTGACGACCCAACACAAACAACGTCTTCGTAAATTGCGGGCGATGAGAATATTTTACCGCCTGTCCTGAATTTCCATCTAAATTCTCCAGTCTCGGCATCAAGCGCGTACAAAAAATTGTCGTAGCAGCCGAAGCATACGATTCCTCTGGAAATTGCAGATGACGATATTATTATTTCTCCTGTGTGGAATTTCCACCTGAGTTTGCCGTCCAATGAAAGAGAATAAAAATACCCGTCGTTGGCGCCGAAGTATATACTATCTTCATAAATTTGCGGCGCCGAATAGATGCTTCCGCCTATCGCGACTTCCCACGCGTGATCTTCCTGGGCAAGTTTCGCATTGTTGGTTTTTACTGAAGAGAAATATTGCTCTTGAAGATATTCGGCCATGTCGACACCGCATGTGTTTCTCTTCAGGGGAAAAATATAAGAAATCACAGCTTCTTTATCAGCCGCTCAAGGTTCAGCTGTATTTCTCTTTCTTCCTGCGTTTCGCTGAAGTTGTACCTGAGGGCTGCAAGATTGTGCTCCTTCTTCTTCTTGATGTTGATCAGGTTTGTCACCTTCAGTTGGAGCTTCTGCAGCTCGGCGTCTATCTGCGCAAGCTCTGATTCCAGCCGTTGTACCTCGTGCCTCATCTCGATTTCCAGAGTCATGAATACCACTGCCGCTGCAGGTCAGAAATAGCCTTCATCCCTTATTGTTTATTTGGCCGGAAAGGTATTTTAAGTTATTTTTCGATGGTTATCTCTAAAACCTGAATGGGTTATCTCTAAAACCTGAATGGCTATTTATGTCCAAATTTTTATTGTTTGCG
>CAYJRV010000025.1:0-13450 GCA_964372695.1 uncultured archaeon | reverse complement strand
TTTGCGGTCCGCTCCCGAAAACAATAACCACTTGATTTTTTGAATTAATTATGTTTGCAATATATCTGCATGCTTGTTTTATGTTGTGCGCTAAATCCGAATATTCTACTTTCTTCTTAGACGGAGTAAGTGCATTTCCCCCCAGAGCAATAACCATTTTCATTATCGAACCTCTTTAACTAACGCCATCTTTTAGGACTGCCATACAGCTTCACGCCCCCTGATAAAGAGAAAAACAAAACGTCAACGCTTCTTCCTGTGCGATATTGCCAGGGCGCTGCCGATGATGCCAAGTATCGGGCCTATCAGGAACCCCTGCAGCGTGACGAGGCCCAGGATGCTGAAGATCAGGCCTATGGTCGCCCACCCCTTCTCTTTCTCGTACTTCACAGCGGAAAGGATGAGCAGGACACCAACAATGATGCCCCAGAGGCCGAAGACCGCAGCCAGCGCCCCAAAAACGCTCACAAGAGGGACCAAGGCAACTACCGATCCGACCAAGGCAAAAAGCGCCCCGCCGATTATCGTCAGGATGCCGCCAATAAGATTCAGAATTCCCGGCGCTTCCATGCGCATTATTTGGCCTGCAGTATATTTAACTGCGATTCGCAGCAGTCCTTGAGGGCAACGCAGGCTGCAGCTGGGACCGGAACACCTTCCAGCCGGAATTTGCAGCAATACTGTCCAGTGTATGGCTTCATGCGCATAGCCGGCGCATGAGCAGGAGAACACCAAAATATAATGGAAAAGGAAAAAGGAAAAGAAGACCACACCCCAATGGCCAAAAGGCCATGAAATATGGCTTATTTCTTCAGAGCCCACAGGCTGCCGATAAGAGCTAACAGAGGCCCGATGACGACACCGACACCCACTGCGAATCCTATCAAGCTGAATATCAGCCACAACGCCCATATGCCCTTGTTCTTCTCAGCCATCCAGGCGAAGATCAGCGTCAGGATGCCGATAACGACACCCGCGAGACCTGCGCCGGTACCGAGAGAGAACAGCGCAAACTCAGGCACTGCAGTTCCGGCAGCTGCAACAGCTCCGACGATGAGGGTTATGAGCCCTCCCAAAACACCCAACATAGATGCTGTTTTCATGGTTATCGAAATGCATTTAGACAAAAGCTTTTTAAAGGTTTCGCTCTTTCGGAAGGTATAAATAGGGGTCGGCGGGCTGTCGGTGTATAAACAGCCTGCCAGAAAAACCTTTTTCCCTTTCTGCCTGCCTGAGAAAAGCGTAGTCCTGGACTACGCTGGTCTTTGAAAGCGCCTTAACTACCGGGCTGTTGATAGCAACCCTGTACGACGTCAAGATCCACTGAAAGAGACAACAAAACGGACCCGGATGGAGTTTTTATAAAGTTTTTCATGCCAGTCAGTCTGGTCATTGGAAAAAGTTGAATGGTAAAAGGTGTCCGGCTTTTGCTTGTCTTGCTCCCTCGTACAAGCCGGGGAAAGATCAGTAAACTGCTTGCAGAAATTACGGTTTCATTCGACTTTTAGGGGTAACCGTCAGTTTACACGAATTTAAATTCTTAGAAAAGAAGTGCTCAAGCAAAGTTTCCGGTATGGGGGTGGACGGATGGCATTGATAATGGAGCGGCTTGGAAAAGAGACCCGTGAAAACCACATGCGCATGCATAGTAATCCGCTAATGGTTGCAGTGATCCAGGGAACGATAACCAGGGACCAGTATATAACGGAACTGGAGCAGCTCTATGCTATGCATTTGAAGCTGGAAAGGCTCGTGGAAGAGAACAAAAATGATGCAGCCATCCAGAGCTGCGTTTCCGCCGAACAGGCAAGAAGTCCTCTCCTTGAGGCTGATATTTCTTATTTAACTCGATCTGATGGCCAAAGAAAGCCTCCTTCTTACACGCAGAATTACCAAGAATATCTCGAGAGAACAGCAGGGCACGAACCAGCAAGGCTCCTCGGCAGTCTTTATGTTTTTGAAGGCGCACTTGCCGGCGGGGGCGGCCTGCTTGCAGAACAAATAAGGAAAAAGTTTGGCCTGCAGGAAGACGGAGTCGGATACCTGGGAGCAGGACAACAATCAAAAGAGGCATTCAAGTCTTTTGGCATGCGCATGAACGTGGCGATAACTGAAGAGGGTATGCAAAGCGGGGTTGTTGAGACCGCCAACCGAACCTTTGAGCATCTCGACACTATCTACAGAAACATAGTCACAGCATCGTAAAAATCAGACAACGCAGCTCTTCAGGGGGTTCTTCAGCAGCTCTACAATGAGCTCTATGCATGCCTCGACGTCTCTCAGGTCCGCCACGCCAACAGTCGAGTGTATGTTCTTCACCGCGACGCCCAGCACAGTGGACGGCACGCCGCCCTTGCTTATCGAGATGTTCAAGGCATCTGTTGTGCCTACGTCGCTCACGTCCAGCTGGACAGGAATATTCTTCTTTGCAGCGGTCTCCATGATCCAGCTGTTCAGGCATTTGTTCGCTATCATGAGCGAGTCCTTGACTGTCAGACAGGGGCCCTTTCCAACAACGCGCAGGTCCTTGGACTCATAGGTGTTGGTTACGTCAACCACTATGGCGTAGTCCGGATTCAGTTCGTAGGCGGATGTTATGGCGCCGTAAAGCCCGACCTCCTCCTGGACAGTGAAGACGAAGGCGATCTCGCACCCCCTGCTCTTGAGCCTTTTTGCGGCCTCAAGCAGTATGTAGCAGCCCAGGCGGTCGTCCAGAGCCTTCCCGTAGATGACATTTTCGCTGCCGAGGTGGCCGGAATCCTGCTCCAGGTCTATGAATGTGCCAACCTGGACGCCCTTCTTGCTCAGCTCCTTCTTGTCCAGGCCAGTGTCTATGAACATGTGGCTGAATTCGGGCTTCTTTGATATTTCATTGCCGTCTATCAGCTCTTCTGTTGATATGACGCCGTGCATGACGCTGCTGCCAAGCTTGAAATGGACACGCTGGCCGACAAGCGTGACGGGATCGATGCCGCCGACCGGGGAGAAGGATATGCGACCGGAGTCCTGGATGCTCTTTACGACGAGGCCGATCTCGTCCATGTGCGCGGCCAGCATGATCTTGGGCTTGCGGCCTTTCCTGATGGCTATGAGGTTGCCCATCTTGTCCGTGTCGACCTCGGACACGTGGCCCCTGATGGCCTCCCTGATGATTGAGCGCACGTCCTCCTCCGAGCCCGAGACGCCGTGGGCGTGTATGAGGTCCTTGAGCAGCTTGTCGATAATTCTCACCTTTGTTTTGATTTTTGATGATGACTGTTTAATTGGCATCAACGCATACCATTTGTTCCATTATTTTCCTTCCAATAACATCAATGTATAAGGCCGGTCCTGCGCCTTACAAGTCAATTACTGGCGCGGAGAGGATATAAAATTTGAGACTCATCCTAAACTATAGTTTTCCCGGAAAATTCTGTTTTTAAGCATTTTTGCCAAGGTCACAAGATGAACATTTCAGAATTTCACGAGCTTTCGCGGCTGCGTCAGCGGCTAAAAGAAATACAGCAAGGCCGGCCTGTTTACCTGCATAAGCCGTTCTACCTCGATGCCATCAAAAACCGGAATCCTCGGCCAGACAGGAATGGCAAAATATACCGCATGTTCGGGGAACTCTATGAAAGCCCGCGGACAGATGCAATAGAAGTACACCAATTCGACTACCCAACTCTCATGCATGCCGCCTCAAACGGCCGGTATTGCCAACGGCGGGGCGGCAGAAGTATACTGAAGCGGAGAACCATCTTATCCCGGCTTCTGTGCATTTAATTTTTTCTTTCTATTAAGATTATGCCAAAAAGAAAAGTTCCTGATTCCCGTCCGATAACGGAGCTTGTTGACAAATACCGCAAGCAGCGCACAGCAATCGAGAAGCGGCTGGCCGGTTTCTCCGGAATCAAAGAAAGAAGCGATGAGGACATCTACGCCGAAATGGCCTTCTGCATGCTCACGCCGCAGTCGAAGGCGAGGCAGTGCTGGGCTGCGGTAGAAGACATCAGGAGAAAAGGGCTGCTGCTTTCTGATGATGTCGAATCGATAAGAGCCATTCTGAGAAAAAAGGTCAGGTTCCACAACAACAAGGCGAAATATGTTGTAGATAATAAAAAAATCTTCTACGTCAATGGCAGGATGAAAATAAAAGACAAATTTTCTGAATTTAACAACACAAAAGACATAAGAGAATGGCTGGTGAAAAACGTCAAGGGCTACGGCTGGAAGGAAGCATCGCATGCCTTGCGAAATATCGGCTACTTTGAGGATATAGCAATACTCGACAGGCATATTTTATTGAATCTCCGCCGCTATGGCGTAATTGATGAAATACCGAAATCCCTGACGCCTGCAAAATACAAGGAAATAGAGGGGAAGATGCGCGCTTTCTGCAAGGAGAACGGCATCCCCATGCCGCATCTGGACCTGCTGTTCTGGGCCGAGGAAACGGGGGGGATATTCAAATAGCCGGCTTTGCGGAAATTTATAAGGATCGGGCTGAAGAAGCCGAAGAAATTGCCGGCACTCTGTCTAATCCCGCTTCTGCTTCCGGAGGGCCGTGATCAGCAAATTTGTGAAGCACTGACCTGTCCAAACGAGGATCGTAAATCAGTACGACGTCATAAAGGCGTCCGCCGTCTTTCAGTTCCCCGCAGTCCCGCGACATTTCCCAGACATCAAGCTCAACAGTCAGCCTCCCTGTGGGGTCTACCAGGATTGCGGAGGATTTATTTACCTGATAAAAAGTCGCCGAATGTAATCCAATGTACACGCTTTTTCTTAACAAGCTGCCTAAAAGTGAATATCTTTCTGGAGGCAGCTGCTCTTTTCTATTGCCCAAAAACTGGCCTATTGTTGTCGCTTCGTAAAATTCCATAGGCCCGAATTTTCTGAGATACCGGACAAATCTATTTTTGCTCGTCCCTCACTGCGATTCTCTTTTTCATGACCAGTGCGCATCTTACTTATTACCATTTAGTAGTATATAAAGATCTCTTCTTTAAATACTTTGCTGCCGAACTTTTATGCACAGTTAGGGAAGGAAGTAAGTGAAGGGTTTTGGGGTTTTGAACTTTCAGAGCTTCATTGAGGTCCTATTTCTAACGGGAACAGCGTGGCGGAAAACGCCATACGGTTCAAAAATAAATGAGGTAAGGCATACGAAAGTCATCTGTTGAAACGAAAACAACAACCAGACAAACCTATGCATACCGTAAACAAGGAGATGAAAGGAATGTACGAAAGAAGAGGCGGATTTGGCAGCAGAGGCGGCGACCGGGGAGGCCGCGGCGGCTACGGAGGCGGCGGCGGCGGCTACGGAGGCGGCGGACGCGGCTTTGGAGGCGGAGGCTTCTCGGACAAGCCCAAGCCCGTCAAGGTCGGCGAGGAATATGACGTGAAGATCACGGACGTAGGCGCCAAGGGCGACGGGATCACGAAGATCGAAAACTTCATCGTCTTCGTCGCAGGCACCACGAAGGGCGAGGAATGCCGCGTGCGAATAAAGGAAGTCGCTAACAAGTTCGCCATCGCGGAGAAGGTCGAATCTTCTGAAGGCTCAGGCGAGAGCTCAAGCTCCGCGTCTGAAGAAGCAGAAGCAAGCGACGACTTCGGATCTGATGCAGAAGCACAGGAAGAGTAAAATCTTCCTGTTATTTTCTATTTTTCATTTTTATTTTCAGAATAATTTTCTTGCCATATTAATTTATTTTTGACTTCTATTACAGCTATTTTTCATTTCATAGCGATTGCGATCACAACAGCAGTATGGGAACTATGCCGAACACGAACAGCACCAGGATGAAGACGAGGTCCTTTATCAGCCGCCTTGAGAGAGAGTTCCTGTTGTATGAAACTTCCACGGCCGAATAGGCAAGCGTAAGAAATATGTTCACGCCGAAAAACACCGCGGCTGGAATTATCCCTATGAGCAGGTGTATAAGGATACCGACAACGTTCAGCAGGAATCCGTAACCGAAGATGAACGTGATCCACGCAAGATTCTCCCAGTGCTGCTCGTGCCTCGTGTAGGCGAGCTTTGAGTTGGCCAGCGTCGATGTCAGGAGGAGCGGTATGGCGAGCACGAGCTGCATCGCAAGGATGTTGTTCGCGACAAGGATCTGCGACTGCAAAGTCACGATGAGCGCGAATGCAGTGAACGCCACAACAATGAGCGCGGTGTTCATGAGTATGCGGTCGTTGGACTTGCCCTGCTTCAGCATGAGCTGGATCTGCTCCTTCTTGCCGCGCGGCATAAAACTACTTGTTTTATCTTCGTATAAATAATCACGGGCGGCACGCCTTTAAATACCAAATGTAACATTATATAACTTATTGTAATAAAACATAATGAGGTGATGAAATGGTAAAGGCTGTAATTACACTCGAAGACAGGGAAGACAGAGTGCTTAACGTAGTCAAAGGCAAATACGGACTCAAAAATAAGTCGGAGGCTGTAAGCTTCGTAATACATGAGTTTGAACAGGAACTTCTTGAGCCTGAACTGAGGCCCGAATACATAGAGAAGATTAAAAGAACAAGAAAAGAAAAAACCGTGAAAATAGGCACTGCGGAAGATTTCAAAAAACTATACGGGCTGAAATAAAATGTATTCTATAGAATCCAGGGAACATGCCGACAAAATATTCTGCAAAATGGAGAAGAAGAACAGGAAACAACTGGAAATAATACAGAAAAAGCTCGCACAAATAAGCATCAACCCCCATATGTTCAAGTCACTAAGGGCGCCGCTTAACGACCTCAGGCGGGTCCACATAGACAAATCTTTTGTTCTTGTATATTCCATCGACGAAAAGAGAAAGATAATCATTATAGAAGACTATGACCACCACGACAACATATACAAAAAGAGGCTTTACAGATGATAAAGTGCGTGATTTTCGACGTATACGGCGTGACCGTAGAAGAGGGAGTCGACGAGCTTTTCCGCAACATGAACAGACTGCTTGGTGAGGAGGCATTCGTAAGGAGAAAAGGGCTTTACAATGCTGCGCTTGCGGGAAAACTTACCGAAAGGCAGCACTACAAGGAACTTTCCAGAATTACCGGGTTCACCCCAGCCAGAATAAGAAAATGTATGGAGACGGGGTATCCGAAAGCGATGAAAATCGACAAAAGCGTATTGAAAGTAGCGCAATCGCTCAGGGCAAACGGATACAAGACCGTCATTTTGTCCAATATCACAAAGAGGGACAAAAGCATAAACAAAAAAAGAAAACTATTCGAAAAGTTCTCGCCCGTAATCCTCTCGTGCGACGCCGGCTCCGTCAAGCCGCAGAAGAGAATCTATGACATATTTTTATCCAGGGCCCGTATTGATCCTGCGAGATGCGTGCTTGTTGATGACAGACCAGAAAATTTCGCGTATCCGAAGAAAATAGGGATGAAAACGATACATTTCAGAAACGCAGCGCAGCTGAAAAGAGACCTGAGAAAGTTAGGTGTCAAGATATGACGCATCATAAGGTGGAAGAAAGTATTGTTAGAAATACTTACCTCAAAAAGATTTCAAGGATTGAAAGAGAAGGAAAATTCAACACCTTTTCCACTATAGATGAATTGAGGAGGGCTATAGAAAAAGAGTCAATCAAAACTCGAAAAAAGAGGTTTATTTCATGAAAAAAATACTCCTGGACACTAACATGATGCTAGCTCCCGTGCAGTTCAGGGCCGACGTGTATTCGCAGGCAGCGGAGTTCTGCACAACGGACAAGTGCATGGCGGAGCTGGAGAAGATGGCCAGGAAGAAGACCAAGGGGGGCCTGCAGGCAAAGGCCGCCCTGATGCTGGCGAAGATGAAGAATGTTCACGTGATAAAATCTGAAGGGGAGGGCGTGGACAGCTCGATAATCAACGCTGCGCGTCGCGGCAATTATATAGTCGCCACTAACGACCGAATCCTGATAAAAGCTTTAAAAACGTTGGGCATAAGAATCTTGAGACTGAGACAGAAGAAGCTTATCATCGAAGAATAGAAAACAGGGTTGTGAAATGGTCCTTGAATTTCCTATAGCAGCGGGCTTGCTTGCGCTTGTCGTTGCGCTTGTCCTGGGCGTTTCTGTGCTGAAAAGGCAGCAGGGCAGCAAGAAGATGATCGAGATCTCGCAGGCGATCCGCGAAGGCGCTGTGACCTACCTGAACAGGCAGTACAAGACAGTCGGCGTCTTTGCAATAATTCTCGCTGTTGTTATCTACTACTTCCTTGGCGCAGCCGCAGCGCTTTCTTTCATAGCAGGCGCAATTCTCTCGGCGCTTGCGGGATACATAGGCATGATGATCTCGGTCAGGGCAAATGTCAGGACAGCCAAGGCTGCCGAGAACGGCGTGCAGGACGCGCTTAATGTTTCTTTCAGGGGCGGGGCTGTGACCGGATTCTCGATAGTCGGCCTCGGGCTGCTGGGCATGATAGTCCTGTTCGTTCTTTACAGGGACCCGAACATGCTCATAGGCTTCGGATTCGGAGCCTCGCTGATCTCCCTCTTCGCCAGAGTAGGCGGAGGGATTTTCACGAAGGCGGCTGACGTAGGAGCTGACTTGGTTGGCAAGCTGGAGAAAGGCATCCCGGAAGACGACCCGAGGAACCCTGCAGTCATTGCCGACAACGTGGGCGACAACGTCGGCGACTGCGCTGGCATGGGCGCCGACCTCTTCGAGAGCTACGTCGTGACGCTGCTGGCGGCGATGATACTCGGGAACTTCGTTCTCGGATCAGAGGGCATTATGTACGTGCTTGCTGTTGCCGCAGTTGGCATAATCGCATCTTTCCTCGGCCTGTTCGTTGTCAGGACAGGGAGCGAAAAGGGCATATGGCCAGCGCTGAGCCGTGGCATGTTTGTTTCCGCAATACTCGCTGCCATAGGGTTCTACTACCTCACTGCGGTCATGGGACTTGGCATAGAACTATTCTACGCCACGCTTGCCGGGCTTATCACAACAATAATAATCGCCCTGGTGACGGACTACTACACTTCTAAAACAAAGCCGCCTGTAAAGAGCATTGCAATGGCTTCTGAAACAGGCGCAGGAACTAACGTCATAAACGGCCTTGCGGTTGGCATGAAATCAACTTTCCTTCCTGTGATTATTATTTGCTTAGCCATCGTTGCATCATATGCTGTCGCAGGCGTCTTTGGCATAGCACTGGCTGCACTTGGGCTGCTTTCAATTACCGGCATGATCATGGCAATAGATTCATACGGCCCAATTACAGATAATGCTGGCGGGATTGCAGAAATGGCCGGGATGCCCAGCAGCATCAGAAAAATAACTGATGCTCTCGATGCAGTTGGCAACACTACAAAGGCTACAACAAAAGGCATTGCCATCGCGTCCGCTGCTATATCAGCTTTAGCTCTTCTTGCCGCATTTGGCGAAGCAACACATCTCACAGGAATAGATATAACCAAAGCTACTGTTCTTGTAGGATTGCTTATCGGAGGCGTTATTCCATTCCTTTTCTCATCGTATCTAATGAAAGCCGTCGGAAACGCTGCCAATCTCATAGTCAAGGAAGTCAGAAGGCAGTTCAGGGAGATCAAGGGCATAATGTCCGGCAAGGCCAAGCCAGACTACAGGAAGGCGGTGGATATCAGCACAAAGGCCGCGCTGAAAGAGCTGAAAATACCGGCGCTTATTGCAGTAGCTTCGCCTGTTGTTGTCGGGTTGTTTTTTGGCGTAGAAGCGCTTGGAGCTATGTTAGCCGGATCTATTGTATCGGGACTCGCACTAGCACTTATGCTGGCAAATTCGGGAGCTGCATGGGATAACGCCAAGAAGTATATTGAATCGGGAAATCTTGGCGGCAAAGGAAGCGATGCTCATAAAGCGGCTGTTGTCGGCGACACTGTAGGAGACGCCACAAAAGATGCCGCTGGTCCTGCAATCAATTCATTGATAAAGGTGATGAGCACTATATCCATACTGCTTGCGCCAGTGATTCTAGCATTTACTCTCGTACATTAAACCTGAACTCTGGATCCTGCTGTTCTTTATTTTATTCCTCAGGTCCACTATTTCATCTTTTACATTAATCCACGTTTTTTCTTTGCTTCTCAGGATCAATCTGAAAAACACTGATTGCCTGCAAATACAAACCTCTATCACCGCCAATGTGAAAAGGGCGTTGTGAAAGATACCTTTAAAACCCTTACCAAGAAAGGGGATATGTTCTTTCTGATTTTAAAATTTCCAACTGGAAGAGAGAACATCCAAGGAGGCCTAGAAAATGTATACGATTGAGGAAGTATATTTTTATGCAGCATCTGCCCTAACGCTTTCAATGGTTGGCGGATTTGTCATGCAAGAATACTACAAAAGAAAAGCAGTTCAAGAAACAAAGCGCGCTGCCGGCATTTTGCGCGCCTATGTAACCAAATACCTTAGCGATACAACAAACGGAGCCTGACAAAAATGTTCAAGATTCTGACGGTGACTGACGAAGTGCGGGTGCAGCCGGCAAAGTTCGACCTCGAGCTGCAGGAGGCCGTGAAGCAGAGCCTGCAGGACGCCATCGAGGGAAACGTGCACCCTGATTACGGCGTGTTCCTTACCGTTACCGAGGTCCTGAACATAGGCGAGGGCAGCATCGTGCCCGAGGACGGGGCCATACATTACCCTGCAGAGTTCAAGATTCTTGTCTACAGACCCGAGATAAACGAGATAGTCATAGGGGAGGTCGTGGACATCACGGAGTTCGGCGCGTTCACAAGGATAGGTCCCCTGGACGCCCTTGTGCACGTCTCGCAGGTCATGGACGACAAGATAGCATATGACCCGAAGGGCTCGGTATTCACCGGAAAGAAGACGGGCAACAAGCTGAAGGAGGGAGACCTTGTCAGGGCCCGCATCGTGGGGGTGTCGCTTGGCAAGGGAAGGAGCAAGATATCGCTCACGATGAGGCAGCCGCACATGGGCGCCCTGGACTGGATCGAGAAGGAGAAGAAAAAGAAGGCAAAAGCGGCGAAGAAATAGCAATTATACTCAAAGACATTAATTTTGTAAAAATAATGTCTTTGGTATGCTCGGAAATCAAGGATTTCTGGCATGCCAAAATTGCAAGGCAATTTTGAGCATATCTGAAGGACATGTGTAGTATGTTCAACAACTTATGTCCTTCAGTATAATTAAATTTGATTTTATTTGAGGAATGTAAATATCTGAGGCGTTTGGAAGATGGCAGAACAAAATGGATTTTGGCCGATGCTCAAAGAAGTACAACTTCTTTGGCAATTCAGAAAGCGGTGCTTTCTGCAGATTTCACAAACAGATGTTTTCGAGGCGTTTGTAAAATGAAAAAAGCGTGCAGAAACTGCAAGAGAATCCTAGTCAAGGGAAACGTCTGCCCTGCCTGCAAGAGCACGGACATCACGTCGAGCTTCCAGGGAGTTGTCGTGATTTTTGATGTCGAGTCGGAGATCGCGAAGAAGCTGGGCATAACGGTACCGGGAAAATACGCGGTGAAAGTGTGAGGAGATTATAGTGAAAATAGAACTGAAAAACGAGAGGATGAACCCGCACCTGAAGAGAAGGGAGCTCGAGATCATTATAGACCATGAAAGCGAGGCCACGCCAACAAAGGCGGCTGTCCAGCAGCTTACGGCACGGCAAATGGGCCATAAGACCGAGAGCACGGATGTCAGGGGTATCTACACTGAAAGCGGCTCGGCAAAATCGCGGGCAAAGGTTTTCGTCTGGTCCGAGAAGAAAGTTCAGGACCTGTCAAAGCCGAAAGAAGCGGCGGAAAAGAAGAAAGAGGCAAAAGGAGCGCCGCAAACAGAGGGACAAGAAGAAGTTAAAGGGGAGAACCAGCAAAATTGAAGTGCCAAAATATCGGCAAACGGAGTTGAATTTTAAATGCCAAGAGAAGAAGCGCCAAAGCCTGCGGAGAAAGCGAAAGAGAAGAAGGAGAAGAAATCCCAGAAAGAGAGGCCAAAATCGAAGAAGAAGCACATGAAGGTGCAGGCCTGGAAGCTTTACTCGATAAAGGGCGGCAAGGCCGAGCGCAGGGGCGAGAACTGCCCACGGTGCGGCGCAGGGACATTTCTCGCTGCCTACAAGAACAGGAAATACTGCGGCAAGTGCGGCTGGGCGCAGGTTCAGGAAGCAAAGGGGTGACAGGCTCAGCCAAACTGCCTGTTGTGCTTGCTGGCTATGCCGGAGAAATATTCCCGCATTGTTGCATCAAAGCCTTCAGTGAAAACCGGATTCACGGGAATTTCTAATTTTGACAAATAATTTATAAATACCTTGCCTACAATTTCCACGGTCGCAGAAAACATTCTACTGCCTGTGGGCGAAGTTCCGTCAGGAAATTTCATGAAAACCCTTCTGCTCGCAGGCGTGTTAGGCTCGAAATAAATTGCTGCTGGTTCGGCATTTTTTCCTGTTTGCGAATAATTTCTAGTCATATGAAAAAATAATGCATATCAAGTACTTAAACCTTGAAGCACCAGGGTTTTTGCTGAAATAAGCCTATAAATTCCTTTACCGGGTATTACAGAAGATGATAGTTCTGGGTATTGAGGGCACGGCCCATACGTTCGGCGCCGGCGTCTTTGACGGGGAGAAGATACTGTCAAATGTCAGGGACATGTACATTCCTGAAAAAGGCAAAGGCATTCATCCCGCAGAGGCCGCAGAGCACCACCGTGCCGTCGCAAAGAAAGTTTTTGATGGGGCACTGGAAAAAGCTGGCATAACGCTGAAAGACGCAGATTACATAGCTTACTCGAAAGGCCCGGGGCTGCCGCCCTGCCTGAAAGCTACGACTGAATTTATAAAAGGGATGGGGAAAAACAAAAAAATAATAGAAGTCAACCACCCCGTCGCGCACATCGAGATAGCAAAATTCATCACGGGCGCGAAAGACCCTGTCGTCATCTACGTCAGCGGCGGCAACACGCAGATCATAGCATATGCGGCCTCCAGGTACAGGGTGTTCGGGGAGACGGAGGACATACCGATAGGCAATGCAATAGACACTTTCATACGCGCCACAGACGGCAGGCAGCCTGGCGGGCCAGTTCTTGAGCAGCTCGCAGAAAAGTCGGGGAAAAAATACATAGAGCTGCCTTATGTCGTCAAGGGAATGGACCTTTCCTTCACGGGCATCGTCACCGCAGCTCTCGGCAGATACAAAAGGGACAAGTCACAGCTGAACAATATCTGCTTCTCGTTCCAGGAAACATGCTACGCGATGCTGACGGAAGTTACCGAGAGGGCGATGGCGCATACAGGCAAGAGCGAGTTGCTGCTGACAGGAGGCGTCGCAGCATCAAAGAGGCTCAGGAATATGCTGGGCACGATGGCCAGGGAGCGAGGCGCGGAGGCTTTTTTCTGTCCTCTGGAATATTCTGGCGATAATGGTGCCATGATAGCCGTGGCAGGCTACGCAGCCGCGAAAGCGGGGCAGAAGCCGATAGACGCAAAGAAAGCTGACTTCAAC
>CAYJRV010000024.1:1506-13694 GCA_964372695.1 uncultured archaeon | reverse complement strand
TTCGGGCAGGTTGCAGCCAATTACTTTTATAAAAGATTCTCAAAGGGGCAGGACAAATGATACTTGGGTGTTTTGCTGGATTTGTTATTGATGCTGATAAATTATTATTAATGGCAAGCTCTTTCTCTTTTGCGATAATTACGCTATTAATGCTTCACAAATTCAAGTTTTCCGCAAAAGCCAAGATAGGTCTTATTTACGGCCATCTCATTTTCCTGTTTTTCCCATTTGTTGTTTTGACGACAACCGCTGTATGCAGCGTAGGCTGCATGCCTTGTGCAAACAATCTTGCCAACCTCGTAGCATTAGCTTTGCCGACAACATTATTATTGAGTACAGTAGCCAGCTTTTTTGTCATCCCTGGTTTTTACATGTTCTTTAACAAAAAGGCAGAAATTAAAAATACCCACTTGCTCAAATTTGTAAAAGAGTATTCTGCGCGAATAAAAATTCATATACCTAAAGTATACATTATAGATAATGCAAATCCTATCGCCTTTTCATTCAGGTCATTCAAGCCTATGATATTTGTTTCTGCTGGGCTTACAGAGCTGCTTAATAAAAAAGAGATAGAAGCAGTACTGCTGCACGAACTGGGGCATTTAAAGCGCAAGGCATCTGTGTTGACAATGTCAGTTTCAATACTTAGATTTTTCTCTCCTCTTTCGCTTCTTGCAAGATTTTATCACGATTCGGATGCAGAAGAAGCATACGCAGACGAGTTTGCCATTAGGGCTCAGAAAACAGATAGATATGTCAGATCTGCGAAAAGAAAGATTGATGAGTTTGAGCACCATAGAAAATTTTTGCCCACCTATAGCAAGTGACAGAAATATTCAGACAAAATACTGTCCTTGTTATAAGGAGATGACATTAGAATTGTTTGAAAACTAATGTCATCGACTATAGAATGTCTTTCTTCTGAGGACAAAATTAAGAAGAAAGTTGGCCGCCAGAATCAGTGGTGGATTGGCACCAAATACAATAAAGGTATCTGTTTAGATGTCATGATAAAATCCGCCTCCCAATAGATTGGTGAGGTGGTATGCATGTATGTTGGTTTGGATGTCCATAAAGAATTCTGTCAGGCTGCGTTCGTGAACGCACAGGGAAAGGTCGTAAGGGAGAACCGGTTCGATACGGACGAGGACGGTTTCAGGAAACTCGTCAGCGCTACAAGGAAAACAAACCTCGTCATGGAAGCGTCAAGTTCTGCGATTCACATCTACGATGTGCTATCAGAAACATGCAAAGTCAAAGTGGCGCATCCGCTGAAAGTGAAAGCCATAGCATCTGCGCGCATAAAGACTGACAAGATTGACGCGCGGATTCTCGCGCAGCTGACCCGTGACGAAACTTGGTCCCAAGAGATGTACTCAAGATTGGGCTCTAACCATTTACCATTTAAGGAGTGAAATTCAAAAACTTATAGTCAAGGCGGATTTTATCATAGGAGTTTTGGCGATGACCTCTTTTATAAGAGGGTGAAATCATTTCTTCAGCTCTTCCACCGGCTTCCTCTTCCCGAAGCCGCCTGCGACGGGGTGCCAGAATTTTATGCGTTCTTCCCCGAACTTCCAGCACAGCATTATGGGTTCCTCGCCCCTCTTTGAGTAGAAGTCCACAAGCCCTGTCTCGGTGTCCTTGACAACTGCGCCTGTTCTTGAGATCTCCTCGAAAATCGACTGCATCTCCCTGAATACGCTGTTCCGGCTCTCCAGCCGCTCCCTGTACATGCCGTGGTCCACGTGCCTGCTGTCTGTTATCTCCTCCCCCCAGATGCCGAGCAGGTCGTTGATGTCGGTTGCCAGGGCCCGGGCCTTCTCGTTCAGCTTGAATATTTCCGAGAACGCGTTGCTTATGAAGGGCACGAGAAGCTCTGCCTCCTCAAGGCTGAATATCCTCTGCGACTGCTGCATAGTAGATTATAGCGGCAGGCACGTTAATATACTTTTATTTTAGATTTTATCTATGATCAAAGCCGTTGTGTTCGATTTTGACGGCATGTTGTATTTCGAAAGCGAGCTTTTTAGCAGGCGGTTCAGCAGGGATTTTCATGTACCGCTTCATGAAATAGAAGATTTCTTTCGCAAACATTTTCAGGACTGCCTTGAGGGCAAAAAAAGACATGAAAGAGGTGCTGAAGCCTTACGTCAGAAAATGGAAGTGGGAGGGAGGGGTAGACGCCCTGCTCGAATACTGGTTCGGCGACGGGGCTGCCAGCCAAGAGATGTCTGAGATTGTTAAGGATCTGAGGAACAGAAATATCAAATTAGTTCTGTGCACAAATAATGAAAAGCGCAGGATAAATTTCATGCTCAGAAAGCTTTCTCTGGACGCGCTGTTCGACTTCATAGTGGCATCGTACAATGTCGGAGCGACAAAACCCGACAGGAAAATGCTCAAGTCTGTTATAGAGATTTCAGGTTACGAACCCCGTGAGATAGCATTTTTTGATGACGACGCTGGGCATGTTAAAGCCGCAGCCAAGGTGGGTATGCGGGCTTTTGTTTTCAAGAACACAAAAGACTTCAGAAAAAAACTTGATGTTCTGCTTGAAAGTAAGAGATAGCTTCACTTCGGCAGCTCGACCTCCGCCAGCTTGTTAATATAATTCTGGAGCCTGTTGACCTCGCGCTCCAGTATCTCCACGGTCCTTTTCATGTTCTGGTCCTTTGTCACGGTCTTGTACTTTCCCAGCTCCGTCTTCGTCAGGAATATCTCCTTCTGTATTTTTAACATAAAGGCCTTCTTGAGGCTCTCTATGAGGTCGCCCTCCAGCTTCACGTATATCTTCCTGTCCCCGAGGTTCTTTATCTTCCTTACCACGCCGACGAGCTCCAGCAGGTCTATCGATATGGATATCGAGGAGAGCGAGTATCCTGTCCGCTTTGCGATCTCCTGCAGCGAGAGCGGCCTGTTCGCGACCAGCACTGTCCCGATGATCATACCGTGCACCTCGCTGAAGCCAAGCGCGGAAGCCACGTTCCCGAACGTGGCGAATATCTTCTTGCTTATGTCGTCCTCTGGCATAGAAATTCCTTGTATGGAAGGGTTAAATGCGTTTATTGTAAATTCTTTATAAGATGAGATTGCCAAAATCTTATAGTGGCAGGGACGTCGGAAAATTTATTTTGCCCCTTATAGAAGGCGCTAAGAGAGATTTGAAAGTAAAAATAGTTTCGCAAAAGCGGCTTATTCATTCTAAAATTTACATCATAGATGGGTTAATTGCTATAACAGGAAGCGCTAACCTTACCTATTCAGGTATGAAAACTAATCACGAAACAATGGAAATAAAGAAATCAAAAAGTTCTGTCAATAAATTAAGAAAGCTTTTCTACGACTTGTGGTAGCTGCAATCTATGTCTCCCTACCGACATAAAAATAACGCTTAAATATCCGCGGAGCCTTAATAGTTTATAACTTTCAGAAACTACTAAAAGTTTATACTATGCGTATTGGGAGAAATGTAAATGGTAAACGCGTATTCGCAGGCAGTCACTCATGACCCGGAAGAGGTTGTTCAGGACATCGACATTGTCCCGACATCGCCGTATGTCAAGGATTTCACAGAGGAACGCAAGAGGGCATTGCTCAGCCTGCTGCCCGCAGATACCCAGGTGCTGAAATTCCACCAGAGCCTCTGCCCCGGCTGCGTGGACGAGGAGAAATGGGACAGGATAAAGATTGACGCTGTTACCTACGTCCGCAACAACAAGGTCTGGATCACGAAGAGTTGCGCCGAGCACGGCATTACAAAGGAGTTATACTGGTCCGACTACGAGATGTTCAAGAAGGCCGAGCGCTTCCAGGATCCCGGCATCAAGATCCTCAACCCGCACATAGACAAGAGCAAGTTCGACATCGACTGCCCGTCGGACTGCGGTCTCTGCGTGGAGCACGAGTCCCATACAGGTTTGGGCAACATAGTCATCACGAACCGCTGCGACTTAACGTGCTGGTATTGTTTTTTCTATGCAAAAGAAGGCGAGCCCATCTACGAGCCCACCATGGACCAGATAAAATTCATGCTCAAAAGAATGAGAAACATAAAGCCCGTCGGTGCCAACGCCGTCCAGATAACAGGCGGCGAGCCGACGCTGCGCGAGGACCTGCCCGAGATCATCAGGGCCGCGAAGGACATAGGCTATGACCACGTGCAGCTGAACACGAACGGGGTCAACCTGGCGCACGATCCCGAGCTGGCAAAGAAGATCAGGGAAGCGGGCGTGAACAACCTTTACATGAGCTTCGACGGCATGACGCCGGAAACCGACCCGAAAAACTACTGGGAAGCGCAGGCAGCCATAGAATCCTGCAGGCAGGCGGGCCTTGGAGTCGTTCTTGTGCCCACTGTTATAGGCGGCGTCAACGACCACGAGCTCGGCGACATCATACGTTTCGGCGCGGGAAACATCGACACCGTGCGCTCCGTGAATTTCCAGCCTGTATCCCTTGTGGGCAGGATGCCTGACCAGCTGCGCAAGAAGAGCAGGATCACGATTCCGGGCGCAATAAAGCGCATCGAGGAGCAGACAGACGGCCAGGTAGGCCGCGAGGACTTCTTCCCTGTGCCCTGCGCCAAGCAGGTCACAGACTTCGTCGAGGCGCTGAAGGAAGAGCCAAAATACCGCCTGTCCATCCACTTCGCCTGCGGCATGGCAACATACGTCTTCAAGGAAGGCAGCGGCGATAACATGAAATTGATACCGATAACGCGATTCTTCGATGTCGAGGGATTCTTCGATTATCTGGGCGAGCTGACAAAGGAGATGAACAACGCGAAGTACAAGAAGATGCGCAAGTCCTGGGTGCTCGCGAAGCTCATGTGGAATATCCGCAAGTACGTTGACAACGAGCACAAGCCCAAGAACCTCAAGTTCGTCCGCATGCTCACCGGAGCCATGCAGGGCGGGAACTATCACGGCCTGGCAGACTTCCACAAGAACTCCCTGTTCATAGGGATGATGCACTTCCAGGATCCCTTCAACTGGGACATCGACCGCATCCACAAGTGCGACATCCACTACGCTACGCCCGACGGACGCGTCATACCGTTCTGCACGTTCAATGTTATTCCAGAGCTCTACCGCGACAGGATACAGAGGAAATTCTCGATCCCTTTCACTGAGTGGGAGAAGAAGACCGGCAAGCAGCTCTCCAAGGACAAGTACCACAGGAGTCTCACGAAGGAGCAGATGCTGGCGATCAAGGCGAACTATGACCAGTACAGGAAGTTCAAGACGCGCCAGTTCTTCGAAGCCGACTGGGGCGACGAGGAGATCTCAAAGAATGAGGAGCCAGTAGCAGCTAACATGCCAGCAGGCGCGGGCAAGTCCGGCGTCTCGCACTTCCCGAAGAGGCCGACCATGAGCCACCCGGCAAGCGGAGGCGCCCTGACAGGCGACTGCTGCAGCGTCGACGACATCAAGAGCGCTGCTGCATCTGAGCTGGCAAAAAGGCAGCAGGCAAAGTCATCGTTGAATGTTGTCCAAGAAGAAGACTCGCATGGCTGCGCTTGCGGTTCCGGCGGCTGCGGCTCGTGCTGATTTTCCTCTCCGGAGTTTTGATTTTAAATATGTTTTGGGAGTAGGTAAAAGCAATGTCGAATGGATATGTAAGAATTCAAACAGAACTAGAAAAATCCATAGGTGCTGATTAAATGGGAAAATACCTGATACAGTACGACAGGAACGGCTGCATCGGCGCAGGCGTCTGCGCAGCGGTTGCTCCAGACCACTGGGTCATGAACCAGGACGGCAAGGCCGATCTTGTGGACTGCAAGCAGGTCGCCGAAGGCCAGTTCGAGCGCGAGATCGACGAGTCCGAGCTGGAAATAAACAAGCAGGCTGCCGAGGGCTGCCCGGCCGTCGTGATACACATAATCAACAAGGAAACGGGCGAGAAAATAATTTAAGTATGTCCAGCGTAATAATTATAATCTGGTGATTAAAATGCCATTATGCGGATTCGACAAAAAGATGCTAAAAGGACTGACGCATGATGTCCCTGAATCAATGGAAAAATTAGTTAAATGGATTGAAACAAAAAAAGTTAAGTGATGGCTATGGATCAGCAAACCATTTTTGTGACGAAGGACATGACAGTCGGCGAGATAATCGAGAAATATCCCGGGACTGCCGATATCATGACGGCCCACGGCCTGCACTGCTTCGGCTGCTCCGTCAACACGATGGAGAGCGTCGAGGCCGGCGCGCAGAGCCACGGCATACCCGACGATGAGATAGATGCAATGATGCAGGAGATCAACGATTACATCAGCAGGAAACCGGCATCCCCGGGCATGGCTGCTGCTAGCGAAGCCGGAATTGAGATTACGCAGCTGTCCGCTGACAAGATAAATTTCCTTGCTGACCAGCAGGGGCTCTCGGGAAGCGGCCTGCGCATCTCCGTAGTCCGCGGCGGCTGCTCAGGCTTCATGTACAACATGGAATTCGAGAAAAATCCTTCCGGTGAGGACGTGGTCATCGAGCAGAGAGGCGTCCGCGTCATAATGGATCCGGAGAGCGCTGCCATGCTCAGCGGCATTACCATAGACTATGTCGAGTCGCTGCAGGGCGCGGGCTTCAAGATAATCAACCCGAACGAGAAAGCGTCCTGCGGCTGCGGTAAGTCATTCAAATGATCCTATAAATTCAGTTCTCTAGGCAAGGCAGTTATTTTTCCTTCTTCACAAACTCGTTGAGTGTTAGGAATTCAACCTCTTCCCTCGTGACCTTCAGGTCCTTGAACGTGAATTCCTGCGTGTCTTCGTCCATGGCGACGCAGCAGTCTTTTATCACTGCGATGTCGAACTCCCTGTCGTACGCGTCCTCCACCGTGTGGCGGACACAGAGATTCGTGAGGATTCCGGCAACGACCATGCTGCTTATTCCCTTCAGTTCGTTTTCAAGCGGCGTCTGGTAGAAAGGGCTTATTCTGTATTTCGTGATAACGCTGTCAGAGCTTTTTCTATGAAGCCTTTTGATCAGCTCCACGCCTTCTGACTCCTCTGCAAATGCATCTTCCGAGCCCTTCTCGACATGCCTCGTGAATATGATCTTGTAGCCCCTCAGTCGGCAGAAATCTATGAGCTTGTTGGTCTTTTCTACGACCCTTGATATGTCGCCGACATAATAATCCGATGTCTTATCAATCCACTCGTTCTCGAAGTCGATTAGTATCAGCGCTTTTGTTGCCACGTTACATCATCTAATCAGACATTTTATCCGAGCACCTTCTCCCTCATGTTCTTCTCGATCTTCTCGAATTCCTTCCTTATTTTTTCATCCGTTAGCACTATCGGCACGTGATTGTCGCAGCTCTCCCTTATCTTTTTCTCCAGGCCTATTGATCCCAAAAACAGCGCGCCCGTCTCCTTCGCTGCCTTCTCTGTTCCTGTCCCGAATATCTCGCCGGCCATGTTCTCCGCGATGCCGAAGCGCTTCCCGAACTGCCTTGCGACATTTGCGGATTTTATGGCATCCTGGATTGAAAGCTCTTGCGGTGTTGTGACTATGACAATGCCGTCAATTGGAACGAACTGCATGACCGTCAGCGTGGCGTCGTGCGTGCCAGGTGCAAGATCAATTATAAGAAAATCCAGTAATCCCCACTCCGTCATTCCAGCCAGCTGCATGATTGCCTTGTGGATCAGCGGCCCGCGCCAGATTGTAGGCTGCCCCTCGGGAGCGCCGAAGAACGACATGCTTGATATCTTCATTCCGAACTTCTCTACGGGCTTCAGCTGCTGTCCCTTCATCTCGAAAATCTCGTTTATCCCAAGAATTTTTCCCACGTTGGGGCAGTCTATGTCCGCGTCCAGCAGCCCGACCTTGTAGCCCTTCACAGCAAGCAGCGCAGCCAGATTTACGGCAACGGTCGTCTTGCCTACGCCGCCCTTGCCGCTCATCACGGCTATCTTGTAGCGGACGCGCTGCAGATTCTCACTCGTGCGGTCTGTCTGCTGCTGCATCCGGTCCATCGGGTTTATTGTCTCTGGCATAAAAATCAACGTGCTTCGTCATGTCGAGCGGGGTTAAAAGGCCGTTGTCTATCCTGTAGACTGTTTTTTTCCTTATCTGTATCTCTGTGCCGCCCATATCCGGTATCTGTTGTTCTTGACTGTATTTTTTAATTCTATGCAGCAAATCGACTGCCCGTCCTATGTCCTGTTTTTTGAAGTGTTTTGCTGACATGTGTTTTGTCATTTCACTCTCAAGTTCCTTGTCATAAATTCTTGAAAGCTCGAAAGTAAAATATACAGTCATTTGATCACATTCGTTTAGTAACCCCGATCTTCGGGCACGTCCTTTCAAGCACGCACCTGCTGCATTCAGGCGCAGGAGCCTTGCATACAGCTCGGCCGTGGGCCTTGAGCAGGTGCGGTATAGATTTCCACTCTGGTTTCCTGAATGCCTTCATCAAATCCTGCTCTATCTTTTCCGGATTCTTGTTCTTCGTCCATCCGAGACGGTAAGCAACCCTGATGACATGCGTATCCACGATGATCCCGTCAACGACGCCAAAAGCATTCTGCATTATCGCGTTAGCTGTCTTCCTTCCTATGCCGGGCAGCTCAACCAGCTCTTCTGTGGTCCGGGGGACTTTGCCTTTGTGGCTCTCGGCTATGATTTGCGCGGCTTTTCTGATGTTGGCCGCCTTGGCCCTGAAGAACATGATGGATTTTATGTCTTTTTCATCCAGCTTCGCGTAGTTCGCTGCTGTCCTGTATTTCTTGAACAGTTTTGCCGTGGTCGCATTGACGACCTCGTCCCTGCACTGCGCCGAGAGTATGGCCGCGACTACGAGCTCCAGCGGGTCCGAGAAGTTGAGATAGTATTTGGCGTCCGGGTATTCTTTCTTGAGTTTTTTCAGGTCAGAAGCAGGGTTCATAGGAATAGGTTGGCAGGAAAGTTTTAATTCTCGAATACGGGCTTCGTGTTTTTTAGTTTCTCTTGAAAGCGTGCCTGAAAGCGCTGTATGCTATGACTCCAGCGAAGCTGATGTAAGCCATGCCCCTGAACATGTAGTCCACCTTCCCGGGGCTCTGCCTGACCATGCCAAGCAGGTTCCTCGCTATCTGCCTCTTCGGGAACGAGTAGTGGTCGTCTATGTAGTTGCTCGTGTAGTCATACGAAAGCTTGAGCCTGAGCACGGCGTAATTCATGACTGTCCTGACCGACGGATATCGCGTTACTCTGTCAAACCTGCCCTTTCTTATGGCTTTTAGGATGCCGTCCACGTCATCCGCCTTCACTTCAATGTTTCCGTGTCCCAGCATGCTCGTGTGGTGCGCGTCGCTGCCGGCCACGCCAGGCATTTTGTTTTCGAGCGCAAAGCTCCTTGCCCGCATGTTTGCCAGCCTGTCCATGTTCAGCGCGTTGAATGCTTCGAGCGCGTCGCACGCAAGCGCTTTCTCCCGGAGGCCGTCATGCTTTATGTCGAAAGGGTGGGACGATATAGCTATCCCGCCCTGCTGGTGTATTTTGTCCACTGTCTCCTCTATGCTGAGCCCGGGCGGCACGACCTCGCTTATTCCCAAGGCGACGCAGTGGCCGTCCGCGGTCGTGACCTCCTCTCCTGGTATGACCATAATATTGTATTTTTTCTGGAATTTCCTGGCCTCCTGCGCGCCCCTCAGGGAGTCGTGGTCGGTTATTGCCATCGCTCCCAGCCCGAGCCGGCTCGCCACCCGCACCATGTCCTCTGGCGGGCACGTGCCGTCGTAGAAGACCTTCTTCTGGTGCGAGTGGTGCGTGTGCGAATGCAGTTCTGCAAGCATGTTTCAATCCCCTATGACTTATAGCAGATTATAATAATAATGTATAATAATAATGGAACTTTTATCTGCAATCTGCTATATGGAAAGAACATTATAAAATGTTCCAAGATCAATGTTATTTACTATTAGATTATCCTTATCTTTTCGCCGCCGTCTTTCCTGATTATATGTATCACGTTTACCGGGCACGCTTCGGCGGCATCCCTGTTGCCCCGCAGTTCCTCGAGTTCAAGCTCCTCCAGTTTTATTTCCCCGCTGTTTGCCGTCCTCTTCGAGCCTATTAGGTCCGACTTGCCGTCGTCAGCCGTCATCTCCCAGGACTCCGGCGCGACGGCGGCGCATGCGGCGCAGCCGATGCATTTCGGCCGGTCGTGCTGTATTACGTATGTCATCGCCATCACTTGAAACTTGTACGGTGCTTACCGAAGCCCTTACTTGCACAGTATCAACCTATGACCTATGCAGCAAAAACATATTAAGGTTCTTCGTGCTCTTGGCGCTCTGTTCTAATACTCCTTGATTTTGTCGTCCTGCTTCTTCTTCTGCAGCGGCGCAGGCAGCCCGCTGCTCGTGGCCGCCGCTTCCCCTCCCTGGTATTCCTGCGTCTCGCCGCCTATGGCGTAGTTTCCTTGCGCCGGGCCTGGCTGCGCCTGCCCGTAGCCCTGGCTCTGGGCTGTGAGGCTTTGGCCGTAGCCCTTCTGGGCCGGGCTGCCTGCGCCGTATCCCTGGCCCGCCTGCGCCTCGTGCTCCCTGCCGCGCGTCAGCAATGCTTGCTGCGGTATCACGGCAGCCTGCTCGTCCGTGACATTGCTTCCTATGAGGCAGGACCAGTCAAGCACGGCATCCGTTATGTCGGCGCGCATGAGGTCGTTGCCGCACAGGTGCGCCCACATGAAGTTCGCCTTCCTGAATATTGTCCTGTCTATCTGCACGTTCCTTATGCTCGCCCTTGTCAGGTTCGCCCCCTCGAAGGTCGTGTTCCTGAGCACCGCGTTGTCAAAAAGGCACCTGCTCAGGTTGCAGTCCCTGAAAACGGCGTCCGTGAGGTTGGAGCCGGAGAAGTTGGTCCCGCTCAGGTCAGAGCCGGTGAATATTATGCCCGTGAGGTTTATGTTTGACATATCAGCATTCTGGAGCATTATGCCTCTGAAGTCGCGCTCGCCGTTCCTGTAGCGCGCGATTACCTCCGTGAAGACCATCTTTTCCATACCGATCAGAACTATCTTGTGGCGGCAGATATTAAAGAAATAGGGAATGTCTGCTTATTTAGGTATAGTTACGTAGAAGTTGCCTGATCCGAATGGTAGTTTAAGTTTGGATGCCGATAAATAAAAGTCTTCTTTGAAGTTTTTATCTCTTTCTCCGCGAAGAGCTATTGATATAGTGCATCCGTAAGTTTCGGCCTGCGACGCGAGCACCTCATAACCTTTAGATTGCATTCTTTTTATCAGTCTTTGAGACGCTTTTTCCAATTCAATTTTTTCTGCTCGATTTAATTGTCCTAGAGAAGTCTAATCCAACATAAAAGTCTGTAATACTTTTAGCACTTGTATCTCCAATAAAAGCATCCCAGAAATCTTCTTAAAATCATACCTCAATTATCCTTCCCTTCGGCCCCGCGCCTACGACCAGCGTGCCGCCGATCTTCTCGTCCAGCCCCTCGGCCTCGTGTATGTGGCCGCATACGTTGATGTCGGGCCTGAACTTCTCTATGGCTTCCCGTATGGCCTCGCTTCCGGAGTAGCGCAGCCTGGGCACCATGGTCTCTATGGCGCTGCCTGCGGGCCTCATGTGCGTGATCAGGACCTTCTTCTCCGCGTCCTTTATCTTCTCGAAGCCCTTCTCTATGTAGTAAGCTATCTCGTCCTCCGTGAGGAAATTCGGCCCCACTGAGGCTGTCCCGCACCCGAAGAAGCCGATGTTCTTTATCTTCACGGGATAGAACTGTATGTTCCTGATCCTGTACTTCTGCGCGAAGACCTCGCCTGCGCTGATGTCGTGGTTCCCGACAACGAAAAGCACTTCCTTCTTCCTCTCGAGGAAAGGTTTTATCATGCCCTTCCCGTACATGTCGAACTCGGTCAGGTCGCCGGCTATTATGACAAGATCAACATCCTCCTTCTCCGCCCGCTCTGCCAGCTTCCTCATGATGCCCACGTCGCCGTGCACGTCGCTGGCCACGAGTATGCGCATCTTGGCCTGTTTTCCCTGTTTCCCTGGCTTTTTGCCTCCGCGCCTTATCATTCCCATAGGTAATTACTGCCCTTGACAAAGCTTAAAAACTGAATTTTGCCTGAAGTCCTCGGCCGCCGTTAACAACAAGTATCTGCCCTGTTATGTTCCTTGATCCCTCAGAAGCCAGAAACAGGGCAGCATTTGCTATGTCTTGTGGTTCATTTAC
>CAYJRV010000024.1:0-1406 GCA_964372695.1 uncultured archaeon | reverse complement strand
TTTCAAAATCTTTATAAAGAAACTATAGCCACTTCTCGCTGCTGGGCGTGGCCGCGTAGCAGCGCTCCCTGAACTCGCAGAAGCGGCACTGCCACAGGTCTTCCTGCTTCGCCCGTGCCTCGGGCTCGGGCAGCCTGCCTTCTGTGAGAAATCTGTGCAGCAGCCCGAAGCGCTCCACTATGCGCTCCGCCTCGTCCTCGTCGTATTCCACCTTGAATATCTTGCTCTGCAGGTTCTTCTTGTCGACGTAGAGCAAAATTCCGTGCTTTATCCCGGTTATGTACATGTAGAGCTGCAGCTGCATCTTGTTGTGCTCAGAAGCCTCCTGTACGGACCCGACGTCCGCGGTGGACTTGACTTCCACAAGGATCTCCTTGCCGCTTGACCTTACAAGGATCAGGTTGTCCACGCGGCCCGATATCACGAAGCCTTTTCCGTCCAGCCTCAGCGGGAACTCGCTCTTGACAAGCTCCACGTCGGGCGTCTTCCTGCTCTCCAAAACATCGACAACAAAGTCGTGCATTATATTTCCAAGCTCGAATATCTTTAGCAGCTCCGGTTTCGTCTCCGCCGGCGTTTTATAGGAGTACCACAGCTTGCGCATGCACAGCCCGATCTCCGACGGGTAGTACCTGCCCACGCTCTTGGGCCTCTGCTCCTTCCTCAGGTAGTTGTCGATCATTATGTTAAAATCTATCATGATTTTCACCTATGGATTTTAACGAAATAAAATGAGGTTGAAAACATCATTTACTATTTTGTTGAAGTCTATCATTTTTCCCCGCCGTCGCGAATTCTTGCCTCAAGCTTCCGGATCTCTTCTTCGGCATGCTTCATGTCGGCAAACCACGGGTAGCTTACATCCACCCCGCCTTCACTTTTATGGCCGCAGTTGTATCTGGTTATCCTTATCCTAAGCTGGCCGTCGGGCAGCCAGAATCGCCTCCTTATTTCCTTTGCCAGGTAGGCAGCTGAAGGGTTGTCGCAGCAAAGCGATTCGAGTGCCTCATAGCTGAATCCGGCTTCTCCTGCGACCTTCTCTATAATTTCAAAACCTACGTTGAGCAGCTCGCATTCCTGTTGATAAGCCTTCATCATCCAAGGAAGCGTAAAAATTATTAAAAGGCGCTGTTGTTGGTTATTGGAAAAACCTGAATGATAAAGGTTATGTTGTTTTCTGCCTCTGCTTCCTCCCAGCAGAAACAGCCAGGAATTATACCGAAGAACGGAATTTATTGAACATTTTATTACGCCCTTCAGGATATGTTCAGAAAGCAAAGCTTTTTGACATGCCAAAGAACAGTAGTTCTTTGAGCATGTGAAAGACATCAAAAAGTTCAAAAAGAAACATCTGAGAACTTTGATTAACCTTTGGATTTTGTTGTTCGCTGATATTTGTGCCGCCG
>CAYJRV010000023.1:0-13961 GCA_964372695.1 uncultured archaeon | reverse complement strand
TCTTCGATGTCTTTTGCGAGAAGACAGCAGTTTTCAATGTCGACAAGATAAAAATTGCATGCATTCAAAAAATAACATATTGAAAATAAATTTCCGGTTAGCAGCTCAGGTAAGTCACGCTGCTGCCTGGCAGGGAGTCGAATGCGGTCTTTGGGCAGTTCACGCTGGTGATGAACACGAATTCTATGCTGCTGTTTATTCCAGTGCACGTCGTCGTGCTCACGTTGCTGACTGTTGCGTCTTCGCCCACATTTATTGTTTTGACTGCTCCGATGTCATATGAGAACGACGTTCCTGTGGTGTTTCTCACGACGACGGTTGTTATGTTTACTGACTTCTTGCCGTTGTTCGAGACTGTTATGGTGATGTTGTGGTTTGTCCCGGATGCGCAGTTACCGGAGCAGTTGTATGTTGCGTTTTTGATGTAGAGATCCGCAAACTGGCAGCCCAGCTGCTCGGTGGTTGTGTTCCTTATCTTTTCCGTCTCCGTCCTGGAGAGTGTGTTCAGCCAGCCCGAAACAATGGTCGATACCACGACAACCATCAGTATTAGCATGGCTGCGCTGAGGAAAGCAGAAATGCCTCTTGTCATAAGGCTACTTATCCGCCGGCCTGTATTTATTGTTTCTTGGTTTTTCCTCACTTTCGTTGCAAGATGGCCCAAGTTTTTCAGCAAAGTCGGCAGAAAAAGATTTTTCATTCCTTTTATTTTTGCTCAAACTTTTTCCTTTTGATCAGTAGAAAAGTTTACTTGAAAATGAGGGATGACGGGTAAGCCTTGCAGTTGTCGGATAATATCTCTATTTTGTCCGGTACGGTGGAGTCCGCGGCCTTGTATATCAGGAATGTCGTGGACCCGGGGCCCAGCGGGTCTGTTATGTTGTAGTTCTTGAGTATCACGTCGGCCTTGTTCTTTGTTGCGTCGCCGTATTCTATATTCGCCTTGAGGTCCGTGAGGTTTATGCTTCCTATGTTCCTTATCTTCAGAGTGATCGTGCTGTTGTCGAACTTCAGCGAGCTTATGTCCAGGGCACCGATGCAGTTGGCTTCCTGGTCGGTCTTTGTAAGCCTGCTTCCGGAGAACTGGGTGGCCCAACTTGCCATCAGCCCTGCAATAGCCATTGTGATCGCGATGAGCAATACCGCAGCTATGAGGGGCGATATTCCCTTTAGCATCATACCACTATATTCTACTTTGCGGGTTTATATATATAGTTTGCAAGAAATACGGTTTTTGGACGCTGGCGGTGCACTTCTTTGCGGTTTCTTTGCCTCAGGCATGCAGTTGAATAAATTGTAGTGAAACCGGAAAAGAATCTGGACATGTTTTCTGGTTTCGCATACACGCAAAGAACCTTCGGTTCTTTGGTGTCTTCAAACAACACAGCTGTTTGAGAGCTCAGAAACCTCTGGTTTCTGGAGCCACCAGAAAGCTCTGCTTTCTGCGTGTAGTTCACAAGGAAATTGTATCCTGTTTATTTCCTTGTAGAACTATAAACAGGGCAAAAACAAGTGCTTGCCTTTAGCCAGTTATAGTGTACCAGCAAAAGAATCCGGATGCGCAGCTATTGTTGCCCGTCAGCTGGAGAAAATTGTGTTGTCTCAGGTGCCAAAAAATCCCCGGTTCTTTGCGTGTATACGAACCCAGTTATGATGCCCTAGTCTTTACTGGGCTTACTATAACAACACAAAATTACTCGCACTTGGGCGTTCCAGAGAATGTCGACGAAATGCCGCCACAGTCTGTTGACACGACAACGCGGTCGAAGTTTGCGGGGCACGAGGATATTGCAACAGATGAGAATGTAAGGACAACGCTCTGTCCGCGGTTCAGTCCTGATGTCGGTAGTGCGTCAGCCACAACAGCCTGCCCTGTGCTGTTGTAGACCACTGCACCGGAAATACTGAGCCCGTCAAGAAAGCCATTGTTCTCGACAAACGCCCTTACTGTCCCCGTGGCGCCCGATTTCACGAAGACTTCCTTGATGTTTATGCCCGCGGAGGAGCAGTCAACCGCCAAGTTTGTCTTGTTGGTGATGGCTCCGGTGGTTTTTTGCGCAAAGCCCGTGAACCATCCCGAGATGAGCGTTGCTATGGCGACGGTAAAGGCGATAAGCAGGACTGCGGCGATCAGCGGCGAAATTCCTTTCATCAAATCACTGTTTTTATATGGCTTCGCGCAGTATATATAACTTTTTATCTGATGTTCCTTATCTGCACTGAAAGGAAATCAGCGGCGGAATAAAGCCTGTAATAAACGTCATACTTTGCCGGCGTGGAATTGACGAAGAAATGCACAGTGCAGAACGGCAGGTTGTTCCCTGTCCTGAGCAGTTCGCTGTAGCCGTTTCCGTAGCTCGATGATGAGTTGTCGTCTATGAATATCGAGGAGTTTACCGGTATTATTGAGGTGCCTGTGCTCTTCTGGGTCATGTTCAGCATCGCGTAGTTCGTGTCTATGTTCGAGAATGGGTCCGTTCTTGCGGTCTTGTTGAAGACGAACCTTACATAGGTGTTGTCCAGTATAAGGTCCGTGATGCCGTCGGAATTCCCGTCGGCCTCGCGGCAGTTGACGTCGGAGCCCGCTATGTAGAGGAGGTTTTCCTTCTTGCTGCGCGTGTTGAAGTCAACCAGGGAAGGCGACCCTTCGCCCACAAAAACAATGGCATCCTCGTCCTTCAGAACCTCGAACCTCTTCGGCGCCGTGAAGGGGTACTTCCTTATGGAGCCGTTGCCCTCCTGCGCGACCTCCCGCATGTAATTGTCCATGAACCGCATGGTTATTTCCGCGTCCCTGATCTCGGAGCTTGTCTGCGCCAGGTCTATTATGGGCTGCCCGAAGTTTAGAGCTATGAGTATTGCTGCCAGCGCTATGGCAAAGACCATCACCAGCGACAGAATCGTGCTCACCAAGTGCCCTTCGCCTCCGGCGAATCGTACCGCCATGTTATGCTCATAAGTTACCCCTCGCCTCCATGTCCGTCATACGGGCCACGACCAGTTGTAGATGTCCTTGCCTCTCACAAAGAGGTCGTTGCTCCTTACGGTGATGTCGGTGAACAGGAAAATATTGTTCTTTGCGTTCGTGGTTATGTTGAACCTCTCTGTGGTGTCCTGGTTCTGGCTCGTATAGGTTATGTTCACGTTTATGGTCCCGGTCACCGAAGACGTGTATTCATTTGTGGCATTCTGCTTGTCCTCGACTATGAACACGTTCCCTCCCGGGCTGCTCCCTGTTGCATTATAGGTGACGTTCACCCTGTCCTGCAGGAAATTTCCGATCGTCACGGAATACTTGTTGTTTGTGCCGTTGGCCACTATGTACACATAAAGTATGCTTGCGTCGAGGTCGTTCCTTGCCTGCAGCGAAGTGTTCCTGAGGTACTCCATCCCGCTCCGGTTTGCGTCCGGCTGCACAGCGGCCGCCGAGACCACGTTCCTGAACTCGTTCTGGATGTTCTTCAGGCTCTTTTCGGCCAGCCTCGTCCCCTGGAACCTGTTCTCCTCCGTGATATCCACGGTGCCTATGGTGTTCTTGATAAGGATTATTATCAGTATTACAAATATGGTGGCGATGATAAACAGCTGCCCTTTCTTTTGTCTCATATCCAAAGCCACACCCTTATTTTCTTTCCCAGGTATTCGTCACGGTAGGTCATGACATAATAGTCTATTGCCACCACGGACTTTTTAGTGTTGGCGCCGGCTGCGTTGCACTGGTCCGTGCATATCTCTGTCTCGAACTTTATGCTGTTCGGCAGTACGTCGTTCAGTGTGCTCTCTATCTTTGCCTCGTTGCTCTCCGAGACCCATTTTCTCAGCTCATGGTACTGGTCCATGAATTCCATGGCCTCCATGCCGGCTCTTCGCATGATGGGAAGCTGGCTTTCCGACACGGGCTGCGAGAACCGGAAGACAAAAGCAAGCGTGATGAATATTATGCTCATGGCCAGCAGTACTTCAAGCATGTACACGAAGCCCTTTTTGTTCTTCCTTTTGGCGTTCATTCTCACCACGTCTGTATTGTCAGCCTTCCGGGCCTCACTCCTCCCGTGCTGTTCTGGTACAGGAAGTACCTGTTCAGGGCTACGACGTCTCCCCTGCGCGGCACCGTGTCCCCGAAGACTATGTAATTGGACGTTGTGTTGGTGTCGTAAAGCCTGATGCGGAAATTGCCCAGGCCTGTCGCATTTTTCACGCGCGTGTAATCGCTGGCGTTGAGGTTCTGCAGCTTCAGGTTGTCCAGCACGAAAATCTCTTCCGCCGGCAGCACCGTCTCGCTCATGTTGTCCGTCCCGGTCACGGCCTTGGATACATTCGCAAAGATCCCGTCGTCGTCAACGTAGACCGTGTACCACTGCGTTTCATTGGCCGAGATGCTGGGGACGGCAAACGATATATTCGACCCGCTCTGCTGGTATGTCACCGTGTTGTTGCCCGGGTTGTACACGGTAATGGAATTGATATTGTAAGCTGGAAGCACGTTCGCGAGGTTCACGGAGACGATCTCGCTTGCCAGCGCCGCGTGCGAGGCGCTCTGGTTGTACCAGAAGCTCTTGGAGTTGTTTATCTTGATTATGAACCTGTAGGCCCTTGACTTCAGGCCGATCCTGTCAAGCCGGCGCTCGGGCTGTGAATGGTTAAGTATGTCACCTGCGGAGAGCGTGACGTTGTAGACAGCCGCCTCGTCTATTGTGCCGTTGAAAAAGTTTCTCGGGGACTTCGATCGAGCCCCTATCTGCACCTCGTCGTTGTTTATGTTTATCGTCTGCCCTGTGGTGGTGTTGGTGAAATCCGGCGTGCCGTTAACGTACGTCACCGAATGCGTCCCGTTGTACGTCGCAGCGATGTGGCTGAAGACGCTCGTGGGAATCGCGATGCTGCCTGTATTCTCGTAGAGCGTGCTGCCGTTGTAGAAGGCGAAATATGCATTGCTTCCATTTATCGCCAGGAAATAGGCGCCGCCTGTGCCGTCCTTGGAGATTATCATCTGGGTCTGCGTGCTGTTTATGGGCCTCGCCCATGCCTCCAGGGTTATGCCGCCGGCTATGTCGAAGCTGCTGCCTGTTCCGTCGGAGATGTTTATGTAGTCGTCAACAGAGTCGGAAGTGTAGGCGGAGCCGAATTTCCCGCTGATGTTGTAGAGCACCCCGGAATTTGCGGTGCCGTTGTTTCCCAGGGGTGTCGAGTCCTGAACGGCGCTGGAGTTCCCGGAGAAATGCATCAGCAGGATGGTGGAAGCATTGGGCTGGATCTCAGGCCAGCCGGCCGGCGTCTCGTTGAAGTCTGCGATGGAGAGCAGCGAAATTGCATTGTCTGTTATCGAAGTGAGCTTCGTCGTTTCTCTCAGGTTTGTCAGGTAGTTGTTGAGGTAGATTATCACGAGCCCAAAGACTACTATGAATATGCCAATTGCAACTATGTAGTCGGTCTGCGCGAATCCTTTTTTGCTTTTCATGTCACCTTCACCAGCGCTATCTGCCGCGTCCCGTTGCTGAATTCCGTGTAGATTATCTCCGTGACTCCTCCCGCAGCGAACCCGGAAAAGCTCGCGTTGATTCCCACCTTGCACGAGGTGTTCAGCAGCGGGTCGGCCAGGGTTTCTATGTAGATTGTCCTGTTCTCGACGCGTGCCCTGTACTTCAGGTCTGCGGCCCTCTGTGGGAGGACTATGCGGATTTTGCCGTAGGTGCTGTTCGAGGGCGAGAGGTATTTGCCCTCGCTGTATATTTTCTCGATGGAGTTCTTCATGACGAAGCAGACCTGCTCTATCTCGCTTGCGCCCAGAAACTTCTGGTAGTCTTTCTGTATGTTGAGGAGTGCATAGACCACGACGAGCACGAGCATTATTGTGATGCCGATCAGTATCGCGTGGCTTATGAGCATCGACTGCCCCTTTTTATTGACCATCATCATTTCCTCTCTATTGTTATGTTTGCCTGGCCTGTTGGCGAGGGCCCGCGGTTCCTGATGAGAAATTCTCCCGCGCCAGAAAACTGCGTGCTGTTGCCTATGTCTATGTCGTCGTACTCGGCAACTATGTAGAGGGGGAACTTCTCCGCAGATCCCCTGGGCATCGCCCCGAACAGCCCGGAATATATCTTTCCGTTCCCCAGGAACTGGACCTTTGCCGAGATGTCAGACCCCGAGCCGTTTGTGAGCACCAGCAGGAACTTGTTGCCCTCGGTCGACTGCGACAGTGTTATGAGGTTTGCCGAAACGGAGTAGCTGCCGTTTGTTGTGCCGTTGAAGGCCGCAGAGCCGCTGGCAACAAGGCCTACTACAGTGCCGTTGAGCGTGTTGTGGCTGGATGAGTAGTTGGCCGAGGACTGCAGCGTGTCTGTTGATTTGTTGGACCCTATTGCAAATGCCAGGTTCATTGTCACTGAGCTGCCGAATATGGTCCCGGCGGCCATGGCAAAAGCTACCAGGATCAGAAGAACTATACAGCCGGCTAGCAAAATCATGCGTCTCTTCATATATCCTAATTCCTTTGCAGTCAGCGGCATTAATCATTTTGTCATCGGAAGCCATCAGCTTCGTACAAAAGACTTCTTTGAAGTCTTTTGTAGCCTCAAGTTAAGCCTTGCTTAATTTCGAGTTAGCTGACAGGGAGACGATGACGAAAGCTTAAGCCTCATAAACAAACCTGCAACTTTTCTGCAACGGATTCCTTAAGAATCCTTTGAGACACTCGAAATAGCAAAGCTATTTCGGTGCATAGAAAATCTTACAGGTTTTCTAATGAATTCAGGAGAACTTTGTTCTCCATGGATTAGTTGCAGGTTACATAGGGCTTATGATTCTGTTTTTCTTGTTGTGCGGCTATTCTATTTTTTCTATTTTTTCTATCATGACCACCGTATTATCGAGGAAGTGATCGACGGTCCCGGAAATGACCCCGTCCTGCCTGCTGGCAAGCTCCTTTGAGAAGCCTATTATCTCATCTGTGCCGTCTTTCAGGAAGTACGCGTGGTCGCTCCCTATTTTGTCGTAGTGGTTCAGCTGCGCGCTGAACTTTACCCTGCTGCCCTTCGGCATCCCTATCATGTCCTTGATTTTCATGAGGCCGGCGTGCTCCTCTTTTGGCTTCTCTTCCTTCTGCCACCCGGCAGTCTCATGCGGCGCTTTCTTTCTCCGCAGCCTGGAGCCCAAAAGGCCGAAAACAGCGGCAGCCTTTGCGAAAAATTCTATTTTCTTCCCTTCGTGTTTCTCTTTCCTGGTTCCCTGGTGCGGCTTGTAGCTCTCCATTCTTTGCGGCGGCTTTGGCATTGACGGCCCGCTTGGGGATGCGCCGTGGCTGCTGCGGAGTTTCAGGAAAACCACGAGCACGACAAGCACGACCGCAAAAAAGGTGCCAAGATATAACCCGAGATTCTGAAGTATCAGCGACTCCCCTTTATTGACCGGCACAACAGGGACTTGAGAGCTCCCTGATGTGTAAACAAGGTTGAGCGTCCGCTGGTTATTGTTTTCATTCGCCTCGGCTGTCCTGTCTTCGGGATCCGCGATGGCTTTGAGGTTGTGCTGGCCTTCCTGCAGCGTATGATCTATGTAAACGGATGCCGTGCCATGCCCCGGCAGGGTCCCGGAATAAGTAGTCTGCCCGATCTGCTCGTCTCCGTCATAGAAATGCACGGTCACGGGGCCTGTGACCTGGTCTGTTTCCGTATTTTCTATGACCGCAATGACCCGGCCCGCGTCAGAAGAGTATTCAAGGCTTCTTATCTGCAGGTCAGGCAGCGCAAAAGCAGGAGAAATCGCTGCAATGAGCATCAGTGCCAAAAAAATGGCGCTTTTTTCCATCTTCTTCCACCTTTCTTTTACTCTTCAGGGCTCTGTTAGAGGACATTGCGCACCAGTCAGTGCCTCGTCTTTTTGGCCAACGGCTTCTTCTGCATCGCCATGAGCACTATCTTGTCTTCCTCCTTGAGAATGGCAAATGTGTTTCCCATCTCTTTCCTCATCGTCTTGTCGATAACAATCCTTCCCAGACGATCGCATCTCACTATCTGCATCCAATCACCTCTGTTTCCGCGTTGTTGTTCATTTGATTACCTCCACCAGCATCATGGTATCCTTACCTTCCTGTTGCTGGGCCTGTACCTCTCACGGAAGCGCACCTTGTAAAGGGACTCTATGAAGTCCGTGCCCACGTAGCCTGCCAGTATGGAAAATTTGAGGTCGTTCTCCACGAAAAGCCCGGCTATCATTCCCAGCAGCGCCGAAGCGACGAGCGTTGTGCACAAATAGCGCAGGCTGAGCTTCCTGCCCATCCTCACGGCCTTCAGCATACCGACTGACCCCCTGACCAGCCCGCCAAGCAGGCCGCCGGCGAGCACAAGCAGCAGTTCGCCAGCCATTCTATTTGCCGCCCCCTATGCCTTTCCTGATGAGCTCCTCAACCAGTCCAGAATAAGATTTCCTGCCCCTCACTGCTGCCATCTTGAGCCTGACGAGCAGCTCCTCTTCGATCACGAAAGTAGCCTTCACCTTTGCCATGCACTCAGCTCTAGTCACGAAGCGTTGCTTACATATATATGTAAAGGGGTATTTAAATTTTTCCGGCTTTCAGAATAAACATCTTTACGCCTTTCCATATTTCCTGCAGGCATATATTTATGGTTTTATGTATATACAGAAATATGTATACGGGCAGGCGTGTTGGGCAGCCTGCCGAAGTCGCATTCAACCAGCCGCATCTTGCCTTCGGGCAAAGAATAATTGGCTAAATTTTCCTTGCCTGCCTCAAAAAGAAGAAATCACTCCACCGTGATTGCGCCGAAATTTGTGGGGTTGTTGTGGTCGTGGTACCGCCATGTGCCTCTCTCGTTAAAAACAAAGGAAAAGCTCTCGCCCTTTCCGATTCCCCCGCATGCGTCGAATATCTTTGTTCTTTCGTCGGTCTCGCACTTCTCGATGCCCGAGCCCGGGTAAACCGTATGCGTCGGGTGCACCGCCGAAGCGGGCCGGTAAGAGCCTGAGTCCGCGGTTGTGAACTTCATTGTGTCCCCTTTCCTTATTTTCAGGGTGTTCGGGCTGAATCCTGCCGCTGACATTTCAACGGTGAAGGTCGCCGGCTCCCTCTGCGTCCCGCTGGTGCCTGAACTGGTGCCAGATCCTGTGCCGCCGTTTCCTGAGCTCCCTGTATTTTGCCTTCTTTCAGCAATCTTCTCAATCATCACGCCGCGCCTCTCCGTTATCTTTGTTGTTTCTTCCGTTATTTTGCCTGTCTTCCTGCATAGCTCCGCAGTGTGCTTTGCAATATCTGCCAGTTCCCGGGCCTGTATGCTCAGGCCAGAAGCGCCTAAATGGTCTCCGGCTTCCCTTGCTTTCCTTACGTCTTCTCTCAAAGACTTTGCTTTCTCTATGACTGCATCAACTATCTCTGTATTTGCGCACTTCTGCCTGATCGCGGCCAGCGCGTTCTCGATCCTTGAAAGCTCCTCTCCTGACCTGTCGCTTGCTTCCTTCACGCCTTCAGTCTCGTCAGTCAAGTCTGAGGAAATATCAATCTTCAGCCTTTCCCTTCTCTCGAACCTTATCTCCCTGTATTTGCCTATCTCTGCCAGCATCCTCCTCGCATCTTCCAGCTGGCCCGATTCTATGCGCGACTTTATCTGGCCTATCTTCGACTTCGCGTCGTTTATCGCCGCTATCAGCGCCTCTGTGTCCGCGTTCTGCTCCAGCGCCTGCGCCTCTGCGAGTGCAGCATCAAGCTCCTTCTCAGTCTCGGCAAGCCTCTCAAGAAGCTTCTCCTTTATCTTCGCGGCATTGCCCTGCTTCTCAGCCTCGCGCTCCGCCCTCTTCTTCTCCCATTCCTGCCTCTCTTTCTTTACGAGTTCCCGCGATATCTCCTCCGCGCTCCTGCCAGAGACCCGCGTCACCGCAATGCCCTCTGCCTGCAGCTTCGCAGCCACCTCTATCACCAGGTTCGTGACACCGACAACCCTGACATCGCTTATGTTATTGGACTTTATGAACTCGATGATTGGCGGCAGCTCGTCCACGCTTGCCACGTGCCTGACCACGGAGCGGTCGTTCGGCTCCGCAGAGACAGCAACAGCGGCCTTCCAGTCGGGCGTCGCGACGATGACTATTTTCTTTGCCGTCTTGACAATTTCCCTTCCTGTTTCATTATCTATTTCATCATCGTCCCCGCTTATCTCCTTTAGCCTGAACTGCTTCAGTATCTCGCGAACATCCTGCCTGGCCTCCTTTGAGACAAGCCAGACATCCGTGACTTCCAGGTCCTTCAGCGTGGCGAGCACGTCGGCAGGCACGCTGCCCTCAGGCACTGGTACTAAGGTGCACCCGAAATTCGCGGCTATGTTCGAAGCCGCCCTCTGCCTTCTCGAATCGACCTCGCTGCTCATGGTATCGTCCACAAGTACGGCGCACGAAGAGCCCTCGGACCAGAAATGCTTCGCCACGGCAAGCGCAGTTCCTGTCCTCTCGACGCCCCACAGCCTGATCACGTTGTAGCCCAGCGTCTTCAGCCCGGCCTCGACCTCAGTTTTTATCACCACAGGCCCACCGACGAGAACGACGGTTGAGGGAGCAAGCGATGCGAGCTCGGTCTTCACCGTCTCGGTAAGAATGCCGTCCTCGAGCACGAGCACAGGCACGCCTGCCTTCGACGCCGCGGCAGCCGCCGTGGCGCTGTCCACCGATGTCTTTCCCGTGACCAGCATGACCGTGTCCGTTGCCGCGAAGGCCGCAGAAGCGAGTAATAGAAAGGTGAATAAGAACAGAATGCTTTTCATGAAATCATCTTCATTTAGTATGTTACCCGATATATTTATATCTTCTTTCATTTACAAAATAGGTAACTCGAAAAAGGCCGGATGAGTCGCAGTTTCCGGAAGCGCGCGGTTATAGTTCTACAAGGAAACAATCTGGATAAGATTTCCTTGTGAACTATATGTGAAGCCGCAAATTCCTGCCGGGGTTCTTTTGCGGATTCGCTATAATTCTGGGTGGTTTATTTGAGTGGAGCTAGTAGGCAGGAAACATTGGAATCTTCATCATTGGGATTTTCCAATGACCACAAAATATGTGTGTCTTTGTTGCTTATGCGTCCGATCTCTGGATTTGCGTGTCTTCAAGGCGCTGTTCCTGTGCTGGACATGTAGCATTCCGCGTTCTCCCCGAACCACTGCACGTTCACGGGCCCCTGGACGAGCGTACCGTTGTTGAATATGATCGGGAGCTGCTGGATGCCGAGCTGTTGGCACACCGCCGCGTTCTGGCCGCCGCAGTCGACGTATATCTGCAGGCCGTAGGGCCCGAAGAGCTGCAGCTGCGCCTGCGTGTCCGCGTCCGTGGTCAGCCCTATGATCCTCACGTTCTTTTCAATCAGGCACCTAGCAAAGGCGCTCTGGTTCTGGAGCAGCGACTTCTGCAGCTGCAGGTCAAGGACCCTGTCGGTGAAGAGCGCGCCGTCCTTCGTCACGTAGACGTCCTGGAGCGTGTCCTGGCCTGCCGGGTTCTTGAACTTTACGCTGATCTTGTAGAGGCCGCTCTCCTCTGCTGTCTTGAGTATTTCTATGTCAGAATTCGTGGCAAGCTTGTATATGTCTTTCACGCCCTGCTCGGCCTTTGCCGTGTCGGCCCCGGCGCCCGATATTATTCCTGAAGACAATGCAAGCAGCGCACCGATTATTATAACGAGAACAACTATGACAGCCTGGTATGCCCTTGCATTCTTTTTCCGTCCTTCCATCTCTTGCACCTTTCTTATCATTACTGCAAATTAATCTATAAATAATCTATATATGAAAAGCCGCACTGCTGCCCGGAGTCTTTGATGCATGAAGTTTACAGAATCTTTATGCCGTTTTGTAGTATTTCTCTGACCAGCGGATCCCTTTTATTTTTGTAAAATGAGCGCAGGTCGAAAAAATGCCCCTCTATCCTCTTGCCGTAGTGTTTCTCAAGCTTTTTGAAAAGCTTTCTTGCATGCTCCTTTGTATTTTGGGTATTATTTGCTTCTTCCAAGGAGCTTGTTGATTTCTTCCAGTAGAAGGTCAAATGTCTTATTGTTCAATCGCGCAAATGGTTTCGCGATAAGCGATTTCTCGATTTGCATTATTTTATCCGCCCGTATTCTGCTTTTTATGGGGAGCTTTCCAATTTCTACGTTTTTCTCGTCTATCAGTACTGTGTACTGCCTTTCTTCAAGCCGTGATGTAATGGCACAAGCCACTACATCCTGATTCTTTCTGTTGTACTCGTCATTAGAAACCACCACAGCAGGCCTGAATTTTTTCTCTGACATGTCTGAATATGGAAATGTCACCCATACGATGTCCTTCTGTCGTATTTCATTCACGCATGTCATTCCTTGCGATCTCGTCCCAGACGTCGTCATCTTTGTCCCATGCACGTTTCATGGTTTCTCTGGAAATGGATTTCCAGAAACTGTCATCGCCCATAGCTGAAAGCACTTCGCTTTCTTTCTTCAACAGGATCTCTCCGCCTCTCTCTATCAGAACAAGCGTGGAATTGCCCGATATTTCCAGGTCGCGCCTTATGTCATCGGGTATGACTATCTGTCCGCGGTCATTTACAGCAACCGTCCTTATTTTATGCGCTCTTTTCTTATTCATATTATTCATATAAATCAATCAATTCGTATTGATCTGAAAGTATAAAAAGCTATCAATTTCCTCACTGGTCCCCGCAGCGTCACCCTGCCATCTGGTCCAGCAATGACTCCGGATACCTCTCGTGCAGTTCCTGCCTCAGCCCCGCGTCCGCTATCTGCAGCCTTATGTTCCCCCTGATGTGCGGGTTGCACCTATCCTGGATAAGTATATAAACCCAAGTTAACACATATTAACTGTGATTTATATGTATAAACTCAGGTTAACAATATTGCAGCAGGAAATTATGCGCTTCCTCTTCCTGAATGCCGGGGAATCTTTTAATGCAAGAGGGCTGGCCAGGTCGCTCGGAGTAAGCCAGCCAGCGGTCTCAAAAGCACTCCCGCTGCTGCAAAGGCGCGAACTTGTCCGCGTTGTGAAGGACAGGAATTCAAAAAGGCTGGCAATCGAATTAAACAGGGAAAACCCCCTCGCCGTAGGCATGAAAAGGGCCGAGAACATCCGCCAGATTTACGAGTCCGGCCTTGCCGGTTTTCTCCGCGAAAATTACCCGGGCTGCGCGGTCATTGTGTTCGGCAGCTTTGCCAAAGGGGAGGACACGCGCAGGTCGGACATTGACGTAGCGGTTGTCGGCATTAAGGGCAGGACTCCTGATTTAAGAGGATTTGAAAAGAATCTTGGAAAGGAAATCAGAATTAATTTTTACAGTTCGTTCAAAGAGATAAACGCCGAGCTGAAGAACAATATTCTGGGAGGAATTCTCCTTTCGGGATGGATAGACTTATGAGGCCGCTGAAGACGTTTGGGGAATACATGAAAGATGGAACAGCAAAAAGGCAGTCTCCTGACATAATGAGGGCAAGATCGCTTGTTGCCGAGGCCGAAAGCGCGCAGAAAATACTCCTCTCTTTCATCGGAAAGGTGGGCCTCGACGACGACAATGCAAATCATGTCATCAAGAATGCGTACGACATAATCATGGAACTCATACGCGCAAAGATGTATATTGATGGATTTGCCACTACGGGAAAAGGCGCTCACGAAGCCGAAGTTTCCTACCTTGCTGAAATGGGCTTCAGCGGCAGGGATGTCGATTTTGCAAATGATTTGCGGTTCTTCAGGAACGGCATCATGTACTACGGCAAAAAATTTGACAAGGCGTACGCAATGAAAGTCCTGGAATTTCTCAGAAGAGCTTACCCGGTTCTCAAGAAAATGTGCGAAGGCGGCAGGAAGAGGGCGTAAAGCGCATAATTGCAGTGCTGAACAACAGTGCATGCATTTTTTCTTTCCCGCGCTCACCCCGCCATCTGGTCCAGCAATGACTCCGGATACCGCTCATGAAGCTCTTTC
>CAYJRV010000022.1:0-14697 GCA_964372695.1 uncultured archaeon | reverse complement strand
CATCTGCACGGCCAGCGTTTTGTAGTCTTAAGTCAAGACGGGAAGCCTAACGACAATCTTGTATGGAAAGATACAGTACTCGTGCCGACAGGCAGTACGGTAGACATACTTGTAGATTTCACCAACCCGGGAGAGTGGATGATTCATTGCCATATAGCAGAGCACCTCGAATCTGGCATGATGGCTTCCTTTACCGTAAATAATTGATGTGGAGTAAGAATTACGGATAACACAGAAAAATTTGCCTTTGGAGGGTAAGTCAAAATGAAGAAAAGCATCTCAACAATTTGGATGGAAGTTACACTGGAAGTGAAATAAATGGATGCAACTGAAAAATTTGCATTTGGATTCCTTGGCATAACTGCAGTAATTGCAATATTCGCAATGCTTTCGGCATTCAATATAATCACTCTTGGCGCAAGCCCCGCAACATCTGCTACTACTCAAAACGTTATGGGGCAGCGCCTAACGAGAATGAGCTTATCATCTTTTGATGTTAGTTTGGCAAAGCAATTCATGGACAAGGATGGAGACGGCAAATGCGATGTGTGTGGCATGGACGTGCAGCTGTGCATGGATTCAGGCCAAATTCAGTGCAATATGGATTCCAGATCAACAATAGGGGTCCTTGGCTCGCAGCATACACATGCAGACTGGAAGATATACATAAACGGCAAGGCATTGGACGACATCTTCTTGGAGCCTTTGTCCATGGACATGTCAAAAATGGACAACAAATTAACAAGCAGCTTCATTCACCTTGACAAAGGCGCGCCCGCCCCAGAAAAGACTGGAGATATTCTGCATATGCACGCAACCGACGTGCCTTTATGGATATTTTTCAAAAGCGTAGGCATGGACTTCAACAAAGAGTGCCTAACGCTACCAGACAGCCAAAGGTTTTGCAGCGGAAATGGCAAGACGCTTAAATTCTATGTAAACGGCAAGCAGAATAACGAATGGGAAAATTATGTGTTCAAAGATTTGGACAAGATTTTAGTTTCATATGGGGATGAAACTGACTTAAGCCAGCAATTAGTCTCAACAACAAATTTTGCAAAGAATCACTGATTGATACGAGAAAGAAATTAAGAAGGGGAAATTGTGCAAAAGAAACAAAATAAAAAGGTAAGGAAAGAAAAGTTTCTGGGATTTTTTTCAGGCATTTCAGGCAGCTTGAGCTTTCTGGGAGGGTGGCAGATTTGCCATAATTTGTGCCTAGGAATTATAGCACTGTTGTCAATGATAGGCATAGCAGTGGTTGGTATGCCTTTGTTGTTTTTGACGCAATACGCTGTATACTTCTGGTCAATCGCGGTATTGCTGCTGATACCGACTCTCATTCTGTACTGGAAAAACAGAAAATGCATGTCTAACAAGCTCATTCTATTTAACGTAGGCATAGTAATTGCCAGTGTGCCTTTTGCATCGTTGCAAGCCTACCAGATGGTGTTCTGGCTGCTTGGGGGCAGCATGGTTATCTGGAGTTCTTGGCTATTTCTAAAGCCCAGAATCACAGGCACAACGCTGAAGAGGGTCTAATTATGGAAATCATAGAAGCCCTTAAAATAAGAAAATATTTCATAATAGCAGCGGTTTCGTCTAGTATTTTTGCTTCTGTATACATATATGCTCAGGTTCTGGGAATTATTCAAAATATAGATTTGTGGTTTGCGACAATTCCGCATCTAAACCTCATTTTTTTCATTGTGTTTGTTGCGCTGTTTGGGATGACATTGTCATTCCAGATATACAGACGGAAGCAGCCAAAAACATGCGGAATAAACAAAAAAGCCGTGGGTGCGGAATCTGTAGCGGCATTCGGAGGATTCTTTGTTGCGCAATGCCCTGCATGCGCATCCATAGGCGCCTTGCTCTTGCCATCAAGCATCTTCCTATCGGTATTTGTGAAGTACGGCCTAATTATAAATATAGTAAACATAGCGCTTTTGATTTTTACTATTCGTCATCTTGGCGAATTCAAAAAAACTACCCATCAAAACAACCCGGTGCTTCAAAATGGAAAAGTTTAGATGCCAGCAGTGCGAAAGGGACTTCAATTCCGAAGAAAGCCTGCAGCAACACAACCGAGACAAGCATGGTGTTGCAGGCACTCAGTCAAAGCACGAGTTAAGGTCAATAAAGAAGCAGGAAATAGAAAGGCATGAGGAAATAGAGAAAAAGAAATCTGCAAGGTCGAAGATGATCAAGCGAAGTATGTATGCCGCTGTTCCAATAGTTATCATAGCAATTGCTGTAGCCTTTGTCTCTTCTCTGCCACCCGCAACAGACAGTTCAACCCCAGCAAACCCAGAGATTCCAAGAACTCCAATACACTGGCATCCTACGCTGGAAATTATCATAAACGGCCAGCAGCAGACTATACCAGCAAATTTAGGATTAGTTGGCGTACATCAGCCAATACATACGCATGATTCAACGGGAGTTTTACATTATGAAAATGATAGGCCAACTTTCGAAAATATGAGGCTTGGCTATTTCTTCGAAAAAGTTTGGAGAAGACCGTTCAACAGCACTTGTATATTCAATTACTGTAATGGTGATTCTGGCAGTGTAAAAATGTTTGTTAACGGGCAAGAAAATTTTGAGTTTGAAAATTACATACCCAAGGATAAGGACGGTATAAGTATAGAGTTTAGCTAACAATTCTAATCGCGGCGTTTATTGTGCTTAGATTTTCTTTTAGGCATGCACAGAATGTCCGGCTTCAAGAGTGCTATTGTAGGGCCTAAAGCAAAGTTTAGTGCAACTAGGTATATGAACTTCGGAGCCATTAGGAACAGGAATATGAAAATAGCAATCGGCAAATAAAAGAAAAGTAAGACCAAATTGTTGACTTCTGGTTTAACTTTCATCCAATCACCTGAATTTTTATTTTAGCGCGTCGAGTAGAAGCTCCCTTGCTTCTGGCGATAAGGATTTTTTCAATTCCTTTGTGCATATGCAGATGCAACAATCGCAAGCAGGGCAGATGCCGCCACTACAGCACGGTTTTCTTCTTGCCATTACACTCACCTCATATTTTAATAGTTTCTTTTGTATACTATTAGTGTAAATGGAATTTAAGGCAGGCAGTTTCATGGCAGAAACCAGTTTACGCCCAGTAACTAATAGAGAAAATTGCAAGATGATAGGCGGCGGCTATTGCCCAATATCGCTAGAGCAAGCGGCTGCCTTTCTAAGCAAAAAATGGACTTTGAGTATAGTAGTCATAATAGGAAACTTTGGCACTCTAAGATTTAATGATCTTTTGCATAGGATTGATGGCATGTCTCAAAAAACTTTGTCTAAAAGGCTGCAGGAGCTTGAGAAACACGGGCTAATCTCACGTCAAGCTTTTGCTGAAAAGCCCCCGCGCGTAGAATATTCTCTGACAACAGAAGGGCAGAAATTAAGAAAAGCTATCTTGCCTCTGCATAAATTAGCGGAGTCGAACGCACTTAAAACCGCGATGTAAATTAGTGGTCTTCTTCATCTCTATTTTTGTAAGCAGACCTGGCTTCCTTTGTCGCCACGCAATACTTCTGTATCTTGTATTTTGATATGCCGTAGTGCTTGCACCAGCGCAAAAACCTGCTTTCGTGTATAGATAATTGCGCAGCTTATGTCATATTAACGCGCAACTTTCTATAGGCGAATTGCAAATAATATCAGGGCATAACCAACGCAATTCACCATATAAGCTTCAAAAATGGGAAGTCTTCCGGCAAAGGCGCGTCGCCGTACCAGACAGTTTGGTATGCGCCTCTCGGGCCGATAAAAAATGCAAGCGCATCATGGCGTGACGTTTTTGTAGAAAGAAGAACCGGTTTGAAACCTACTGCCTTTAGGCGTAGGAGTAGGTCATATCGCATATGTTGGGTGACGTTTACTTTACAGCTCAGGCACCAGATACTTTTTTAAACCTACCCTTTCTACTATCATAGTGGGATATCAATGGCATTCGTAAAGGCAGCCTCTGCGGGAGACATCAAGCCCGGCCAGGGCAGGACGGTTACGATAAACGGAAAGGACATTGCGCTTTTCAACGTGAACGGGAGATTCTTCGCCATAGGCAACACGTGCCCGCATCGCGGGGGGCCGCTGGGCGAGGGCGAGCTTGACGGCGATGTCGTGACGTGCCCGTGGCACGGCTGGCGGTTCAACGTGGAGACAGGTATATCGCCAGTTAATCCGGCGGCGAAAGTCCAGCGCTTTGGAGTCAAAGTGGAAGGCAGCGATGTTCTCGTGGACATTCAATAAAAATCCGGAAGGCCGCCTGGATATTTCTTAAGAAGAGATTTGATATTCTGATGAGTAACTACTGTAATCGGCAATTCGGAAATTTCTTCCAGAGTAAACCAGCCAATTGCATCAGATTTGTGCGGCTCAAGGATCCTTGGCTCGCCGGATTTGATTCTACAGACAAAACACGGGGAAACCCAGTGCTGTTTTTCTTCCGGAATAATATGGTTGTTTACCCCAAGAAGATCTATAACCTCTATATCAATGCCGAATTCTTCCTTCATTTCCCTTCTTATTGTCTCTTCTAACGTGTCTCCGAACTCGACCGCACCGCCGGGAAATTCCCACTTGCCTTTTTCATTGCGCGATTCGCGACCGCGCAGATTGGCAAAAATCCTCTTATCTTTGCTGACTATCACAGCGCCTACGCCCACTCCAATGTAATCGATGCCCTTTTTCATGCGTTAAGTATGTTTGCTGCCTATAAAAATTAGTCGGCATAAACCGTGATCATATGGAAAATAAAATAAACTGGCTTGAGTGGGGCAAGGAAGCCTTTGAAAGGGCGAAAAAGGAAGGCAAGCCAATCCTGCTCGACATCTCCGCCGTCTGGTGCCACTGGTGCCACCAAATGTCAAATAACACATATTCCAATGACGTAATAGCCAAAATCATAAACGAGAGCTTCATCCCAGTGCGCGTGGATACGGACAGGAGACCGGACGTCAACGAAAGGTACAACCAGGGCGGCTGGCCGACCACGGCTTTCCTCACGCCTGAAGGCGAGCTTATAGCAGGCGCGACATATGTGCCGCCTGAGCACATGAAGACGCTGCTTCCGCAGGTCAAGTACTTCTATGAGGCGAACAAAGGGAACATAAAGACAACTATCCACAGGCGGGAGTACACGGAAGGCGAGATACGGGCGGAGACTGCAGACGTCATAGTAGGCTACTTGAAAGAAAATTTCGACGCGCAAAACGGCGGCTTCTACTACGAGCCCAAATTCCCCATGCCGGAAGCGCTGGAGCTGCTGATGCTCGAGTACAGAAAAACAAAGGACAAAAAAACGCTTGAGATCATCGAGAAGACGCTGGATGGGATGACCGGCATTTATGATAAAATTGAGGGCGGCTTCTTCAGGTACTCAGTCACTGCAGACTGGTCGCTTCCACACTACGAGAAGATGCTGGAGGTCAATGCAGGGCTTCTGCAGAATTATCTGCACGGCTTTGCCCTGACAGGAAAAGAAGAGTACAAAAGGACAGCGCTGGGCATCATAAATTACATAAGAAAGAGGCTTTTCGGGGAGGCATTCTATGGCAGCCAGGACGCCGACGAGGAATATTACAAGATGTATGCCGAGCAAAGGAAAAAAGCACAAGAGCCTTTCATCGACCAGACGATATATACGAGCTGGAACGCGAAATGCATAATATCATTCATCGACGCATATGCCGTGCTGGACGATGAATCGCTTCTCTTGGAAGCAGAAAAGGCCCTCGGCTTTCTTCTGGAGAACTGCTACGACCAGAAAAAGGGCATGTGCCATTACTATGACGGAAAACCGGGCATTTACGGCCTTCTGGCAGACAACGCATGGGCGATGCTTGCGCTCACGAGGATGCACCAGGCAACTGCCAATATTGAGTATCTAGAGACAGCGGAGAAAATAGCCGCATACTCCAACAAAAACCTGTCAGACGGCAAAGGCTTCTTCGACAGGACGGACGAGGAAAGCATGGGCATGCTGAGGGAGAGGACGAAGCCCATAACAGAGAACTCGATAGCGGCGATGGCATTCGCAGAGCTGGCAAAACTCACCGGAAAGGAAGAGCACAAAAAGACAGCAGAGAAATACCTCTCCATATTCTCGCAGGACTACAGGACTTACGGCGTCCACTCGGCGATATACGCGCTGGCTGCTGAGAAGCTGCTTGACGGCATACATGTGGTGGCCGTCGGAACCGAGGAAGACAGGAAAGAAATGAGGAAGCTGCTCGCTCTGCCTGACGCGAGGATCACGGCGCAGTTCCTCGACACAGGGAAGGACAAGAAGCGGATAGAAAAGCTCGGCTACGGGCCGGGCGTGTTCATATGCAGGGGCAGCACGTGCAGCCGCGCCGCTGACATAGAAGAGGCCGTAAAGAAGCTAGGCGACGGCAATTAGGCGGCGTTTCGGCCCGCCTTCTGCAGCGCGGAACGGAATGACATCCGCGGGCTGCTGTTTTGGGCACATTTCTTCCACTTCTTCTGCCGTGTATGTCATTACGACGTCCGTTTTTCCATGAACAAGAAAGTAGCGCACGAATCCATCATCCTCAGTTACTTCATAAGCAGATGCGCAACGGGCATGGTCGGCCTCATGCCTATGATCTATTATAGGGAGTACGCAGTCATAATCCGCACGTACTATCATTGCACCAACCACTTTCTGACTCTATTGCCGGAAGAAGCTAATAAAGCTTCTTTTAAATGCTCTAAGCAAGTAATCAAAAACAACAGCGGGGGTCGTGTAGCCTGGCCAAACCCTTTTTTCTTAAAAGAAAAAAGCGTTTACGGAAACAAAGAAAAACGAAAAATATTATGAGAAAAGGGTTACAGAAAATCACGCAAGGTTGAGGGCCTTGTTCCTTAGTGGATGCGAGAGTTCAAAGCGCAGGAAAACAAAAGCATGACGCACTGCGTGCGCCTGTCTGGATTTTTCCTACCGCCCTACCTTCCTTTGGATGGCGGCAGGGAGTTGCGGCTCCAAGCGGGAATATCTCTCCCCCCGCATCCTTTTTCCGTACAGTCTTTGTGCTTTCTGCGTAATTGGCAGAAGTTAGGGAAGAGCTTTAAATTATTTCAAATCATAGAAAACAACCAATGACTTCTAATGAAAGAATTGCACAACTTCTAGTGGAGTCTGGCGGCTACCGAGACTTGGCAGAACCCGTGGTACTCGCAGGCGGCGACCTCGGAATATACTACGTCAATGCTGAGAGACTATTGATGGACGGCGGAGAATGGAACCACCACAAAGGCAGTTCAACAGAACTAATGAACTACGCTGTTCGGCGAACAAGAGAAAACCCCCAGTTCTTTGATGTCATTGAAAGGATAGCTACCGACGCATACCACAGATTTAATGCACTACATATTCCGTTAGACCGGCGTGCAGTTTCAGGCGGAGAAACACGAGACTGGATATTTTCCGGGCCTGTTGCACACTCACTTAGGTCGCCGCACATTTCCGTATACAAAGACGGGAGGCTGTATAGAGCTAGCGCCTCGTTGACAGGAGCGCCATTTTTTTCACGAGAAGCTGAAGATATTTCAGGGCTGCATGCAATACATATTGCCGATTTGCTGACAGTCGGTTCGAGCGCTTACGACCCTAACCAAAACCCACCAACAGGCTGGATACCATATGTCCGAAATGCCGGAGGGCAGGTCACAGATTTCTTTGCCATTGTAGATAGAATGCAAAAGGGCCCGGAGAATTTAAGACAAGCAAACGTTGATGTACAATGCTTCGTAACAATTGATGAGGCGTTTCTTAGGCAGCATTCCAATAACCCTGACGCTGCCGTTAACTACATGAAAAACCCCAGAAAATGGGGGGAAGATTATTTGAGGGAGCACGGCGTTGATGCCCTCATGAAATTCTTCGACCCTAACGGGAAAATGGATCACGGAAGGAAGTTTGTGCAGAAATACGGCTCATTCCTGAGAGAAAACGGCAGATGGGAAGAACTCGAAACAAAGGCAAGGGATGAATACGGCGTTGACATTAATTGCATTGCGCTGTCCTGAAGAAAACAGAGGGAATGAAAAATGATACAAGAATTGACTGAAAAAGAAGAAGTTGCAAGAAGCAGAGTATGCCTGGCTTTGGACGTATCAACCGTGAAAGAGGCACTAGCGCTTGCCCATGAATTATCCGCTTATGTTGGCTGCTTCAAGATTGGCAGTGAACTTCACACAGGCGCTTGTAATGAGGCGATTCCAATAGTCGGCAGGATTTACGCAACTAACCATTACGAGGAAGGCAACGTTTTTCTTGACCTAAAATATCATGATACGCCAAACACTGTTTATAGGGCTTCGCAAAATGCTACAGTATCTGGTGTCGCTATGTTCAATTTGCATGTGGCTGGCGGAGAGGTCATGTGCAAGAAGGCAATAGAAGGCGCTTCTGAAGGGGCACAAAAACGTAACCTCACGTGGCGGCCCTATGTGATTGGCGTAACCGAACTAACAAGCTTGGACGACAACGATTTGCGAGAGCAGGGAATAAGCATATCTTATGATGACTTGGTAAGGCGCCGCACAGAACTTGCTATCAAATGGGGATTAGATGGAGCCGTGTGTCCTGCAAGCAAGGCAGGAGCGTTAGAAAAAGAATTCGGGAAAGATTTCATATACGTAACCCCCGGAATAGAATGGGCAGGAGTTTCAAGGGAAGGACAAAAGCAACTCTATACACCCGATAGAGCTGTTCAGGATTGCACTAATTCGATACTTGTCATCGGAGGCGCAATAGCCAATGCAGGGAATGCCTATGACAGTAGCGGCGGAAAGAAAACTCTAGTAAAAAGAGGAACGCCAGAAGACAGGCAAACAACTGCTTATGAAATATTGCAGGCCATGGCTGCGCACCTTTAACGCATCTAAGCCTTCTAATAATTTCCAACATTATTTTCAACAGGTCCATGGACAACTCGTATAGTCTGTTTTTATTTTTATCGGATATCATTTCCAGATGCGCAGAAGGATTTACAATATTGGATCCGAAGAGGTACAAATTGGCAAAGCTCCGAGGCTGTTCATCGCCGTACACCCGTACCCTGTAATCGAAAGGGATTCCATCAAGTATAAAAAACGAATGGACAGGCTCATCGGAATTTGCAGATTACCATGCATAATAATGTACCATGCATAATAATGTCAGACTTGTACTCAGACGAAAACCATCCAGAGATGGATACGGGAAACATATTCAGGGCAGTAATGGACAGTCATAGCAGGAAGGAAAGGGGCGAAAGATACGTAATTTACACGGAGAGACTGGACTCCACGCCGCTTATAGGCTGGCCCGCTGCGATAGAAGCAATCCGGAAGTTTGATCCCGATGAGATAATACTTTGCGGAGCTTATTATGCGGGAAATGAAACCAGCAAACGCGACAATTGCGTAGGACTTGCATTAGGCGAGATCCGCGGGAAATTTGATAACGTACACGTGAACGAAAAACTAACATACACCAGAAAAATCATGCCGCGATAGGTTTCTAATAATTTCCCCTGCTATTTGTTACCATGATGCGCGCGCGGCTGATCATCACCGGCCTGGTACAGGGAGTGGGCTTCCGCTCGTATACGAGGAACAACGCCAAGTCCCTGGGGCTCATGGGTTATGTCAGAAACACGAAGAGCGGAAAGCTCGAAGTGGTTGTCGAGGGCTACGAGAAGCAGATAGACGATTTGCTGGACCTGCTGCACAAGGGGCCGTTCGGCGCGCAGGTGGAGAACATAGAAGTCATATGGGAGGACCCCACCAACTCCTTCAAGGACTTCACGGTTGAGGCATAACTTCCGGCTATTGATTCAAGAGCGTCTTATACCGCTTTTCTACGGCATCTTGGAACGGATATTCTATAGGCTCAAGAAATAGGCAGAGCTATAATTCGTGCACTTCCCATCGCCGGACTGAGGCAGAGACAAACAACAAACGAGGCTTTGTTGCAAAAGTGATGGACATCTGTCGATGTCCATCGATTGGGTCGGGTATCATCGCTAAACGCAGGATGATACCCGACTTTTGCAACAAAGCCAACAAACAATTAACCTTTAAAAGACTTAGCCCCTAAATATATACCTGTTTCAGGGCGGCGCAAATGGCGTTTGTGCTGCGTTGACGGGGAAAGTTTGGCAATTTTCCTTGATTGCAAGCTGGCCAGCAGACTAAATACCATGCCAGCTGCGAATAATGCTTACTGGAGAGTCGAAAGACTGTCCATGGGGCTGCATTCAAAAAGCGTTACGTCTCAGAGCATCTGCTTTTGCAGGCCGGGAAGAGACATATCCGAATGCGGCATAGCATGAAGGCGTGATTTGATGATCATGCCAGATGGAAGCGCAGAAGGCAAAACTCTACTAAAGTAAGGGACACATAATTGTGTAGTAGTTCTCCCAACAATTCCGGTTGATCCCGCCGGAGACTACTCCTATCAGGTTCCGACTAAGCCATGCGAGTCATTGCAGCAATGCAAGGCGTACTGCTCAGTAACACGTAGTCAACATACCCTATTCAGGGAGATAACCCCGGGAAACTGGGTATAATAACCCATAGGCAAGAGAGGCTGGAAGGCACTTTTGCCGAAAGCCGCAAGGCGGAATAGGATTGGACTGCGGCGGATTAAGTAGTTGTTAGGGTAACTGCCTAACAAGCTTATAATCCGTACGGGTCGTGAGAGCGATAGCCCGGAGATGCACTCTGAGATTTGCAGAGCAGCAATACCAACAGTGAAAAAAGATGCTGTGGCATCGATGCACATGCTCTGAATTTCCTGTTCTGCAAACAGAAAACATTAGTGCAGGTCCTACGGGACGCAGCAGGCGCGAAACCTTCGCAATAAACTTTTCAGAAAAGTTTAATCAAAACGGATGAAAAGTTTGCGGACTGGGCGAAAGCCTGACGAGGGGAGCCTGAGTGGTGTCGCAATGCGGCACCTTTTCTGGAGTCTAGAAAGCTCCAGGAATAAGTGGTGGGCAAGACGGTTTAAGAGAAGAGTTGAACTGATGGGTTGTTTATTTCTATGATGTAGACAGCATAAGCTACAGAAACGATAAACAACAGAAAAGATAAACGACTCTTTCTTCCGTAAGCCAGCCGCCATTTTGACGGTTGAAATCTTTGTCCAGCCGTGAGAACGGTATGCGGTAATAACCGCGCCGCAAGGGGTAGTCACGATTATTGGGCCTAAAGCGTCCGTAGCCGGCTTGATGAGTCTCTGGTGAAATTCCGAGAACAGCGTAGCTATTCTGGAATTCGCTGTTTGAGTCCTAGAACATGTTGTTTTCGGAACACCAAATTCTACAGAAAACTGTGGAGACGGCTGGAGATACTATCAGGCTTGGGACCGGGAGAGTGTGTTAACCGAAGCTTTAAGTAGTGTCCTAACAATAGGTATAGGGGTACCCGTGAACCTAAATGAATTTCTGGCAAGAACGAATAATTTGCAGATGATCGATACAGAAACTATCAGGCAAAACCCGGCTTCGGTCAAATTTGTCAGAGTTCTTTTAGGTTTATTCCAGAGCGAGCTCGGAAAGATGTGTGGCAAAGAAGCCAAGAGAATATCTGAATACGAACTTGGGCTTCACAGCCCCACACACAAGACTGCGCAGCGACTGTTGAGCCAGAAAAATTTGCAGGCTCTTCGGCGCATTCGACATCCAGAAGATGTCTATGAAAAAAATCTAAAGATGTTGACAGATTTGCGTCTAAGCGGTTTTGGAAAATCGAGTTTTACTTTGTGGGCCAAAAATGGGCTCAAAACTGGATTCCAGGGCGCCGAAGATGCACCTGCTACTGAACAAGAAAAATTTATTTACGATAAATTAAAAAAGTTCGGTTTGCAGGCGAAGATGCATGCGACGATCGTGGATAAGAACAGTGAACTGGCGCCTATCAGCGTAGATTTGTTCATTGAGCCGCACACATTCGTATTGCTTAGAAAAGTAACGACCAAAAGCAAGCAAAACCTGGTACGGCATGCATCGCAATTAGCTCTTGACGGGTTTCGCCTTAAAAAAAGAAAGCCACAGGCAAGAATTTATTGCGTATTCGAAGCTCCAAAAATACCTATGAAAGTTGAATCAGTCCTCAACGAATCTATGGACTGGTGGACATCTTCTTCAAGCGAACTGATAAATCGGGTAGCACGCCCCAAAAGGCCGAGGGTACGTCATGGGTAAGGGTAAAAAAGCCTTTTTTCTTTGCAAAGAAAAAAGCCTTGGGAAAACAAGAAACCAAGGCAAAATATTATGAGAAAAGGTTATTACATTCTTTTAATCCATGACGGACCACCTGTGGCGAATTTTTTCAGGTTGCAGATGAAATTTTGAGGCTGAGTGAACTCCAGCTTTGATGTATCTTGAGAAAATTCCACATAAGGCGCTCGGCTGGAACGGGTCCGACGGTGAGGGACGAAAGCGTGGGGAGCAACTGGGATTAGATAAGCTTTTTCTTTCGCAAAGAAAAACCTTGGAAAAAGAAAAATATATAAAGAAAAAGCTCTAGATACCCCATTAGTCCACGCTGTAAACGATGCCCACTTGGTGTCGCACATCCTTCGGGGAAGTGCGGTGCCGTAGCGAAGGCGTTAAGTGGGCCGCCTGGGGAGTTGAAATATGAGTTTTTAAAATTCAATTTCTCCTAAACGACCGCAAGGTTGAAATCGTGAATCGACGGAATTGATTTGTTGATTCTATCAACAAACTTAAGGGAAAGAGAATTACCCGATTGTACACTTAAGTGTTTTTGTCTCTACATGCCTGCATGAAGATAGATTTAGAAATCGTTTATCTATCAGGAGAGGCACAAATTCTCAGAATAAACTGCAAAGAAATAACCTAACTATTTGCGGCGATGTTTAGGAATTCAGGCTAACATGAAAAAAACATGATAGATTTTTCTTCCAGGATGGGGAGTTCGCATAGAGATAAAATATAAGAAGACTTGAGATTTTGAAACGGGTTTATTCTCCCCAAATTGGCGGGGGAGCACTACCAGGGGTGGAGGCTGCGGTTTAATTGGATTCAACGCCAGGAACCTTACCCGAGAAGACAGCAGAATGAGGGTCACTCTGAAGGGGTTACCTGACAAGCTGAGATTCGGAGAATAGCTAAAGCTATTTCCTATTTTCTGTTCTTCGAACAGCAAAAGTGCTGCATGGCCGTCGTCAGTTCGTGCCGTGAGGTGTCGTGTTAAGTCACGAAACGAACGAGACCCGTGCCTCTAGTTGCTATTGCTCTCTCCGGAGGGCAAGCACTCTAGCGGGACCGATGCTGCTAAAGCATAGGAAGGAGCGGGCTACGGCAGATAGGGGAAAGTGTTAAAGGATTCCAGTATATATTTTGCCATGGAAAATGAGTATTCAGATGAAGAGGCTGAACAGATGATAATGCGCGTGATCGCATTGTCTGATAAGAAAATTTTGGAACTGTTACAGCACATTGGAATAGGATTTCCGGATAAATCAGATGCCGTTATTTACGATATCGGACACGATCCGGATATGTACCAATGGATACTCGCTGAGGTATCCAAAGCAAAATTATTGCAAAAATTGAAAGAACTGGAATCAATGTGATCACGTTCTCCTAGCCGATGTCAGTATGGCCTGAATTTTCGGGGATACACGCGGCCTACAATGCGCAGGACAATGGGATGCAACACCGTGAGGTGAAGCCAATCTCCTAAACCTGTGCCTAGTTCGGATTGGGGGCTGCAACTCGCCCCCATGAAGCCGGAATCCCTAGATGATGTAGAGAAGCAAAAGGTAGCTGTTTGGCAGGCGTGTTATGTCTTTTCAAACAAAGATGCAGCACGCCTGCACTTTTCACTTTTCATGTGCTAGGCTTACCGTTATATACCGAGGTAAGTAAGAAATTTTATGAAAACTGAAATAGAAACGCTGAAATTAATTCCGGAAAACAGAAAATTTGAAATTAAGCGAAATAATAAAACTGTGGAGATAAGATATCTACGAACAGGAAGAGGCGGGAAAAATTCAAATTGGATTGTTGTGCCTAAAACAGTTCCAATAACACCAGAAATTGCGGTTGCTGTGGGAATTTATTATGCAGAAGGTAACAAATCCAGAAAAAGATGACATTCCAGCTTATCTAATACAGAGCCAAAAGTTATTCTCGCAGGAATTAAATTCTTCAACAGTTTAGGTGTGAAATTGGAACACCTTAAAGCACATGTAAAAGTTTATAACAATATCCCAGAAAATGAATTGATAAAACATTGGTCAAAAATTACAAGTATTCCAGTAAACAATTTTATTAAGTCGTATAGAGCCTTAGGGAAGCCAATATATACAAGAAATAGAAGCAAGCCACCACAATACGGGTTGCTTGAAATTTATTATCTGTAACATTGTTTAAAACTGCTGCCTTCAGGCAGTAGATATTATGCAAACAATGTTGAGATCCCATCTTCCCGCAAACCACCGCTTTTAAGCGGTAGTATATAAGAAGATGTGATAGCAGCGTTGTGATCAGAGACTTGATAGATAATCTGCCAGAGGAAATAAAATGTCTTTGTCTAGAAAATGCTCAAATAAGAAAGGCTTTTCTTAAAGGACTGTTTTCCGGAGAAGGCACAGTAAAGCTAACTAATTGTAGAGTGCAAACAGTTCTGTCCTAAAAGCGTGCAAGCAGTTATGTCCGCTTT
>CAYJRV010000021.1:0-15149 GCA_964372695.1 uncultured archaeon | reverse complement strand
TGCACTTCCGGCACTTCCAGATGCCGTGCGACTGCCTCTTCACGGCCTTCCTGGAACATGACGGGCACATGTACTTCATCTGGGCCTTTTTCTTGCTTTCCTCGACAGCCTTTCTTATCTTCTTCCCGTAGCCTACTGGCATTTTTTACCATCCCTTCAGTTGACAGCTAAAATCTTGGTGCCAAGCTTTATAAAGAAATTTTCTGTACCTTTAATAAGTTGTCTACCTTGGATACTTTTCTATTAATTCCTTAAGCCTAGAGTCGGCTTCGTCAAAATCTTCTCTACGAGTATCGTAATCATCGCTTCTTATCAAAAGTTCGCTGGCATGCATAGTAAATTCAGAACCTTGCTTTCTAATTCTGTCTACCTTCCCGTCTCCATTAATATCTTCATCCAACTCAGAACCCGAGATTCTATGGCCGAAACTTGGGTATATCTTCACGTCTTGGGAACCGTTTGCATATCTTGTGAACTCTATATGTCCGCCAATCCCTTTTGGAATTGACACCATCTGATAGGACGGTGTTTTTATTTGCCTATCATTATAATGGACATTGCAGGCTCTCGCTATCAAGAGTGCCGCGCCTAGTACAGTTGCCGCGACACTTCCAGTAATCAACTGATTTTTCATTTTCAAGTCACCAAGCAACGATAAGAAAGAAATCTTTATCTGCAACATTGTTTAAAACTGCTGCCTTCAGGCAGCAGATAATACACAAACAATGTTGAGATGCTATGTTCTAAGAAACCAGCACCTTTAGGTGCTGGAGTATTAAGAACATATCATAAATGTCAATTCTCCGGTATTATTTCTTGCTGTTTCTGGCCAGTACCCAGAACTGCCTTTCTCTGCCGTATTCCTCGACGCCGCTCCAGAGGATTTCAAAGCCCGCACTCTCTATAGTTTTGGCAGTTTTTTCAGGGCCGTAGTGGCTCCAGAACATCGGTACCCCAAGATAATCCTTTTCATAGCCTTCCCAGTTGTCAGCGCCGCTTGCGTTCAACAGAGCAATGTCGCCTGGTTTCAGGATTTTATGCAAGCTCTTGTAGATTTTCACATGCTTCTCGCGCGGCACGTGTATTATGGAGTAAAACGAGACAGCTCCGTCAAAGGAGTTCGGCTTGAATTTCAGCCTTGTCATGTCCATTCTGAGGAACCTGGCTTTTGGAACATGCCTTCGCGCAAGTCTCAGCATGCTGTCTGAGAAATCTATACCAGTTACTTTGTATCCTTTCTTAGCAAGCGTCTTGGCTGCCGGCACGCCTGCCCCGCACCCGATGTCCAGCACTTCTGCACCGATTTTCACGCGTTTGAGAAATTTTGCTAGCAGGGTTTTACTTGGATATTTATCACGCTGTTTGTGGTATTTCTGGGCTATCTTCATGTAACCTTTGCGGACTAACTCGGACTTTCCCCTGATAAAAATCACGCCTCTGCAGCTATCTCAGCCTTACCGTCTCGAGGTTCTTCGGCGCTATGCTCTCTATCTTGAAGAGCTTGTGTATGCGCCTTGCAAGGTCCACGCATGCCGTGTTGTCCCCGTGGTTCGTGATAACTTTCCTCGGCCGTGCCCTGAGGTCGTTTATGAACTGGAGCAGCTCATTCTGCTCGCTGTGGCCGCCCAAGCCGGACACAGTGGCGATCTCGAGGTTGAGCTCCATGTTCTTGCCGTTCTCCAGCTGGACCTGCTTCCAGCCCTTCTGTATCCTTCTCCCCATGGTGCCCTCGGCCTGGTAGCCCACGAAGAGCAGCATGTTCTTCTCCTCGTTCGCGAATCTCTGTAAATATTCGATTGCAGGCCCGCCCATGAGCATGCCCGAAGTTGCAAGAACGACGCACGGCTCCGTCGTCTCGAAGACCTTCTCCCTCTCCTTCTGCGAGCCTATGCCCTTGAGCCTCGGGTCTATGAAAGGGTTGTTCCCCCTGTGAAGTATGAGGTTCTGTATGCCGCGCGACATGAACTCCGGATAGGCCGTGTGTATTGCCGTTGCGTCCCAGAGCATGCCGTCAAGGTAGATCGGAACTTTGAGGTCGGTCTCTGCCAGTATTGCTATGATGTCCTGGCTCCTTCCGGAGGCGAAAGCTGGTATTATGACGCGCCCGCCGCGCTCTATGCATTTTTTCACGTTCCGCACGAGGTCTATCTCGCCCTCCCTGTGCGTGGGCATTGTCGCGCCGTCCGTGCCGTAGGTCGAGTCTATTATCACCGTCTCGCATCTTGCGTAGTCCGTGGAAGTCCTGTCAAATAACTTTGTCCTCTGGTATTTCATGTCACCTGTGTTGTGTACGAACAGAAATCCCTGCCCAGTCAAAAAGTTTTCATACCCTTCGACAGACAGATCGTAAACATAGCTGCTGGTAGGCTCAACTTCTTCAATTGAGAGAATTTTGGCGAATGCAAAGCATGAAGACATGAGTTTTTCGTCAGTATCCCGGAGGTCGCCTAGTTTTTGAAGCATTACCAATCCTGCGCTTTTTGCTGTTTGGTACTGTGTCTTGTGCATCTGTGCCTGTGCAGCCTGCGTGAGCGCATTAAGCGGAATCCTTTCGTTAGCGCAGGCGCGGTTTTTCCGCCGAGTTTTTCCGGCAAATCTGGAATTCCATTTTGGTATGTTCAGCAACTGCAGCATTTTCTCTATCTGCTCTATGGAATTTACATGAGCCATGTACATGCCGGAAGTTCGGTTAAATTCCAAGGAGGGCACTATTCCAAACCTCGCAAGTAGTATAGAGATATCGCGGATTAGCTCCGGGTTTTTGGAGTTTGCGCTTATGCAGCAGCCGCTCGATCTTACGCGAAAGCTGCCGTCGCCAATGTAATAACCGCGCAAAAATTCCCAAACCACGTCAGAAGGCGCCTGCAAAATAGCCTTTGGAACCCTCTTTGAATATGCGGATTCTCCGCAGTCTAAGACATGTTTTAGCACGAATTCAAGCTGCCTTGAGCGGAAAAGAGAATTATTCTCGTATATAACGCCTTCTATGCCAAGTTCCTTCTTACATATTTCCACGCAATCTTCCAGAACATCTCTGTCAAAGTTTGTTACCTGTACGACATTTCCGGTAGACGACCCTTCTGAGACATAGTAACCGATAAAGCGTGCTAGATCGGGGCTTATGTCCAATTTTGATGGAAGTGTGTGGCCTCTGCGAGGATGCGGTTTAATGCCCAGTTCAGTGAGATATTTGCGGATAGTTGAGGCCTTTCTTTTGTATTTTTGCGCTATTTCGTATAGAAATCTTCCTGAATAATGTTCAGCTGCATACAGCAATATTTCTTGATACTTTTCAGGGTGAATCGACCTGGCACGGTCACGGAACTCGAGGAGTTTGGCGCATATTTCTTCTATGTCGTGCTTTAGCCGAAGCTCATAGCTGTAAGGCCTCAGGTCTATGGCAGGCGCCTTCTCGGTAATAGGCAATTGCCTGGCAGCCAGGATAAACTGGCCTGGACGGAGATTTTCTGTTTTTATAGCACGGATTTCGCCATCCAGAACCTGGAAAACATTATGCGAAGCTGTTACTGTGGCTTCCTTGCCGCCTTCGGCGCGAATTCTGTATAGCTTTTCCGTAATAGGGTGTCTTATGAAGGCTGTTATGGGCACGATTTCAGATTTCAGAGTTTTCGGATTAAATGCTATAGTTTTCCAGCCGCTGTCATTGCCAACTCGCTCAACAAAACCATTGGAGATTGTCTCTCCTTCCTTCAGCCTTTCATCAACCGCTTTTCCGATAGGCTCCATAACAAGTTCCCCAGCCGGATTTATCAGAGGAACTGGTACTGTCCAGTCCAGCGAGTACACGACATTATGCAGCCCGTCGCCGATGTGGATATGGCTTGTAGCCGAACCGAGAATATGGCCGGCGTTCTGGAACGTGAGCCTCATGTCAGGCGCGATGTCAGTCACTTCGCCGTACTCGAGCGGCACGCAGTGCTTGACAGCTTCCTCGATGCCCTTTGACGTGTAGAGCGGTTTCTTGTTCTCGCGCTGGCAGATGTGCAGGTAGTCCAGCTGGAGCAGGACAGAAAGGTCTCGCGTGGGCCTTGTGCAGTAGAGCGGCCCGCGGAATCCGAACTCGTAAAGAAAAGGCACAATTCCGGAATGGTCGAGATGTGCATGCGACAATATTACTGCGTCCAGGTCCTGTATATGGAATTCAGGCGCATCCAGATAGGGGAAAGGCTTTGACGCAAGCATGCTGACCGAGAGCCCGCAGTCCAGCATGACCTTTGTGTTCGGCGTCTGCAGCAAAGAGCACGAGCGCCCGACCTCCCTGAAGGCTCCGAGCGCTGTCAGCCTTATCCATTCCACTTCCTTTCCGGGGGTGTAGATCTTCTCGCCGAGCTTGTTCAGGAATTTCTTCCTGTACCCGGCCTCCTTGTGCAGCATCTTTCTTACGGACCTTATTACTTCCGAGTCTATGACAGGCGCCCTCTTGATGTCCGGCGTCCAGAACGTCTTTTCCTTTATCGTGAGCAGCGTCTCGCCGCTCTTGCCTATCACAAGCCCGGGCTTCTCTGCGTGTATCACCACCTTGGCGAACTCGGGCTCGAAGTAGATGTCCTTTATGCCCGCCTCCTTGGGCACCGTTTCCCTGATGATCTCGACGGTCTTTTCCTCGTCCGCGATGATCGAGGGGTCCGCCCTGACCTCAATGCGCTTCTTCACCTTGCCTACGATCTTCTTGATGAGGTCTGTCGAGTGCGTGAAGAATTCCTTGTTCTTCGTGTAGAGTATTATCTCGCTGCCCTCGTACAGCACCTCGGAAATCATGGCATCCTTTGGCAGGTCGTTCTTGATGTCTTCCAGTATCATGTCCTCACCATTTCAAAATGAGCATTTCCTGTTTCTGCACTTCAGTGTTCTTGCAAAACAAATTCATTTTATCATCGGAAGCCGCCGGCTTCGTACAAAAGACTTCCCGGGAAGTCTTTTGGCGATCTGCAAACAGCTGCGCTGTCTGGGAGCTCAGGGACATCCTGTCTCTGCAGTCCCAAGTTAAGCCTTGCTTAACTTCGAGTTGGCTGATGGGGAAGACGATGACGAAAGCTTAAGCCTCATTTAGTTCCAGGTTACATAGTGCTTATGATTTGTCACGTGAACAGAAGCCCGTTTTTCTGCAGGGTTGGTCAGGGAATGTCTTTCGGTTTGCGCGCTTCAGGCCCATGACAAAAATCACGTCTTCAGTATCAAACCAGTTATGGTGCCCAAAGAAAAGAACCGGTATGCGATTTTCTTTGGCATGTCAGAAAGCCCCGCTTTCTGTATATTCGAAACAGGAAAACTTGCCCTGTTTTTCTTGTTTCTCCATAAAATATCAAGTACTAAGGCCTCGGCATTACTTTGCCAGCTCCGTTATCTTGGCCTCGTCGACCCACTGGACGCCGTCCTTGTCTATTACCAGCACGCGTATCTTCTTGGCGCCGGAGAAGATGTCGCGCTCCCGCGCAGACCTTATCGCGCGGACGGCAAGCCTTATGCCCTCTTCGCGCGCCATGCCTTCCCTGTATCCGTCCTCCAGAACTCCGTATGCTATCGGCGAGCCCGAGCCGGTTGCTGTGTAATTGTCCTTCTCGGCGCCGCCTGCCGGGTCTATGCTCAGCACGTGGAAGCCGTCCTTGTCCACGCCTCCGAGGATGGGCATGAACATGTAGGGGTACCAGCGCGACTGCGAAAGTATGTTGGAGAGCAGCGTTGACACAGCCCTTACAGTTATCGGCGAGTTTCTTGTGAGCTTGTAAATATTGATCTCAGCTTTTATTATCCTGATGAGGGCCTGCGCGTCGCCCACGCCGCCTGATATCGTCAAGGCCATGCGGTCGTCTATCTGGTAAATCTTCTGGACTTCCTTGCCTGAAACAAGCCATCCCAGAGTGGACTTGCTCTCAGATCCCAGGATTACACAGTCCTTGCAGACCATGCCCACTGTTGTTGTGCCTGTCATTAGTTTTTGTTCCATTTCCATCGCAAACACCCAGAATTTGTTTGTCACCGCTCTTCGAGAAATTAAATGTCAGTAAAGCAAGAAAAGATGCTACAATTACAATGAACAAAAACGTTTAAATAGCTATTTATCTGCATTTATTCATGGTCGAATTGAAAGCTGCGCTGGGCTACATGGCAGCAAACAATATAGGAGTTCATCAGAGTACATCCACGGTGCGCAAACACCACAGAGACCACAATTTCGTCACGATTGGTGTATATGTGCGGGGGCGAGGAGCGTTCTCTTCTGGGATTCATAGAGCTGGACTTGACTACAGGCAAAGTTGAAGTCCAACATGAAAGGATTATACCAGAAGAACTCCGGGTGCCTATAATAAAGGGCCTGAAAGAATACAGGCAAGGCAAACCAAACCCGCTCGAGCCGTTGGTCAATGCGAGTAGAGAACTCTCTTCAGAACCTTATCGGTCTAAATGCTGACAATCAGTTGACAACAGTTTTCTCTTTGTCCTCTCCTTTGCCCTCTTTCCCCCTTTTCTCCAGTTCCGAGACCGGCACGAAACCCATACGCTTGTCGGCAAAATGCCTGTGGCTGCACTGCTCATGGAAATTCTTGTCCAGGCAGAGCACGCTGCCCTTCCCCGTGGAAAGGCAGTTCAGCAGCGGTGAAATATAAGGGCATTTCTGGTGGGCCATGGCTATAAGATTGCCCGTCGTCCAGATAAAGTTTGCTGTGGTCTTAAACATAACTTTATCTGGTAATTCCAGGCTAATAGATATATGAAACTTCGCGCTTATTTCCCGTTTCTCGCAGCGTTCGTCCTGGCCGTTTCGCTGGTCGCGGGAACCGCGCAGGCGCGGGAAAACAGTGCCATCGATTCCGTCAGGCAGGTCATTGGCCGCGTTATTGAAAGCCTCAGGTACTTTTTATCAACGCCGCAGCTTCCGGAAGGCACGATAACTTATAGCGCTCCAGGCATGCCTTCTGTCACGGTGGAGCACAGTAGCTTTTTTAGTCCGGCGCTTGGCATGCAAAGGAAGTATGCGGTTCTCCTGCCGCCAGGCTACTATGAAAACCCGCAGAAGCGCTATCCAGTTGTCTATCTGCTCAACGGCCTGTGGGGCAACGAAAATGTCTGGATAGTAAAGGGCGATCTGCCCCGGATATACCAGGAGATGCTTGTCAGCGGCAAAATCAGGGACATTATCATAGCCATGCCCGACGGCGAGAACAGCGCCTATGAGAACGGCTGCAGCGGTTCCATTATATTCTCATGCGGCAACTACGAGGATTACGTTGTCAAGGATTTCATCGGCGAGATAGACTCGAAGTACAGGACCATGCCGGACAGGAGCCGCAGGGCAATAGGCGGCGTTTCCCTCGGTGCGCGCGGCGCCATGCGGCTTGCCTTCCTGCATCCGGATCTCTTCGCCTTCGTCGCGGGGCACAGCGGGCGCTACGATTTTCTTGTTAAAGACATGACTGAAGAGTCCTGGGAAAAAATAAAAGAATCCGGACTGGGCATATATTTTGATCACAGCATTAACGACCTTACTCCCGGATACAGCGAATCCAGCGTTGAGCTGCACAGCGTGCTTACTGCCAGGGGAATTCCTCATGACTATGAGCCCGTAAACTTTACGTATGTCGAATCCCATGCATGGACGTTCTGGCGTCAGCGTGTTCAGGCAGCTCTCGCGGAGCAATGCAGTGCCATTTGCGCGGGCCCATAGATTTATTTGCCGCAAAAGGAAGTGGTAATAATGAAAAATCTCTTCAGCTTCAGGAAGGACCCTGGAATTGCAGGGGCTTTCCTGTTCTTCCTGGCAGCCGCCATAGTTGTATACTACAATTTCTTTGACATCCTGATTCCCAATGTCCCCGATGACAGCTACCGCGCTGCGGTCGGCCCCTTTTTTATAATCCCCGTGCTCATCCTTGCGGTGGGCCAGACGCTGATAGGCGGCTTCTTCCTTCACATGCTGGCCGAGGCTGTCAATCCGAAGAAGGCCGATTTCCTGCGGGCCCTGCTTGTCGCGTCGTTCATGACATTCATGTTCTCGCTCACCTACGTCGTCTTCCCTTTCTACGGGCCATTCTACTACATAGTCTTTGTCTACGGCGGCCCCTGGTACGCGCTGCCTGTCGAGGTAGCATTCACCGCAGCGGCAATAGTCATCAGCTCATTCATTGCGCACCGCCTTCTGTGCATCCCCCTGAGGTACAGCTTTCTGGCTGTGCTCTTCCTCTACGTCGGCATAACAGCAGCCGCCTCCTGAAATCTTTATCTCGCTTCCGGCGCAAATAGTGTTCATGAAGGAGCTGTTCGTTCACAGAAGGTCCGGAAAAATTGCGCTTGCTACACTAGCCTTCTCCGCTGCGGCCATAGCAGTTTACAGCGCCTTCTTTGACGTGCTCATCCCGAACGTTGCAAATGACAGCTACCGGGCCGCAATTGGGCCGCTCTTCATAGTTCCCATAGTCGTGCTCGTCTTTGCGCAGGTTGGGATAGGAGGCTTCTTCCTGCACGCCATATCGTCCGTTTCAGGAAAAAAGAGCGCGGACCTGTTGAGGTCGCTGCTTATAGCCAGCGTCATGGCATTTCTCTTCTCTCTGACATACATGATGTTCCCGAAATACGGCCCCTTCTATTTCATAGTGTTCGTCTACTCTTCCAGCCCATGGTACGCGCTGCCGCTTGTCGCAGCGTGGACTTTCTTCTCGATAAGTGTCGGGGCTTTCCTTGCCCACCGCCTGCTTAAACTTCCCTGCAAAACAAGCTACCTCGCAGCGGGCCTTGCCTACACACTTATCCTGGCCGCGGCTTCCTAGTAGGCCTTTGCAATTCTCAAAGAGCGCAGCTCTTTGGAATCCCGCGAGCTAGTAAGCTCGCGCGATATTCTAAGAGACCATAGGTCTCTGGAACACACAAAAGCCTAATAGGCTTTTGCGATGTAAACGACCTGCTCCGCCTTCTTGCCGCAGTAGATGCACGGGCCGAAGGTCTTTTCTTTCTTGCCGTAGAGCGTGCCGCGTATCTCGTATCCGCCTGTCTCGGCCTTGAGGTTCTTTTCGCATTCGCCTGAGCCGCACCAGTTCGACCGCGAGAAGCCGAAGGAGTTCTTCAGCTTCTCTTTTTCCCGGACATCCTGTGTATTGTCTATAAGGAATTTCTTCGACTTCGCCAGCATCTCCTTCTGGACCTGCTTGAGCGTCTTCCTCATCTCGCGCAGCTTCGCTGTTTCTATCTGCGTCCTGCTGCCGTCTATCCTCTTGGCAACAGTCACGGCTCCAGCTTCCAGGTCCTTAGGTCCTATCTCTATTCTCAGCGGCACGCCGCGCAGCTCCCAGTGGTTGAACTTGAAGCCCGGGGAGTAATCGCGGTCGTCAATATGGCATCTTAAGCCCAGTTTTTCCAGCGTATTCTTCACAGATTCGCACTGCTTAATTATATCATCTTCCTTTCCCGCGAAAAGTATGGGGACTATCACGGCCTGCAGCGGCGCCATCTCGGGCGGCAGCACTGCTCCCCTGTCGTCCCCGTGCTGCATGATGCTGAGCCCTATCATTCTCGTGGACATGCCCCAGGAAGTCTGCCAGACATGCTTCTGCTCCCCACGCTCGTCCTGGAATGTTATGCCGAAAGGCTTCGAGAAGTGCTGTCCGAGCAGGTGCGCGTCAGGGCCCTGCACGACCTTGCCGTCCTGCGTCAGGCAGTCCATCACCACGGAATAGTTCGCGCCGGCAAAGGTGTCGCTCTTGGGTCTGACCAGCAGCAAAGGCTGTATGGCCTGCAGCTTCATGCTCTCCGAGTACATCTCTATGGCTTCCGCGACCTGCTTCTCGGCGTCCTCCTGCGTGGCGTGCGCTGTGTGCCCTTCCTGCCAGAGGAACTCGCGGCCGCGTATGAACGGTTTCGTGACCTTGGTGTCGAAGCGCACCACATTGTTCCACTGGTTTATCCGCAGCGGCAGGTCCTTGTGGCTCCTTATCCAGAGCGCGTACATGAAGTACATTATGGTTTCCGAGGTCGGCCTCACGTAGAGCCTCTCCTCGAGAGGCTGCCCGCCTGCCTCAGTCACTGTAAATACCTCGGCCTTGAAGCCCTCGAAATGCTCCTCCTCCTTCTTCACCAGGCTTTCCGGAATCAGCAGCGGGAAATACGCGTTGACCACGCCGTGCTCTTTTATCACGGCATCGAAGTGCCGCTGTATCTGCTCCCAGACGGCGTAGCCCCACGGCGTTATGACGTCGAAGCCCTTTATCGGGCTGCGCTGGTCTATGAAGTCGCCCTTCCTCACGACCTCCAGATACCATTCGCTGAAGTTCTCGCTGCGCTTTGTCTTAATCCCAAGTTCTTCGCTCATATCTATCTACCTCTCTTTTGATTTATCGAAGATTAAAGTTTTCTTTTTTGGACGAAACGACGAACCTGGCGTTTTTGCTGCCTTTTTTCTTTTTGACAAGGATATCGTCGTTTCTGACGTTTTCTTTAACTTTGGCAGCAGCATTTCAGGCAGGTTAATTTTCGAAGAAGTCATGACAAAAGCATCAGGCAAAACCATCAAATCAGAAAGCAAGACTTTGACTAGGCAAGAACAAGTTTCACTCAATCGGAAGTCGGCCACCAGTCATTAGACTCACTCCTCTCTATTCGAAAGAAAAGTATTAAAATGTCAATTATATGGTTATAGGGTTTTTTCAAACACATAAGACTTTTCTCTGGTTTCTGTCTCATGGCTAGTAACTTTTTTCCAGCCAAGACGTTCCAAAAGCTTGCTGGCACTCTCATTAGCAATAAATGTCTTGCACCTCAGCTTCCTTGCACCCTTCGATTTTGCGTCCCTTTCCACAAGCCTTAAAATCAGAAGGCCCAAAACGCCCCTGTAACCCTCCTTTATCTGGACATTATGAACATAAAGACATTTTTCACCAAACCTGTCAGTGAGTTCTGTGTCGTAAAAGGCTATTGGAGTGCCGTCACAATATACTGTTCGTATCCTTGAGGGGTCAAAACCAGAAATAAACCTGCTTCGAGACCATCCTTCCTCTGTGAACCGATTAAAATAAGTTTCCATGTTTTCCTTCATGATTTCATATATGAGCTCTCTTTCTCCTTCTTTGCATTGCCTTATTCTTACAACAAACCTGCCTGAAGTATATTCTTGCATAAAACAAGGGAGACTTGAAAGTTTATAAAATTACTCAAATTAAAGCACGAACAAAAACAGGAAGACCCCCAGCACTGCGTGGCTCGCTATGGGCCCCACCAGCGTCGGCCTCCTGCTGAAGGAGTAGCCCCATGCCATCCCGGACGCCAGCGTAAGCGCCACGAGCACCGGCGTCTGGAAGTGTATTGATGCGTACAGCACGGAAGCAACAGCTATTGCCAGCGGCGTGCCGAAGCGGTAGAGCCTTGTCTGCAGGATCCCGCGGAAGACGAGTTCCTGCACAGGTACGGATATCATGACGTAGAAGGCAAGCCATGCGTAGTCTACCTGCAATGCCTTGAATCCAATCAGAAAACCAAGCGCTGTTACAACAACAATGCCGGTTGCGGTTATTATGGCAGCGTGCCTGAGCGAACGCAGCATTTCTTTTCTTGTTACGCCGAATTCGTGCAGTTGCATGAAAAAGCTATCTCAGAAAGGTTCTTAAGCGCTACGGAACCCCGAGGATGAGGCTGTAGAGCGGATCTGCTTCTCCTGTAAGAAGGATGTCAAGCAGAGCCATCCTCACGTAGAGGCCGTTGTTGGACTGCCTGAAATAGTGCGCCCTCGCGTGGCTGTCCACTTCCGGCGTAATCTCGGGCCAGCCATCGCTCTTCTCAGTGTTTATCGGGAGTGGATGCATGATTATGGAGTTTTCTTTCATCTTGTCCGCTATTGCGGCCGTGATCTGGAACCTGCGGTAGTTTTCCATCAGCAGGTTTTTCTGCGCCTCGTCCATGACGTATTCCCACTGGAGCCTTGTGACGTAGAGGACATCAACTATTGGGATGACCGGATCCATGTCGCTTGTCTCATGAAACACGACGCTTTTCTCTTTCAGGTGATCCCTCATGTCTTCTGGAAGCCCAAGCTCCTTTGGCGCGACAAAGTACAGTTCGTTGCCATCGAGCTGAGCCAGCAGATACGCCAGTGATTTTATCGTGCGCCCCTGCGATATGTCGCCCACGAAAGCGATCTTCAGGCCGTCAACCCTGCCGAAGAATTCCCTTATCGTGTAGAGATCAAGCAGCGCCTGCGTGGGGTGCTGGTTGGTCCCGTCGCCTGCGTTCACGAAAGGCACTTTCAGGATGGCGGCGGCGCGCTTCGCGGCCCCATTCTTGTCGTGCCTCATTACAACCAGGTCGAAGCACTCCTGCACCGCCAGAAGCGAATGCTCCAGAGTCTCGCCCTTGAAGGCCGAGGAGAACTCCTTCGCGTTCTCCGTGCCTACGACATCGGCGCCTAGGCGCTTGGTGGCTGCGTCAAATGTCATCTTCGTCCTGGTGCTCGGCTGGTAGAAGAAGCTCGCCACTATCCTGCCTTCATGCTTCCTTACGGGCCTGTTGTTTACCACTGCGTCTTTCATCAGGTCGGCTCGCTGGAAAAGCCCTTCAAGAAACCGCCTGTCCTTCATCTGCCTTGTATCAACTATGTGCCTGACCATTAAAATTGCATATTGGCTGCGAAAGTTCAAATAGGCACGTCTCTTATTTTTTCCAGCTTTTCCCTGCGCGGGAGCCTCTTGAAAGCCGCTTCGGCTCTCACCGCTTCCCGCCTTGTCCTGAAAGGCCATTTTGCCCTCAATTTCACGGGCAGCCTTGCTCTTGTGTACTTCGACGCCTTTCCTTCGCTGTGCAGCTTCAGCCTTTTCTCCAGGTCTTTTGTATAGCCTGTGTAGAGAGATCCGTCGCTGCACTCCAGCACGTAGACGCAGAACATGAAATTACCAATAGCCTCTTCCATAGTGGAAGGTCTTTTTGCTCTTCATTATGTAGCCGTATTTTTTCTTTGAGCATACGGGAATAAACATGGTGCCCGTATCATGCCTTATTTTTCCATGTACATCCTCGAAGGAAATCCGTCTTTTCATCAACTTGAAACCCGCTTTTTCATATAGCTTGTACGCAGTTTTTGACAAATCAGTGTTGAGGCATGCGACATCGCATTTTTTGGCCCTGAGTATTTCAATGCCACTGATGACCAGTCTGGACGCGATGCCTTTCCCGCGCAAGTCCTGCCTCACGCAGACGCCTCCAATCCCGCCGACAACAAAGCTTATTCCGTCAAAATTTATTTTCCTCTTAAACAGCTCCGCCTGGTCGACTACCTTATTGCCAACAAGGGCAACCAATACCGCAAAGCCTGCCGCATAAAAACATTCTTCGAGCTCCTTCGTGTCGACATCACCGAAGCAGTGCCGCTGCAACGTTCTCACACGGCTATCACGGTGCGCAGAATTCCAGGACTTTAAGACTATTCTGGTCTTGTGCATAATTATAACATTTTAGGAACGGGTCCGCCGGGATTGCTATGAAGAAGTTTTGCTTCTTCAAGCCGTCGGAGAGCTTTGCTCTCTGCACGTGAACCGGAGGTTCAAATACAAAGTGGGCTCGGGGTGATTTGAACACCCGTCTCAAGCTCCCAAAGCTCGGATCCTAACCAAACTAGACTACGAGCCCTAGTCGATAGGAACTATACAGAAGTTTAGATTTAAAACCGTTTAATACGATAGGTAAATATGCCACGAGATATATTTGTTTTACCAAAAGGTCGAATTTTTGGAGAATATGGTAACAGTAATAAAAAAAGAACATTAGGAATTAGAGACAAGCAAATTCTTTACCGCAGAGCAAAAGGAAGATGCGAGGCATGTCGTAGAAAAATTGAATTTGACGAAATGCATTCAGGTCATAAAAATGCAGCCTCAAAAGGAGGAAGTGCTACATTGAGAAATTCTGTATGTATTTGCGCTAGATGTAATAAATTACAAGGTACCGATAGTTGGACTACATTTATGAAAAAGATGGGTAAATCAAATAATCGAACTGTAACAAGTAGTAAAAAAAGAAGTCCAACTAAGAAAAAATCTAGAAAGGGGCAATCTAGCGGTAATTATTGGGTTAATCCAATTACCGGAAGAAAAGAAAAGGCACCTACTTTATTCTGATTCACCACTCTAAACAAAACCCAATAATAGACTTAAAAGCCCTATTTTTAAAATTTAATTGGGTGTGGAACATTTCATGGTAAAGAAAAAGATAGGTGTGTGTCATTACCATTTATGCAGAAAGAGAACAAAAATATTTCTTTGCAAGTTCTGCAAGGATTTTTACTGTAAGGAGCATATAAAGCCAAAGGTGCCGGGGGTTTTTCCAGGCGGAGACCGACATTCAAACATCGATATGCAGAGCTGGCGAGAATCTGGACATCCGGACTCTTTCTATTCACGTTTCAAAGAGCAAAAGGAACAGGAGGAAGGCAGAAGATACGAAGAGGCTTTGAAAAGACTAACCAAAGGTCCTGTAATCAAGTACGAGGATAGACAGCAACCTCGCGTGCATCCAGAGAAAAGAGAAGAAGAATTATCAGACCTTAAAGAAAAATATTACGACGAAGCAGAGAAAGTAAGTAAAGATGATCCGCATAGAAATAAAAAGCGTAAAGAAAGAAGATCTGAATTCTTTGAAAAACACCCATTGAAGGAAACTTATTGGCGGCATGATACCGGCGTGCCTAAGCCTCATGAAAGGTACACGCCATTTGCAAAGAAATTGATTACTTTGATTATAATTGCTATAATTGGTGTTTCATTTCTCTTCTTCTACAAAACTGGATATTTACAAGATGCTGTAAGCACTGCAAGCAAAGGACTTAGCGATTTGTCAAATAAGCAGCCAGATACAGGATCACAATATAAAAATCTACCCTCGAACCCTACAACAACGCAGACTTTTATCCAACCGAAACAATACACGCTCGAAGAATTGCGCAATTACGCAGCCCAATTGATAAATGAAGACCGTGCTAAAAGAGGTCTTAGTTCAGTTGTATTAGGTACTAACAATGCTGCACAACAGCATGCAGAAGATATGTTAAAAAATAGGTTTCTTTCTCATTGGGGAACTGATGGATATAAACCATACATGAGATATACAAATAATGGTGGTAGAGGGTCTGTAGCTGAAAATGCTGCGTTCTCAGGATTCTT
>CAYJRV010000020.1:0-16464 GCA_964372695.1 uncultured archaeon | reverse complement strand
GGAAAATGATTTCTATGCAGGCAAAGATGCTGCGTGCTGTTGATGGGTATTTGGGTACTTTTCTCTACTTCCTCTTCTGGTTCCTCAGGCCGGTTCTGAAAAACGATTCAGACAACAGAAATGTTCTCGTCATCAAGCTCTGGGCGATCGGCGAAAGTGTTCTTGTCCTGCCTTTTGCCAAGGCATTGAAGGAAAAAGGCTTCAACGTTACAGTGATGTGCACGAAGCAGAACGTCGCCGTCTTTGAAAAGCAGCCTTTCATAGACAGCGTAATCGTCTTCGATTTCGCAAGCCCGTTCGATGCGCTGGCTGCGCTACTGACACTGAGAAAACATTCGTTCTCCGTGGCCATCGATTCCGATCCATATATGAAATTTTCTGCCGTGCTTTCCGTTCTTTCTGGCGCTTCGCAGCGGTTCGGCCTAGAGAACCGCAGGCTTCTGTACACAACCAGCGTGAGAATAAACGAAAACGAGCATGCGGTCTTAGTGTTCTACAGGATATTCAATGCGCTCTCCCATTTCCCGCCGCCCAAATCGTTGGTTCCGCTGCATGCAGAATCTGCAAAGCTTAAAGTTGCCACCAAGTCTGTGGCGATACATGCGGGCTCAGCAGACACGTCCCTGATGCGCAGATGGCCTGAAAAGAGCTTTGCCCGAGTCTGCGATCATTTCGGCTCAAGAGGCTGGACTGTTTACCTTGTGGGCTCGGCCTCCGAGGGAAGAATAAACGGCAGAATCAGAAGCCTCTGCGAAAGCGGCAAAATAATTGACCTGAGCGGCAAGCTGACTATAAGCCAGCTTGCATGGCTGTTCTCCCGTGTTGGCATCGTCATCGCCAATGATGCCGGCCCCATGCACATAGCGGCAGCCATGGGCGCCCCGACCGTAGGGTTGTTCGGCCCGAACCTTCCCCAGCGCTTCGGCCCCTACGGGAAAAACTGCATAGGCGTTCGTAAAGACGCCGGCCCGCCTTGCATACTGCCGTTCCGGGCCAGGTTTCCGGAATGCGAGCACGATCATATGAAAGATCTGGCAGTTGAAGATGTACTGGAAGCGGCTGAAAAGCTGTTGCGCGCATGACACATTCTTAATATCCCATAGCAAAAGCTGTGGATCTCTGGGAACATGGCATCTCATTGTTTGTATCCTAACTTCGCCACTTTCAATTGTTGATTTCTGCCACCTTTCATAATTCGCCACTTTGATCCTGACGATTCGATTTTGACAGTTTTCTTCTACTTTTTCAGCTAAATTCACGCAGTTTCCGGTAAAATACCCACTTCCCAAAGGCAGCGGTTTTAAACAATGTTGCAGATAGTCATTTTACCCCGTAACCGTATGTTTTGAGTTTTCTCGGGTTGAAAATTGTTATCAGGAATAGGAGAAGACTAGCAGTTGCTATTGCTGGCGACAGAGCAATAAAAATAATTCTATAGAAAACGCTATCGTTCTCTTTTATGGTTGTTAGCTCTCCGTCGCCATATACGTACAGTTTCTTGCAGAAAAATGGTGCCAGTGTGTAGAGTGGAAAATTGCCAAAATAAGTGAAAAAAGCCGCCCTCTTACCGAATATCTTTAGTGCTGGCAGGAAAAAGTATTTCAGGTCTCTGGTAGCGGCGTTGTCCCTCTTGTAAAATACAGCCATAAAACGGGGTGAATAAGACTTGAGTTTTTTTACTGATTCCAAATAAAAATCCTTGATGTCATAGTCCACAAGCATGAGTTCGAAGTCTCCCTTTTCTACAGTGCGGCTTGCCAGCTGCGTGTTGAAGGCTTTTCTCGTTTTCATGGAGAGCAGCGCACCTGCTAACAGACCTTTGTTTATTTCGAGGAATGCTTCCTTATTCCCAGACAAAAAATGGAAAAGGGCTACATAAAACATGGAAAAAAACGTGAGGAATAGTGAGGGGATTTTTTTCAGTCCCCTGTCAACATGCCTGAGCAGGATTATGCCATTCTTCGTTTTGTAGTAAGTATAGGCATTTGTAACAAGGAATTCTCCCTTAGTTCTGTAGCTCCTGTCAAGGATGCTGTCCACAACCGTATGCCTTTTTGCAGTGTTCATAAGGCGCCTTGAATATTCCGCATCTTCTGCGTACATATAAAATGGCGCGTAAACCAGCCCTGCCCTTTCTGCAAGTTTCCTGCTTACGCAGGCATAATGCCTTATTGCGCCGGATACGGTTACTATGCTCGTGTTTTCGTATTTTACTTTTGGATAAGCGTATTCATTGCCGCTCTGTACAGCCTCCACAAGCTTCCCTACCAGATCCCTGCTCTTGGGGAAAGAATAGTTGTCCGCCTCGATAAACATGTCATAATATTCTTCCAAGAAAAATTTCTCTCCAGTATAATAGGCCCATGCACTTCCAAAATCATGCTTCCGCCTTATGTGCACGATACTCGCCCACTCTGGTGTGGGTAGAAACTTATCATCTGTCCCGTATATGATGGCAACGTCGAATTTTTTGAACGTCTGGTTTTTAAGGTATTTCAGATGCTCCCTGAGGATGTCATTGCCTTTGTAGGATGCGATAACTATAACGACTTTATTTTTGCCTTTTCTGTCGTCCCTGACAGTAGAAATAAGCTGCTCCAGCCCACGTTTTTCCTTAAAATTTGGACACATAGCTGCTCTGAACTATAGGAGAAAAGATAAATAGTTATTCAAAAAAACAGACATTATGAAAGTCGTTATGCCAATTGCGGGCAGCGGATCGCACTTCGTCGAGAAAGGTTACAAGCTTCCAAAACCGTTGATAGAGATACGTGGCAAGCACATGATCAAGTGGGCGACAGACAGCATCCCGTTTGCAAGACCCAGGGACATGGTATTCATCACTCTTAAAGAGCACGAGAAAAAATATAATCTGGAGCAGAAGTTAAGGGAACTCTATTCTGATGAAATAACAGTCCTAACCGTGAATAGGGTCACCGAAGGTGCTGCCTGTACCGTTCTTTTGGCAAAAGACCTGATCAACACAAATGAAGAGCTGATAATTTACAATACAGATCAGTATTTCAGGGTCTCGGTAGAAAGCGCAATCAAGAATTTGCCGGTGGATTTCTCGGGACTGATTCCAGTATTTCAGTCAACAAATCCCAAGTGGAGTTTTGCGAAAACAGATGCAAATTCCGTCGTTACGCAGATTGCGGAAAAAGTTCCGATCTCGACAAACGCCACTGCCGGTCTCTATTATTTCCGCTATGGGAAGGATTTTGCCTGGGCCGCACAGCAGATGATAGCCAAAAACATAAGGCACAACAACCAGTTCTACGTTTCCCCTGTCTACAACGAACTTATCGCCCGCGGTGATAAGATACTGGCTGTGCGCATTTCACATCTGTGGGATCTTGGCTCTCCAGAATGTATCGAACAGTTTGAAAACATTACAAACAATAACATTGCAGTTCCCTAGAATGCCTGTTGTCTATGTTTTTCTTGCAAAGTTTTTAATGCACGCAAGACCTCACTAAAATTTTTGTATTTTTTCCTGTTCTGCACAATCCCAAGCATCTGTTCATAAGTCCCTATATTTTTGTATCTATTATACAATGGTGATTTGATACAGAGTGCTGCAAATAAATTACCCATCTGAATTGCTTCTTGAAAATCCATGGTTCCATCTTTAAACCCTGTTAAGTTGCGAGCAACGTATACTAAAAATCCTGACCTGAAGGCGTCTCCTGCGCCAACTAGGCTGACGTTCTCTCCTGCTGTGTATCCTGATTGAACTAGGATTGGACTAATACTCCTCAAACCGCCCACCGTTATAAATGCGCCATTACTTGTAGTAAGTCCGTATACTTTTGTTCTTGATCTAGACGGGGGAAATTTTTCCCTTAATCCATTTAAAAAATCTGCAGCAAAATTATTTTCTGTAACTGATATTTCATCTAATGTATTTGCAATCAGCCTAGCCTCGTCTGTTGATGTAAAGAAGATGTCAACTTCCGGCAATACCAGCTCCAGCAGTCTGTATTCATCTACGGGTTTTCCATATTTTATCAATTTCTGAGGGTCCCCTGTTAATGTATGCGTATCTATGATGGTCAAGATGCCTTTACGTCTGCACACTCTTAAGAAATTAGCAAGATCTTTTCCGCCATTGGCGTCGCCACCCTCTGAGAGTCCTAAGTACATGTAGTAAACTATTGAAGGTTTTAGGTTTTTGACAGCTTCCATGGCTATGTTGAAACTAAAATGGTTATTTGCGCCTGGAAAAGACACTATCCCGCCGCGCTCGTCATTATGGTTTTCATGTATAAAAGCAGTTCCCGTGAATGCTTCTGGATGTATAGCGATGGCAGACATGTCTACATTATTTGCCCGCATTATGTCGTAGAAATATCTGCCTTGCGCATCTAATCTGCCATAATTGCCCTTTCCGAGAACAGCGGCAATTGCAGTTTTAAGTCCTGCTCTTGCAATTAAAGGTGCAGAGTTTCCGGCGCCACCTGCCACAACATACCCCTTTTTTGCCCACGAATATAGCTGTTCCTGAGAAAAATCGGGCATAAATTTGCTGTCATATTTGACTAATCCGCCTTTACCCGCCATTTTGCTATTAAATTCGTTATCAAGTTCAAAATCCGGCACCCTTACATCAACCACTGCCGTGTTCAAGATCAGGATGTCTACTCCCATGTTCAGCCCTTTTTGTTTCTTCTGGGCATACTATTTAAGATTGATTGTGTATTAAAAAAGTATTCTGAGTTGTTGCTATGAAAACTGGTACAGCCTACAGAAGTAAAATAGTCCCCCCAGAATATGCGAGCTTAATAGCAGAACGCTTGCGTGCAGATGGAAAAACTATAGTCCTGGTTGCAGGCACTTACAATCCTTTCAGGGACCATCATGACGATCTTTACAGGCAGGCATCGGAATTTGGCTCTGTATTTGCAGCGACTAACAGCGACAGGTCGCTACGAATTTACAGGGCTACCCAAAAGCGCAATGATTTTATATTTCCTTTATGGTACAGGCTTAAGCGTCTGGCAGAGTGCCCGCATATAACATATGTCACATGGTATGATGACGTTAATACAGCGGAGGCGCTAAGGAACATCAAGCCTGCTATTTTCTTCAGGGGTCCAGATTACTCTGAAGGCAACATTGATCCTGTGGAACGCGCCATTGCCGCTGAATTGGGCATTGCCAATATATTCGCACGTGACCACGGGAAGAGGCCTTTTTCAAAAGCGGATCTAAACCGGCACATTGCCGACCTTAAAAGAGCCGTCAGGGAAGGCCATAAATTCAATCCGTATGCGTTGAAAGTATTCACAGGAGAGCCTCTCAAGCTCGCCCCAGAACTCAAAAGAGTCTCATTGGGGAAACCCGACAGAAATCGGGAAAATTTTCATTCTGCAAAACTTTCTGGGTGATCTGTGCATATGACATCTGGTTTCAGGGAAATAATTTCTTGCATCCTCTTTAGAAACCTTTCCGGATTTATACCGTCCTCGTGATCCGGACCGCCTAATATGCCAGGTTCTGCTGATGTATGCATCTCCGGCGTCACCAAGCCGATTTTGTACCCGGCAGACCTCAGTGTATCAAATGTTTTCGCTGTATAAAGTTTTTTTGAACCGCCATTTACATCGGCTAGATTCCATTCGTCTAACCAGACCCAGTTATACATGTCTCTACATTCCAGTGCCCGTTCTACTGACAGTAACGTGCCGCCGACTAAACCATTATATCGCTTTATGTCATAAGGATGTGCAACAGAAGGGGCCAGTTGCAGTGCTGTAATTTTTTCTTTCATGAACCGGGCTGTGTGTGGTTTGAGGTCAAAAATAAAAAATCTATCAAGAATGGTTTTGTATGTTCGCAAAGCCTGAACAAGTTGCTCCATGAATTCCGGGAATTGGTACCTGGCTTTAAGGTGCATAGCATTTATTTTAGAGGTGCTGCCTGCAATCAGTTCCATGACTTGGTCAAGCGTAGCAATGCATCCCTGTTTTGTGCCATAGCGGATTTTCTGAACCTCACGAACAGAAAGGCTGCTGAACGTTCGCTTATCCCGGCCCCCGGTAATGCGTTCGAGTGTGCTGTCATGTGAAACAGCAATGCCGTCCCTACAGAAATTAAGGTCGAACTCTATACCAAATCCGCGGGAGATGTGGTCTGCAAAAGATTCGTAGCTGCTTTCCGGCCAAAAACCATGTTTATCTGGTTCCAGACCGCGATGCGTTAAAATTCTGGAACGCGGAAGTGATAAATTCATAAAACACTCTAATAATTTAATCTTTTAAATCAATATAGTTTCACCATCTTCAGGCAGCCACAGGTGTACGACAGTGCCTGTTGCCAGATATATAGATACGTTTAAAAAGGATTTCAATAATTTATACATTGATATAAAATGAGGTACCTGATTACTGGGATTACAGGATTTGTTGGTCCGCATCTTGCCAACCTGCTTTTTGCACATGGACATCAGGTTGCGGGGCTTGTCCGTTCATCCAATGGGAGAGAAGTCGATATACTAGACGTGGTCCCTGACGAGAATTTTCGTAGAATTCAATTTTTCTATGGAGACCTCCTAAATTTTGACGCGCTCGATAGACTGTTTGCAAAAGAGACGTTTGATGGTGTGTTTCATCTCGCAGCCCAAAGCCATCCCCCCACAAGCTTCGCCGACCCGATGGGAACATTCAATACGAACTCCCAGGGCACGCTCAATCTTGCTGAGGCGCTGTTCAAGCACCAGCCAGAGTGCAGGTTTATGTTCTGTTCGACATCCGAAGTGTACGGAGTCGTGGAGGCAAAACAGGTCGACGAGAGCGCACAGATAAACCCCGTGAACCCCTACGGCGCAAGCAAGGCCGCTATGGACATCTATCTGCGCATACGGGCAAAATCTGCTGGACTTCCTATTTTCGTAACGCGTGCGTTCTCGCACACAGGGCCGCGGCGCGGAAAAAATTTCTCAGTTTCGTCCGATGCTCACCAGATTGCACTCATCAAGCAGGGAAGACAAGAGCCTGTGATACGCGTCGGCAACCTTGAAAGCAGGCGTGCCGTAATAGATGTGCGTGATTGCGTCGAAGCCTATTACCTTCTCATGCAGAAATTCAAGCCCGGAGAAGCCTACAACGTAGGCGGCAGCACTCCATACTCCATGGGAGAACTGCTCGACAAAATGATAGAGATAGCAGGCCTTAATGGGCATGTAAAAAAAACAGTAGACCCAAAGCTCCTTCGCCCAATAGATATCCCCATCCAGATATGTGACAGCACCAAATGCAGAAATCTCACTGGCTGGCGGCCAAAGATAAAGCTAGAACAGACGCTCTCAGATTTGATAGACTACTGGGCCCGGAAAAATATCAGAACTCGTGACTTTACGAGTGCCAGTATCAGCAACAAAAAAATAAACATTGTAATGCCGATGGCGGGTCTTGGATCCAGGTTCATAAAAGCTGGCATAACAACACCAAAACCCCTGATAGAGGTCCACGGAAAGCCTATGTTTAAGTGGGCCGCAGAAAGTCTGCCATTCGCCAGAGCGAAAGATTTTATATTTATTATGCGCCAGGAGCATGTCAACAGTCATCATTTGGATGAAAAGGTTCAAAAAGCATTTCCGGGGTCGCGGATCGTTATTATTGACGAAGTGACAGAAGGCGCCGCTTGTACTGTGCTGAAAGCCAAAGACCTCATTAACAACGAAGACCCATTGATAATAACAGACTGTGACTATTTCTGGCGCAGCTCACACTACAATCAAACGGCAACCAATGTCCCTCAAGGTGTCAAAGGTGTTATTCCGATTATTGAGGCAGAAGGCGATAAATGGAGTTTCACAAGAGTGGATGAGAACTGGACAGCCTTGCAGGTCGCCGAAAAGGTTAGGATATCAAAATACGTAAATTTTGGTGCCTATTTTTTTACCAGGGGCGAGGATTTTGTATGGGCTGCTGAAAAAATGATTTCTGAAGGAAAACGTGTCAATAATGAATTTTATGTGGCTCCGGTTTATCAGGAATTGATAGATCGGGGCGATACCATAAAGACAGTTCTCCTGGATGAAGCATGGACAATCGGAACACCGGAGAGCGTAAAATACTTTGAAGAACATTATAAAGGCGAATAAAATGTTATTCCGACTGGAATACAGTGAATTTTGGTGGTAGTGTGAAAAGATCAGAAATCAATGCCATCATCAGTGACGGGATATGTTTTCTTGATAAGATGGGATTCTGCCTGCCTGCATATGCGCATTGGGATCTGAATAAGTGGGTCGAGCATGCTGGCGAAGCCGAACATATGAGCAGCCGCAGAATTGGATGGGACATTACTGATTTCAATAAACCTGACTTCCAAAAATGGGGGCTGCTGCTTTTTACTCTTTCGAATGGAATCATGAAAGGCGGTAAGCCGGCAGACCAGCCCTATGCAAACAAGATTCTTATTGTCCGCGAAAATCAGATTACATTTATACATCATCACTGGAATAAGATAGAAGATATAATTAATCAGCGGGGCGGCGTACTTGAGGTTGAGGTCCATAATGTGGGGCCGGATGACACATTAGATATGGTATCCGATGTTCGCATATGCCTTAATAATGTATGGCAAACAGTAAAATCTGGCACTATACTGGCGCTTGAACCGGGAGACAGGATAAGGCTGGATACAAATCACTATCATAAATTTTGGGCCAGGCAAGGTAGAGGGCCGGTTTTGGCAGTGGAAGTCTCTGGTGTCAGTGATGATGAGGTGGATAATTGTTTCTTGCCGGAGGATAAGATAGGACGCTTCCCTGAAATCCAGGAAGATGAGTACCCACGCTACTTATTATGTCACGAACTCCCTGGAACAAGAAAATTTGAGGAACTAAAAACAAAATTTTCTGGATAGGAACTTCATTGCCCCCTTCATATCAGTTGCTACGAAATCCGCCATTGAGAAATTCTGGCTGCGGCTGTATTCATTCGGGATGGCGATGCAGAGCATTCCGGCTGATTTTCCAGCAGCCACGCCTGATGAGGTGTCTTCGATTGCGGCGCATTCGCCAGGATGGCATCCAAGCATCTGCGTGGTGAAAAGATAGAGGTCCGGATGCGGCTTCTGCCTTTGCACCTCACTTCCTGTAGCTATTACCTGAAATTTCTCCAGAAGTCCTGAGCTTTTCAGCTTTGCCTCGACCTCCTCGCGCCTAGGGCTGGACGCCACTGCAAGAGCAATTCCCTTGTTCCTGAAAAATTCCAGTGACTCCAGGACATGCGGAATGGGCTCAAGCTTTCTGTTCTTGTAGAACTCAGCTGCGGCCAAGTGGCAGCGCCTAGCGAGCTCTTCCGGAGAGATGTCCAAGCCGCCCTTAACCAGTAAGGAAGCCATTTCCTCTCGCGTCTTGCCTGAAAAATCCCTGATATATTCACTCTTCTGGAGGTCTTTTCCAAAAGGCTTCAGCACCTTGAGCCATATCTGATACTGCAGGCCCTCTGTGTCGACAAGCACGCCATCAACATCACAAACTACAGCCTTAAGCATCAAACTACTTAGGCAAAACTAATTTAAGATTGGATTTCGCCGAAATGCAAATACTCGCCCATGGTAAAATAGCCGACAAGCTGCCTCTTCTTTGCCAGGCGCGGGAGCAGGTTCCTCTCTATGGAGCCCTTCATCATGCCGAAAACTTCCGGCTTGAATATGTATATGCCTGCATTTATGATATTCGACTGGGGGGTTTTTGGCTTTTCGGTGAAATCCGTAACGAGGTCGCCCTCCAGAACAGCAGTCCCGTATTTTCCGGGTTTCGGGGAGCTCATGAGGCCGATGGTGGCCAGTTTCCCCGAATTCATGTGTTTTGCTATCATGGCGGCCAGATTGAAGCTGTTGTAGGTGTCGCCGCTCATGACGACAAATCCGTCGTGTATGAATTTTTCCGCGTGCCTGAGCGCGTCGCCGTTGTATTTCTCATGCGTCCTGACAACGCTGGCCAGTTCGGTCTTCAGGTCGGCCTGGGAGACCGCATAAACCGTCCTGATCCCGTTTCCTTTGAGGAAACTGACCTGCTGCTCCAGGACTGTCGATGATTTGAAATGCCTCTGCGGCACGTCGGCATGGGCCCTGCTAAGGAGCAGCACGGCGGCGTTCACTTCCTGTATGCTCAATGCCTTGTTGAGCAGCACCTCGATCGCCTGGCTCCTGCTGCGTATTGTCGAGCCATCTATCCGTTTGTCAACATCCTTCAGAACGCTGCTGCTGAGCGATATGGCTATTTTCTCCTTCATCTTAAAACCCCGTTTTAATGGCTGAACATCTATAATGTTCAAGCATTAGTATAGTATGAAAAATGCATACTTAAATGGTTTGGCGGGTAAAATTCCCTGTTAGGTTTGTTAGAAACGTTGTGGAAAGGTCGCGCAGAGACGGATATGCGCATTCGAATATCCGTCGGTTGAGAGTGTTGTGGTCATACAGTGTCTGTCCAGCAGGCTCTTTTCTTTGGGTGTTTTTAAGAAGCCTCTGATTATAAATCTTTCGTTTCTGTTATTATAGTTCTGTAAGCCGTAAGCTTATGAATTATATATGGAAGCCACAGCGGCTTTGTTGAACGTGATTGCCATGAAAACTGTGAGCATCATAATCCCGACATACAAGAGAGGTGATGTAGTTAGGCAAACCCTCCCGTCGTACCTCAATCAGAAGTTTGTGAAGGAGGTTATTATCGTTGACGACGGCGGCTTTGCCTTTGATGACATAAAAGGCATGGTAAAGGCGAATAAAATAATAAAGTACTTCGCTCCTGAAAGAAGGCTTGGCCTTCCGGGGGCGAGAAACTACGGCATTGCCCGTGCGGCAGGCGATTTCATAATTTTCGGCGAGGACGACGTGGAGTTCACGCCGGATTACGTGGAAACGCTTGCCCGTGCCTTGAAAAGGGAAAACGTTGACATCGCAGGCGGCCGCCAGATTTTCGTGTACCGCGGGGAGACCAAGAAAATTGCGGCGGAAAGGGCCGTCAGGCTGGAGGAAAAAGACCTTTACATCTGCTATCCGACGGATGTTAATTTTTCTGTTGACCTCGGGCGCGACGTGCGGCTCCACACAATGCTGCCCTTTGCGCTTTTCCGTCGTGCTGTTTTTGACAAGGTGCGCTACGACGAAGCCCTGACTGGTAATTATCACAGGGAAGAAACTGACCTCTATGTGTCCGCCCTGGAGCGCGGCTTCAAGATCCTCTTTTGCCACGGGGCCTTTGTCTGGCACCTGAATTACCTCAGCCGCAGCGGTGGCGGCTGCAGGACCCAGAAAAGGCTTGAGCTGGAGTACTCGCTACTGCGGAACAATTTCTACTTCTGGAGGAAGCACTACCGGTTCCTCAAGAAATACCTCGGCCTCAGGGGCCCGTTCATTTATTATGCCCTCAAGTACTCGGCGAAGCGCTACTATCTGCAGCTGAAAAGGGGGCTGTGACATGGAAACTGTTGCGTGTGCGTTATGCGGTTCCAGAAATCAGCAGCTCCTGGCGAAGAAATCGCGGTTTGGCATTCCCGCTCCCATGGTCATATGCAGGGACTGCGGACTCGTGTTCATAAATCCCCGCATGACCGGGGAAGAGTATGGTAAATTTTACTCCTCCAACGCATACAGGAGGCTTTACAGCAAAAAGGAGGCTCCAGACACCATTTTGGACGCGTCCAGCATAAGGGGCGCCGAGGAAAAGCTGCGTTTCATAAAGAATCGTGTCAACCTGGCAAAAATAATGCCCAAAAAGTTTATCGATGTCGGCTGTTCCGCGGGTTATCTGGCATATCTTTTCAAGAAAGCCGGCTGGGACTCGATCGGCATAGAGCCGTCCATAAAATTCTCGGACTACGGCTCAAGGAAGTTCGGCATAAAGATCCTGCCCATCCTGCTCGAGGACATGAAAACAGTAAAAAAATACGGCTTTATCGCCCTGATACATGTTTTCGAGCATTTTACAGAGCCTGAAATTGCGCTGAAAAAACTGAGATCCCTGCTTGCTGATGGCGGCGTGATGTACTTGGAAGTGCCGAATGTATGGGAATTCTACGGCCGCTTCGAGGGCGACGTGCAGCATCCTTATTTCTATTCGCCGCCTACTCTTAGGACGCTCCTGGAAAGAAACGGGTTCTCCGTCATCTGGATTGACGCCGGAACTGCCGTCCGTATCTTCGCAAAGAAGGGCCGTTTCCTTAATAAAAAATGCAGCACTTACGAAGAAACTGTGCGGAGAATCGACAAGATAAACAGGGACTACTACTTGCGCGGCTACTGGCTTTTCACTCCCGCCTTCGCCTATACAAAAAACTTCCTCGGCTTCGCGACGGTGAAGCTCTTCGGCGAGGAGGGATCCAGCAGGATAATAAATGCTTTAAAAAGAATTGCACGAGCCTATATCAGGGCTGGACTCCCGCTTTCCAGGGCTCTTAAGGGGTTGGGTGCTGTAGATGACTAAGAATGGCCTGAGCATAGTCATATTGACGCATAATGAAAAGGACAAGATAGGCAGGACTCTCGCGTCGATCAGGTCCATTGCAGACCAAATAATTATAGTAGACGACTGTTCCGACGAATCCTTTAGAAATTTGTGTAAAAAACTTGCTCCAAAATCTGAAATATACATGAGAAAACTTGACGATTTTGCAACGCAGAAGAATTTTGGCATATCCAAGGTGAAATATGAATGGATTCTTAACCTGGATGCGGACGAAGAAGTTTCTCCACAGCTCGGCAATGAAATAAAGGACGTTGTCATGTCTTCTCCGCCTTACGATGCATTCAACATAAAATTTACAACAGTCTTGTTCGGGAAATTCCTGGAAAACAATGAACATCATGTCAGGCTTTTCAGGAACAATGGAATAAAATTTGAAAATAGCGTTCACGAGGTGCTGAAGATTAATGGGAAAATAGGACAGTTAAAATGGGATATCATTCACCACCACTGGAACGGTTACGCTGATTGGTTTCAAAAGCTGGATAAATATGCATATCAGGGGGCGTTACGTGATATAAGGAACGGAAAGAACTACAGCAGGCCGGGAATAATGGCACGGATGGTCCTGATCCCTTTTGTTAATTTCTTGGACGGCTATCTGGTCAAAAAGCGCTACAAGCTGGGATTTGCCGGTTTTGTTCATTCCGTCGTGGGTGCCACGAATGCGATAAGGAGATTTGCAATTTATTATGAAATCAAGTTCGAAAATGCAAAACTGTTCAGAAACGAATTTGGCAGGGATCTGCATGATGACTAAATATCTGGTATCTGTTTAGCTCAAAATGACATCAAAGCACTATATGTTGTGCAACATCTTCAATTCAACACAATATGCAGAAAAAGGCCGACAGGAAATGCGCAATCTCATCGTGCCCGTTGGAAAACCGCATTAAAATGCATTTTTAGGCACAAAATAACGTCATTTTTACGGCTGACCAGCTAAACAGTTACAATATCTGCAGTATAGAGTTGGATGACCAAGGTAAGAGTAGTTGTTTATGAACTCTCATCACTGTACTAAATAGTTTACTTCACTTTTCGCCCCAAAAAGCCTTTATAACAACCCGGAAAACACTTATTTTTAAGCTGTTTTGTTTAGTGATACTTATGCAAAAACTTTACCATTCGTTCAAGCAGTTCGCAAACAATCATTACAGGGTAAAGAAGGCCGTGTTCGGCATCATAAACAAATACCCTTTTTACATAGTGTACGACAGGATTTATACCAGGCGGATCAATTCCGTGCTGAAAGGCATACAGCTGCCTCAGGCCATATCAATAGAAACATTCAACCTGTGCAACTTGAAATGCATCATGTGCCCGTACAAAGACATGACGCGGTCCAAAACAACGATGTCCATGGACCTCTTCAGGAAGGTTGTCATGGACACAAAAAAAATGGGCATCAAGACAGTCATACTTTCCTTCTACAGTGAGCCTTTTCTGGACCCTCATATTTTTGAGCGGATTGAGTTTGCGCGCAAGGAGGGCATGTATGTTATGTTCTACTCAAACGGAACAGTCCTTGGGGAGGGAAAGATAGGAAAACTCCTTGAAAATCCGCCAAACAAAATAATATTCAGCTTCGACGGCGGGACCAAGGAAACCTACGAGAAAATACGTGTCAATGGAAAATTCGAAGTTGTGACGGGCAACATTAAGAGGCTTTTGGAAGAGCGGAACAGGCGAGGCATGAGCGAGCCGCGTGTAGAGGTCAACTGCACGATACAGAAGGAAAATTACAGGGAGCTGGAAGCCTTCAAGGAGCTGTGGGACGGTGTTGCGGACGGTTATGACTTTGGCATAGTGGACAACAGGGAGGGAGAAGGCCACGAAGGTGACCTAGGGGTGGAGAGGTCAAGAGTAGTCTATCCGTGCCGCCGCCTGTGGAACGAGATGATAGTTCTTAGCAGCGGAAAAATTGCTTTGTGCTGCGTAGATTTCGATGGCAAGGTGATTCTTGGGGATGCTAATAACCAGAGTCTTGAAGAGGTGTGGAACGGGGAGCTGTACTCCAAAATAAGAGGTCTTCACCAGCAGAAAATGGGTGATAAAGTTGCCCTTTGCCGCGGCTGCAGCAAGCTGTACAGGGCCGCGCAGGTTGCGTGGTGGTGATCGCCTTGTTTGTCAGGCTTTACTTCTTGATGAAGAGGCTGCAGGAGCATTTGTCGTACGCCTTGACAAAGCCGGCAAAAAGGAAGGTAATAGTGCTGACATTCGACGACCATGTGGACGAGAAAAGCGTAGAACTCGCCAAGTACCTGGAATCAAGGAGAATAACCGCAACTTTTTTCCTTACGCTTAATGACACTAAGCCGGAAGTGATAAGGAAACTGGTTCTAATGTCGCATGAGATAGGCGGCCACAGCCTCAGCCATTCGCGCGAGGAGCGGAAAGGAAAATACGCTACAGCTTTGGGGTGCTACAGCCAGCTTAGAAAATACGACAGTGATGTAACGTCGTGGAGGTTCCCATGGACATCCAAAGACGAAGAGTGCGTCAGGAACGTTGCGGAAGCGGGATTTAAGATAGACTCTTCTGTAGGCACCTTCCTTCCTGTCAAGAGATTGAAGAAGTTTATGGGCCTCTATGAAATCCCCTGGCTGCGTCTCCCAAAGAAGTGGCAGATGGATTTTAACGAACGGGAATACAGAATAATAAAGGACCACATAATTAAAATGGTCTCGTCAAAAAATGGGGTTTTTGTGCTTGGGTTTCACACCTATCATCAGTACAAAAACTTCAATGAATTTAAAGACTTGGTAGAAAAACTTGTGAGGGTGGGCGTAGAATTTATGACTCTGAGAGAGTCTTTTGTGGTGCTTAAGAATGGGAAGATTTGACTACGAAAAATATTACGAGCATTACTGGGAAGAAGAGCACATACAGCGCGGCATGGAATATTATGATGTCCGCTATAGCCACATAAAGGATTTCATACGGCCTCCAAGCGGCAAGAAAGTCCTGGATGTTGGAGGTGGCAACGGACAGTTCCTTGAATGGCTGGGCGTGAAGAAAGCCACTGTATTGGACATTTCCAAATCTGGTCTTAAGGAAGCTCGGGAGCGGGGCTATAGAACTGTGCAGGCTGACGTGCAGAGCAGATACCCGATTCCGGAAAACTCCTTTGATGTGGTTATTTGCTTCGAGACCATCGAGCATATAGATAATCCTGTCGCAATGCTGAAACACATCAAGAGATGCGTGAAGCCTGGAGGATATCTGATACTTGGCGTGCCAAACCTGCCTGCTGACGGGGTTCACCATAAAAAGAGGTGGTATTTGGGCGATGCGCTGGGCGCCATCAAAGCAGCAGGCCTGAATGTCAGTGAGATCCGCTATACGCCGGGCTTCCTGGAAAAAGAAACAGCAGGGCAGATAGTAAAGCTTAAAAGCACTAAGAAAATTCTTATACATACGGCAGCGTATGGATTGCATCTTCTTCCTTTTGGGTTGAAACTGCGCCTTGCAAACGCCATACCTGACAGGTTCGCGATGGTATTCGTGATTAAGGCAAAGAAGTGATATAATGAGAGTTTTAGAGGCGAAAGACTGGAAGAAATACGAATGGATTAGGGATCCTGTCGGCTATTTCCTTATCAAAGTCGACGCTGAAAGGCAGGAGCTTGAAGTGGGGTTGTGTAAGAATAATGCTCCTAGAAATATCAAAATACTGATCAAGGGTAAGCTTCCGCAGGACATTTATCTCAGAATTATAGATGAGGGGTTGGTCTCGCGCATGGATCACGCGGCCTACCTTGGTAAGGAACTGGCGCGTGCCTGGATATGCATGAAGCTGGGCGTCAAGTATGTCCAGGACGGCACGGTATCAGGAGAGTTCCCTGAGGTCAAGTGGCTCAAAAAGCGGGAAAATGCGCTTGAGTGATTGCCACCATTTTTAGAGTTTCTTCCAGGCTTTATAGAAGTGTTCAGGGGTTGTCTTGTATGGGCATTCAAGAATTTGGAAGCAGGGTCTACCA
>CAYJRV010000019.1:0-16949 GCA_964372695.1 uncultured archaeon | reverse complement strand
CTATTATTCTATCTTGCAGTCCGGCTATATAATGTTTCCTTTAGACGACAATATATAGAAGACGTTTAAAGTCCCGGGGTAATCCCTAAAAGTTGAATGCCAGGCCTAATTTCCTCCCGGTCTTGCGTAAGCAATAAGGTGCGGCCCTAAAAATAGGGAATGGCCGGCATTCAGTTTTTTCTGGTGACCTTGCCGGGAAACTTTATTAAGTTCATTTTGTCGTCGGAAACCGTCAGCTTCGCACAAAAGACTTCTCGAGAGGTCTTTTGGCGACTCAGGTTAAGCCTTGCTTAACTTCGAGTTGGCTGGTGCGGAGGCGACGACGAAAGCTTAGCCTCATTTAGCTGCAGGTTATACAGGGCTCATGATTTCCTGCGCAACAGTACTATATTGTTATTGCTCGCATGCCTGAGCAGCCTTAGGCTGCTTCTCTCGAACCAGCCAAGAAACTCGAATTTCCCGCTGATTTTTATGAGTTCCAGCAGTTCCTGCGGGAATATGATCTTGGTATCTGCGTTTTCTTTCAGAGTAACTATCTTTCCTTTATCATTCACTTCAAGCTTCATTTCCTCGTGAAGCGTCTGTTCCAGCGCGTCTTTCAGCGTTATCCTGTACTCTGTTTTCACCGATATCCCGTCTTTCCTCATGGTCCATCTTTGCGGCCTGAACAGCTTATCGCTTGCCCAGTCAAGCCTGAAATTTTCTATAAGGTAGAGGCCGCCTCTGTTTAAAGACGCGGCAACTGAATCGAGATGGCTGGGGAAATCCTCGTTGCTTTTAACGTAGCTTATGGTCCCCATGAGGACGAAAGCAAAATCAGCTTTCTTGCGAAGCCTGAAATGTATCATATCTGCTTTAATGGTCTCCACTCTCACGGATTCCGCCTCAGCTTTTTGCTTCAGATAAAGGAGCATTTCTTTGCTTGCGTCCAGTCCAGCGCAGGCATAGCCGCGCCTGGCAAGCTCCCTCAGCTGCATGCTGGGCCCGCAGCCAATGTCCAGGACGCGCCTGACTTTCCTCTTGCTATACTTTTTTATGAAAGACTCCAGCAAGTCGCATTGTTTCTTCGTGTCGACGAAGCTGAATGCAATTTCATAATAAAGCGGGTTGTCGTAAACTGGCATAAACATACTTCCGTCCCCTATTAATAACATCTTCCTTGATATACACTGCCTTCAGGCGGTGGTTTTCTGGAAGATGGTATCCCAAATACATTGTTTACAATGTATTTGAGGATAAATCCCTTTTAAGCCTTTTTCCTGCTAATTTTATCTATGGACATCGAGCATCTGCTGGCGGAGCGCTCTAGGCGCATCGACGCGCTCATCGAGAAATACCTGCCGCGCAGCTACGACTCGGAGAAGCTGGAATTCGCCCTGGGCCCTGCAAGGTACAGCTACGACGCAGATCCGGCCAACGCGGCGATAGCGAAGCCTGCCTGGGACCTGCTTGACAGGGGCGGAAAGCGCTGGCGGCCTTTCCTGTTCTCCCTCGTGTGCGAAGCCCTGGGCGGCGACGCGAAGAGGTACGAAGATCTTGCTGTGATATTCGAGGTCGTGCACAACGGCTCTCTGGTCGCCGATGATGTGGAGGACGGCTCCGAACTGCGACGCGGCAAGCCCTGCATCCACAAGCTGTTCGGAACGGACATCGCCGTGAACCTGAGCTCTGCCATGTACTACCTTCCGCTGCTGGTCTTGCTTAAGAACAAAAATGCCTACGGCGAAGAGAAAACGCTGAAGATCTACGAGGCATACGGCCAGGAGCTCATTAACATACACTTCGGCCAGGGAATGGACATCGCCTGGCACAACGGCATTGCAGACGCTGACAGCATCACTGAAAAAGAATACCTGCAGATGTGCGCCTACAAAACCGGCACGCTTGCCAGGCTTGCCGCAAAAGTCGGAGCCATAGCGGCAGGCGCTGACGGCGCTACAATAGAGAAGATGGGCGCCCTTGCCGAGGCCATAGGCATAGGCTTCCAGATACAGGACGACATCCTGAACCTCACAGCCACCTCTGGGAAAAACCAGTTCACTTCAGAATATCTCGGCTCGGACATCTCCGAGGGCAAGCGCACGCTGATGGTTATACATGCGCTGTCGAATGCCGGTGCGGGCGACAGGCAGCGGTTGGTTGATATTCTGAATTCCCATACAGCCGATAAGGCAAAAATAGCCGAGGCCATCGTGATCCTTCAGAAATACGGCTCCATAAATCATGCAAAATCCTTTGCCCGCTCCCTTGTCCTGGACGCATGGAACGGTGCAAAAAACATCCTGAAAGACAGCCCGGCCAGGAAGGAGCTCGAGGCCTTCGTCATGTTCGCAGTCGAGAGGGACTACTGATGGAATGGAAAACTTATCTGTGGAAATATTCCGGAGCTATAGCCACGGCAGTTTTGATCGGTGCCACCTACTGCCTGAACGAAGCCGGTAACAGGGTATACAAGAGTGAGATGGAAAGGCTGGATAGAATAGAAAAGGAGCTTTGCACATGCTACATTGCTAGAACTGCCTTTCATAGGGATGTGCATGGCGGCGTGCTTCTTGAAAAAGGCGACAAAGTGGAGTTTGAAGAAAGGCCGTCCAAGGCGGAAAAGACAGCAGAAGTCAATGTATTGAAATTCCTCCGCTATCAAACCACAATTCCCGCGGATCTTCTTGCATGCCCGAATCAATTTCGTGAAGTTGGCAGGGAGCTCCAGGAAAGCCATCTGGGGCCCTATTCGTCTTTCTTACTGGATTTTTTTGTATATGCAACAGTTGATAGAGTCAACCTGGAAAATCCAGATGACAAAAAGGCAAGGATACTGAGAAAATCGATGCAGCTAAAATCGCTTAGATGAGAATTTCATTCCTTTCCAATTGCTGCAAGTATGTTTCCTGCGGTTTTCTTGCATTCTTTTGTATATTTCTGGTTTCTTAAAATTTCCCTCGCGGCAATTTCCGCATACCCCTGAAAGTCGCGGTGGTCTCTCTGAACAAGTTTTAAAATCGCATTGGCTGCATGTTCCTGGGTGCTGTCCTCAAATATGCCGCTGTAAGAATCGATAACATTGTATAATGTCATTATAGAAGATTTTTCTCCCAGTTTCGCAAGAGCTTCAATGGCATTGGAGGCAAAAGACAAGTTTGCTCCGCCTGCATTTTTTATGTTGGAGAGGAGCATGGATTCTATGTAATGCACGGCCAATTTGTCGTTGTAATCGGCAGCTTCATCCACCGCAGTGGAATAAGGTTTTGCAACGTCATGGCCGCTCTTTTTCGGTTCGTCTTCGAGCCTAAGGTATCTGTTCGACTGTAAAAACAGGAGTGTTTTATCGGGCCTTTCAATGTCCCATTCCAGGTGCCTGTCCGGCCCGCCAAAATAGCTCATTGTGTGGTGCCTGAATATCCAGCCTTCCTGCTCTCCTATACTGACGCGTTCCCAGTGAAGATTTTTGTAGTCCTTTTTTTTCAGCTGCACGCTAGGCTCGTGTACGCCATGTCTAGTCCCGCCGGGATATGTCAAGTAATCCGCATCTAAGTAGGTATAATAATCAAGCATCTCCAGTTCCTCGAAATATTTGGCTTTTTTAATTATTGGACTCCGGCAACTGGGCTCTTTGCGGACAGGCGCCAGCTGGACTCCAACGCGCCTCTTTGCTACAGGGCCGTGTCTTTCGCAATTATGATATTTTGTTATCGCCGCGGCATCCCGCAACTGTACATGATTTTCATAAGAGGAGACCATCAGAATGAAAGATGCCCAGTACAAAAGCCCGTAAAGAGCCGCTTTTGCAGTGCCCCTGGAAAATTTGTCCCATGCCTCCCCCATAATCCTACAGATGCATAAAACTATTAAAATTTCTTTTTATGCCTGCATGCCAAGTAAAAATATGCGCATCGAAGACCTGCCGTTTCCGGCTGCCGTGAAAGCTGCGCTGAGGAAAGAGATAAATGAGTTCAACCCCGTGCAGAAGGCGGCGCTGCCCCATGTGCTTTCCGGGAAGAATGTGGTCGTTGCCTCGCCGACCGCTTCCGGCAAGACGCTGGTCGCGGAAATCGCCGTCCTGAAGAATTATATCGAAGGCGGCAAGTCCGTCTACGTCGTCCCGCTGAAGGCCCTGGCTTCCGAGAAGTACGAGGATTTCAGGACCAAGTTCCCGTTCCTGCGCGCTTCCATATCCATAGGCGACCTTGATTCCGCAGATGACTGGCTGGGGCGCGCCGATGTCATTATCGTGAGCAACGAGAAGATGGACTCACTGCTGAGGCACAATATTCCGTGGCTCAGGGAAGTCTCCCTTCTGGTGATCGACGAGATCCACATGCTGAACGACGCAGGCCGCGGCCCTACGCTGGAGGTTGTCATCACGCGCCTGCAGAACGTGAAGCAGAAAGTGGCGCTCTCGGCCACGATACAGAACGCCGATGAGATAGCAAAATGGCTGAAAGCCAAGCTGGTCAGAAGCGACTACCGTCCCGTGAAGCTGGAGAAAGGCGTTTCCTATCCGCAAAAAGACTCGCTGGTTGTTGATCTGCTCGATGACGAATTCCGGCTGCCCTTCGGCGAGCATGCCCTTATCCACGACACGCTGAAGAAGAACAAGCAGTGCCTGCTTTTTGTTTCTACGCGCAAGTCAGCGGAAGCCAGCGCCGAGAAGGCCAACCTCTCCGCAATGCTTTCCAAAGACGAGAAGGTCAGATTGTTGAAGCTCGCAAAAGAAGTTGAAAACGCTCTCTCTGTTCCGACGAAGCAGTGCCGCCGCCTGGCCCGCTGCGTGGTGCAGGGCACTGCTTTCCATCATGCCGGCCTCGTCGCGAAGCAGCGCCACCTTATTGAAACGGCATTTCGTGACGGGAGGATAAAGATGATTTCCGCCACGCCTACTCTTTCCTACGGGATGAATTTGCCGGCCTACCGTGTCCTCATCCGCGACACGAAGCGCTTTGACTCGCGCTATGGCAATGCCTACATTCCTGTCATGGACGTGCACCAAATGATGGGCCGTGCCGGAAGGCCAAAATACGACAATGAAGGCCAGGCCATTCTGCTGGCAAAAAGTGAAGCCGAGGCCGAGGACCTGAAGGACCGCTACCTGCTTGCGGACCCGGAGCCCATCTACTCGAAGCTCGGGATGGAATCGGCGCTGCGCATGCACGTGCTTGCGCTAATCGCTTCCGATGTGGTGAAGAACAAGTCACAGCTCGCGGATTTCTTCTCTCGCACGTTCTTCGCCCATCAGTACAAGGACATAGAGGCGGTGCTTGAAAAGGTTGAGATAGTGCTGGGCCAGCTCGAGGAGTTCCGCTTTATCCAGATCGGCGAGGACAAGCTTTACGAGGGGTTCAAGACGGCCTTCGACATCTCGGGCAACCCGCAGCTCGGCGCGACAAAGATAGGTAAGCGCGTCTCCGAGCTCTACATAGACCCTGTTTCCGCCTTCAACCTCATACAGAACATGAATCCCATGGCCGAAGTGGAACTCCTGATGGTCATGAACGCCTGCGCAGAGCTCTATCCCATGCTCTCTGCCAAGAAAAAAGATTATGAAGACCTTGAGGACGCCCTGGAAAAGTCAGGCCTGCAGGCGCCCGACGTGTGGAGCTACGATTACGACGAGTTCATGGACAGCTTCAAGACCTCGCTGATGTTCCTGGACTGGATGGACGAGAAGGGCGAGGACGCGCTGTTTGAGAAATACGGCATAGCCCCCGGAGAGCTCTACAACAAGCTCCTCTCCGCGGAATGGATTCTCTACGCGGCCGCGGAGCTCGCGATACTGCTGAACCAGAGGGATGCCGCCAACGAGTTCAACAAGCTGCGCCTGCGCGCCAAGCACGGCGTGCGCGAGGAGCTGCTCAAGCTCATAAAGCTGAAGGGAATCGGCCGCGTCCGCGCGCGCAAGCTCTACAACGCAGGTATCAGGAACTACGCAGACGTGAAGAAGTCCATGCCCAAGGTTGAGGAACTCCTCGGCAGGAAAGTGGCGCAGTCCCTACTCACTCAGCAGGAGGATCTCGACGACAAGCTCCGCGCGGTCAAGAGGAGGAGATGAAATGACTTATTAGCTTCGCAGGTCTGCCATTGGCTTATCCGCTCCAATTCCCTCAAGAACTGTCCTTTCGTATTGTAGATGTCCCATTCCTTATCGTCGAAATTCCTCTGGAATATTTGTCCCGTAGACGCAATGGGTCCGCTGTGATTTGAACACAGGTCGCAAGCTATTTCTGCACCTTTCTTGGGCCAGCCGTATTTCCAAGATAAGATGTCCCGAAGCTTGAATCCTACCAAGCTAGACTACGGACCCTGACAGATGAGAATATAGGAAATTGCAGATTTAAAAACGATGATACAAGGTCAATAGTTGAAGCCCCCTTCATTTGATTTTTTTGATCTTCTTGAGAATAAACCAAACGAAATGATTTCCATATCTTTTCTGCAGATCTTTGTGTTTCCAGTCATTTCCAGTTATAACTTTTCTGCAATCTTTACTTTTGCAATTACATTTGAGTTTATATGGATGCGCAGTAGTCATAGCATAATCATAACATAATTCTTCTCCTGCTTCGATATCCCTTAATGCTGTGAATGTAATTTGCCCATCAGGTCCCACATTTGGATTACATGAATGATTGATAAAAATTGCAGTATCTTGCACTTCTTCCTTTGTAGTTGGAGAAAGATAAAAATCGTTATATATTTGCAAATAGCAATCTCCTAATTCTTTTACAAATTTCTTTGTTTGCCCCCAGCCAAGAATATGGCCGCTTTTTACAAAAACAATTTCGCCTTTTTGTATACGCACTTTTGCAAATAATCCTTTGCCATGCTTTACACTTTCTCTAATTTCAGTTTTTGGCGATCTCCAAGATTTTATCGATTGCATGTTTTATAATTAATATTCAAAAGTTAAATACAATGTTAAAGTGAATGGTATACCACATCCCAACCACCCATAGCCCACGAATAACTGCACAGAACCAAACCTCAAGCCAATCACAGTTGCGAGTCCGTCAGCATTATGACTATCCGGATTCACTTAAGCTTATCCAGTTTATCGACAAAACTTTTCGGATACTTCAAGAGCAGCCGTTTCTTCGCTTCCTTGACCGGCACCCATTCCCATTCGGAGTGCTCGCTGCTGAGCTTGAATTTGTCTTTTCCTGCAAGCTTGCACCGGTATACGACAAGCATAAGGAACAGGTTTTTGTCATTAGCATCGCGGAAATTGGATATGGCAGCATCGAAGAGCTCGATTGGCCCGATTTTTGCGTGGATCTCCTCGTTAACTTCCCGAACAAGAGATTTCTGTATGTCTTCTTCAGCTCTTATCTTGCCGCCGGGAAAATCCCAAAACTTGAAGTTCTGTTTCAGGACCTTAGGTATTTTCTTTCCAGCTTTAATGAGCAGGATTTCTCCTTTTCTGTTGGTGATCAATGCCTTCACGCCGACGTGAAACTTTGCGTTCTGCCTCATAGCAACTCTCTCCAGTTTTTCGGGTAACAGTTGTTTTCTATAAGATTTTTGGTCGATAAAAATAATGGTTCCGGCGGGCTGTCGATGTCGAACCATCCGATGTCGGAGCATTTCTCCTTCTCCGTGATCCATGCCTCCCCAGATACATAATCAACTGCCACGAATATTGTTATGTAGTGCTTTCCTTCTTTGAATACGTCATTGGTGATGCAGATGAACCTCGGATTTGCTGTCTTTATACCAGCCTCTTCCTCGGCCTCTCTTATCGCCGTGTCGAAGAACTGCTCCCCGAATTCCATGTGGCCGCCGGGAAAGCACCATGTTCCCTCTCCGTGCGATCCTTTTCTTTTGAGCATCAGCGCTTTGCCATTCTTGATAATTATGACTCCAACTCCGACCTTTGGTCTTTCTTCCATCGTCTCACTCCTTCCTTGCTATCGTAATGAACCCGGTGTGCACGAGCTGCGTGTGCTCCGGATGCGCGTATCCTCTAGTGTCCACTTTCCAGAATCTCTGTATCGTCTCGAGCGTGTATATATTGCGGAAGCCCGCCTTCTCCATTTTCTTCTTAACGGCGAGCTGCTGGTTTATGTGCGGGCTGTACACAACGAGCCAGCCCCTGCTCTTCAGCGCCTTGTGGCACTTCTCCATGAGCTTCTCGGCCCCCTTCATGTCCACGGTTATTAGGTCGTAGTCTTTTCCCGTGAACTTATCGGCGGGCTTGTTTATTATCTTAACGTTCTTGAATCCTGATCTCTTGATGTTTTCCCTGATGATGTCGGCGTGCTCCTTCCTGATCTCGTATGCCGTTACGGATCCCTTTCCAACAAACCGCGCCAGAAATAACGACAAGAATCCCGAGCCGCCGCCGAGATCGAGGCATTTCCAGTTTTCTTTCAGGCCTGTCTCCGCGAGTATTATTGCCGCGTCCTTCCTGGTGATGACTTGGGGCCCGCGCTTCAGTTTTTTCTCCATCTCGCGGTAGCTTTCCGTTTGCATAGGGGTATCTGGGGTTAAAAGGATAAAACGCTTCGGAGAAGCCGTTCTGCCTGCTGTAGTCATTTGTCGGATTTTGTTCTGTGACAGTTTTAAATTTCTTCGTGCTTGAAAGCATAAAATGAAGGCTGCAAAAAAAGCAGTGACGGCATTGGCCCTTGCAGGCGCGCTTTCCGTTGGAACGTTGATCACATCCAACTTAAGCCTGGAGGTTGACAAGGATTATACTTCATTTTATGTAAGAAAACTTTGGAGCACTGAAGGAAGGTCAGGAACTTTGTCCAACAATGCTTTTCTTTACGACAAAGCTGAAGGCAAAAAGATTTCAATGATAAAAAGGGGCACTAAGGTACGTACTAATGGTAGATATGTAATAAAAGGGAAGGTATACTACCAGATTTTCGTGCCTAATTCGTCTATTAATAATAAAAGCGGGCTCATTCAGGCAAAAGACCTTAGTCTGAATAACCTCGACAAAAATTTCAGCCTCAAAGAAATGCTCAGTGAACCGGAGCGCAGCGTTGTGCAAAAGTGGGCTGATTATATTGTTGACAAGGTTTCTGACAAAAATAAAAAGGAAAGGGAGAGGCTAAAAGGCAGCAGGGTCGATATAGCCATGAAGCTGATTTATGAAAGCGGGAGGGAGTATGAGCAAGAACATGCAGAATTCTTGCGTCAGGCCGCCACGAAAGAAATTGGGCAGAATATGGATGGTATTATAGAATATTTCGAGAGGTTCGAAGATTATCGCTTTGTGGATGTTATAGTGAGGCGCCTGAAGTCAGGGGAGATCGAAAAATTTGGGCAAAGGCCAGGTTATACAAGGACAACCGAAGAAAAAGCTGTGCAATTTCTGGCAAAGGCAGCGCCATCTTTCATGCTTAGGGAGGCGCTAATGCGCTTGTCAGGGCCATTGGAAAAAAGTGAGAAAGGTATATACACAAGAGGCCTTATGGCCGTAGGCGGCGACAAAGCCATAAATTACTTCATGCAGAGTTCCAAGAAAGATGGATATCCTTTTTCATGGGGCCTTATGGAATCTGTCAGGAACCAGAAACAGGCTCAAAGGGTTCATGAATTTCTTCTCAGAGAACTTCCCAAGTGGAAAGAAAAGTGTGCCAATAGGCATTACGTCCTCCAGGATTTCAGAAAATTCGAAGTTAAATACGGCTTCGGGGAAAAGGCTATCCCGTGCACGTCCCATGACAGGTTCTGTTATTTTAGGCCGTTTGGCATCGATGGATTGGGGCTTGATCTAGGATGCGATCCTTTGAACTGCACCTGTAGCGGAGGTTACAGATAACAACAGTGGCCAGAAATCTCAAGCCCCGAACCTTCTCTTCCTCTCGGAGAACTCCCTGAGAAAATTAGTGAAATCCCTCTTCGTCAGCTCGGGCCAGCGCTTGTCCGTGAAGATGAGCTCGCTGTATGCCGACTGGAAAGACAGGAAGTTGCTGAGCCTTTTCTCCCCGCCGCTTCTGATTATCAAATCAGGGTGGGGCTGGCCATTCGTGTACAGGTGCTCCTTCATTATGGTCTCGTTCAGGTCGGACGGCCTGATTATTCCCTTCAATCCTTTCTCGAGTATGCGCTTTGCCGCGTCCACGATCTCCTGCTGACCGCCGTAGGCCAGGGCGACATTGAGCGCATGTTTCTTGTAAATGCTTGTCCTTTCTTCGACAGCGCGCAGTTTTTCTTGGAGACCATCGGGCAAGAGCTGCAGCCTGCCTATGAACCTGACTCTGACGTTGAACTTGTGCACAACATGGGTGCTGTCCTTCAGTATGTTTTCCGCTTCCATGTCCAGATATTTCAGTATGTATCTCAGTTCTGTCTTCGGCCTCGTCCTGAGGTTCTCGAAAGAGAGCACATAGGTCGTGACGTACTTGATCCCGGCCTGGCATGACCATTGCAGGACCTCCCTGGCTTTCAGCATGCCAAACTTGTGGCCCTCCCAGGGCTTTTTCATCAGCTCCCTAGCGAAGCGCCTGTTGCCGTCCAGGATTATGCCGATGTGCGTAGGGATGTTTATAATATTCATTGCCTGCCCACCGCCTTGAATCTGTGGATTACATAATATTTATTGCTGCCTATACCTATAAAAACTGTGTCGAATACTAAACTTTGCCTGCCGGTGTATTAAAATGTTTGAAATCCTTCTCCCAGCCCTGGTGCTGACCGCTGTCGCAGGCCTCTGGGACCTCAAGACCACCGAGGTGCCTGACGAGATACCTGCAATCATGATCGTCTCAGGCATTGCATTCTGGCTGATAGACGCCTCGATCACGGGAAACCTGCTCCCGCTTGCCATCTCTTTGACTGTCGGCTCTCTGCTTCTGGCCTTCGGCCTGGCGCTCTATAAAAAGGGCCAGTGGGGCGGCGCCGATGCCTGGATTCTGGCGGCTGTGGGCTACATGGTGCCGCTCTACGCGGGCTCGCTGTTCATAATTCCCTATATCTTTAATTTCCTGATAGTGTCCGCAGCCTACATGATTGTCTATGCGCTGGTCCTGGGCGTGAAAAACAGGCGGGTCTTTCCGCTTTTCGCCAAAGATCTGAAGGAAAACAAGAAAGTGTTCATCCTGCCTTTTGCATTCCTGGCGTTCCTCTTGGCGTTCGGTTATTTTGTCTCCTCCCTCGGCTATAGGACAAGATTCCTGCCTGCGCTGGAGATATTCCTGCTTGTGTTCCTGCTCATGGTGTTCTGGCGCTATGGCCGCGTAATTGAGAGGCATGTCCTCAGGAAAAGAGTTCCAGCATCCGGGCTGAAAGCTGGCGACGTGCTCGACGGCATGAAATGGGTGGGCCTCACGAGGCAGCAGGTTTCAGCCGTGCGCAAAAAGAAACGCTTCGTCACGATCAAGGAGGGCGTCCGCTTCGTCCCCGTCTTCTTCCTCTCCCTCATGGTCACATTGCTCTACGGGAACCTGTTCTTCCTGCTGCTTGGGATATGAAGCGAAAATCTTTAAATAGTATTACGGGTAATACTATTTTATGAAACCAAAAGAAACAAAGGTAACAACAAAATATCAGACCACTATACCTGAAGAAATCAGAAAATTTCTCGGAGTGGAATCCGGAAAAGAAGTCGAATGGAATATAGTCAGGGGTATGGTTATAGTAGATTCGGCGCGTAGAATAAAAAATCCGACTAAATTTCTCACGTCCCAAATTAAACAAAATCTAGATGCCGTCAAGCTTGTGAAAGAATCCCGCGGGGACTTTAGATGAGCTATCTAGACACAAATGTAATAATTTATGCTATTGAAAACCACCCAAAATACGGGAAAAAATGCAAGCAGATTCTGGAGGACATAGAATCAGAAAAACTGAGGGCGGAATGTTCTATTATTGTTCTGGTGGAGGTAATAAATGTCTTGAAAAAGCTTAATAAAACACTAAAGACCCATAAAAATCCTCCGCTTGACCTGCGAAAAAATATAGATGCCATTTTGTCTTTGCCGATAACTTGGATGGACCTGAATTTTTCGGTAATCAGGAAATCGTCAGAATATGATTATAACATTTCCGGCGTGGACTGCGTACACATAGCAACAATGGAGCTGAATTCCATTAAAAAAATATTATCCGCAGACACAGATTTCGATGAAATAGATTTCATAAAGAGGATAGACCCGCTTGAATACGGCTGATCATCACAGCTTTTAATGCTTTGTTGAAAATTCATTTTTATGCTTGTATCGTTGCCGTACAAAATTCTCATCAAGGACGACGTATCACCTGATCTGGATGAATTTCTGCTCTCGCTCAGGCTTGGCACAAAATGCCTTCTTTTTTGTTCAGAGACGGCCGACAGGCTGATAGGCAAAAAAATAATTTCTTCAATGAAATCCTTTCATGTGGACAAGATTATTCAGAAATCCGTAGAAAAAAACTACGTGGAATCACTGAAGCAGAGGCTAAAGTCCTATGATTTCATACTTGCCATGGGCGGCGGCAGGACCATAGACCTCGCAAAGTACGCCGCCTTCTTGTCAGGCAAGGAGTGGGTTGCATTTCCCACAATTCTCAGCCACGATGGTGTTGTTTCTTCACGTGCTGTTCTGGATGAGAACGGAACAAAAATATCCATGGATGCCAAAGAACCGTTTGCCATAATAGGAGACCTTGGAACAATAAAACAAGCCCCTTACAGGTACCTCGCCGCAGGCGCAGGCGACCTTATTTCCAATTTCGCCGCAGTTGAGGACTGGAAAATTGCCGACAGGGACGGCAAGGAAAAATACCATGTTGTCATGGCAAAGCTCTCCCTGCTTGCAGCAGAGGCGGCCGCAGAGCACGCGGCGGAGATAAAGTCCAGAAGCAGCCACGGCATAGAGATTCTTCTCTGGAGCCTGATATGCTCCGGCTTCGCCATGAACCTCTACGGCTCGTCGCGGCCCTGCTCCGGCAGCGAGCACAATTTTTCCCACGCGCTCGAGAAGCTTGGCTCCTCAGCGCTGCACGGCGAGCAAGCGGCTCTTGGTACAATAATTTCCACATATCTCCAGGGAGGCGACTGGCAAAAGATAAGATCGATTCTCAAGTCGCTAGAACTTCCGGTTACTGCGGCTGAACTGGGAATTTCCAGGGAAGATACAATAAAAGCACTGGTTCTTGCAAAAGACATCCGCCAGCGGTACACTGTACTGAACGAGCATAGCATCGATGAAAAAGAAGCAGAGAAAATACTTGAGAAATGCGCAGTCATTTGACGTGCAGTTACTTTCTAAATTCCTTTACGGCCTTGATTATGTTCCTAACCATTTCCACGTCATCTTCTATTATCGTCCCCGTAACAATGATGTCGGCACCTGCTTTCGTGGCTTGTTTTGCCTGGCCGGGATTTGTTATGCCGCCGCCCACGATGAGCGGTATGCCGATGCGCCTCTTGACGGAACTTACCATTTTCGGCGTCACGGGACTCGTTGCTCCGGAACCGGCTTCCAGATACACAACAGAAAATCCCAGCAGTTCTGCGGCTGCCGCATATCCAGCAGCCCTGTCGTTTTCATATCTTTTGATGAGATCCGCCTCGCCAACTTTCCCCACCTTCATCCCAGGCTCAATAATGATGTAAGCCATTGGTATTGTTTCAATTCCCATCCGCTTCACATGCAACGCAGCCTTTTCCTGTATCCGGGTTATCCAGAACGGATTCCTGGAGTTGAGAAGCGACATGAAAAACAGCGCGTCGGCATGCCTCGTAAGGCCCTGCATGCCTCCCGGAAACAGAATGACCGGGCCCTTGAAATTTTTTTTGATCGCCAGGACAAACATGTCCAAAAACTTTGCGTTGACGCCGGTTGATCCGCCTACCATGATGGCGTCTGTTCCCATGCTTGAAAGTCTGGCAGCTGTCTCGCCTGCTTCGCTTATGCCGTTTTTCTTTGGGTCGGGATCAATCAGCGAGAAGTGCATCGGCCGTTTTTTTGTGGTCTTTTTTATGCTTTCCAGAACTTTCATGGATAACAATTGGCAACAAACCTTAAAAACCGTCTCTTATTTGTTCGATTCCCTTGTGAATCTTCAGTGACGTATGAAGCTCCCCGTAATCAGGCGTCCAGAAATCCGCGGCCTCTCTGACTTGTGGTTTTGCTTTCGGGCTTGCCAGCGACAGTCCTGCTCTTTCCATTACCGGCATGTCCGTCTCCGCGTCTCCGACAACCAGGCATTGGGATAAATTTACTTCCCAAACTCCCTGAAGATATCTTTCCGCAGTGTCCAGCTTGCTCGGATTTTCAGGAGAAGCGAATCTGGAAGGGACTATCAAGTTTCCGTTAAACATGTAGTTGGCAAAGCTGTCATAGAATCTGAAGATGCTCTTAGCCGCCCTTGATGAGGCTTCAAGTCCGCCAGTATAAACAACAGGTGCTATGGAAAAATCCTGCTCTAGACATTCAACAAGTTTGCCAAATCCATCGAAACCGTGTTTTTCAACGTAATCATAAGCAAAACTGTAAGCGCTTCCATTATCCGCGCAGCCGGCTTTGTTCAGGGCAGCCACGAATCTCTTGAGTCCTGTCTGCTCTCTTCCAGTTCTTCTGTAGTATTCTGTCTGCAAGCCGCCCCACAAACCAATGGCAACATTTCTCAAGTTCTTGTTTCCCAACTCTTGTCCCAGATAGCCGTAGACTACGCCCGCGGATGCATTGCCGTCTATTGTCGTATTGTCCAGGTCGAAAAGCGCGATCTCGCATTTCTCAAGTTCCTGGGCGAATTCCCTCGGATTCATACGCATGGCTTGAACTATAGGCGAAAAATTCTTAAGCAAGGGATTTTGAGAATTCGTAATTTTTTCGTGATTGCAGCGTAATTCACTCCACGGCAGCCTCACTCCACGACGATGGGCATCCTGTTGTAGACCGAGTGCATCATGTTTGAGATGTTTGCCAGCTCGCGCTCTAGCTGCCCGACGCGCAGCGCCAGGGGCGTGAGGTCTGGCGACTCCACGGTGCGCAGCTTGGTCTTTATCTCCCTCATGCTTGCCAGGAACTCGTCCCTGGTGATGATTTCGGGGATCTTCCTGTCCATGGTCCTTGCGAACTCGTTGAGCTGCTCAGTGACGACGTTCATGACCTTGAGATGCGTCTCCCTCTCGGCATTCTTGAGCGATTCCCTGAAGGCCGCAATCTCCTGCTCCACCTTGTCGAAGTCCAACTGCTCGAGCTTTGACACCGCCCCGTACTTCTCCTTCATTCCTGACACCAGCCTCTCCATGTCAGCCATGCTCTTCTCGAGGCTCATTCTGTTCGTGGTTTCCTCTTCGACCGACTGTTTTATCGCTTCCATCTCCTCGATGGCGTTGAAGTTCGCGAACGTCTGCCGGATGTCCTCGAAATTCTTCTCCAGTGAGAGGCGGTTGGCATTTTCATTGTCCACAGCCTGCCTCAGCTCTTCAAGCTCGTTCTTTAGTTCCTGCACATCCGGCGTGTTGACAGTGCTCCTGAACTTCTCTACATCATCGCTGATGCTTCTCTTCATCTGGTTGGCTTTGTAGGTGAAATCGAGCATGAGCTTCTTCATTTCATCCTCAAGTTTTTCCTTGGTCTCGTATATTGCAGTGTCCTCTGCATAGAGTTTTCTTTCGATATCGGTTTTGAATTGTTTGAGTTCTTCTTCAGTCTGATGTTCTTGTCCTTCCATTGAGGGTATCGAAGCTTGGGTTCTTTCGGCCATTTGCCTGATGGAATTTTTAATTACCGCAATCTCGTTTCTTAGCTGTTCCACATCATGACTGGAACGGATTTCTACAGATGTCCCAGAAACTTCGGGTTCTTTGGATTCCAGCATCCGGATGTTCCCTGCAAGGTTGTTGAGCCTTGCCTCGAGAAGCTGCATCTTCATATTGACGTAGCTTTCCATGCTCGCCTTCAGTTTGTTGGTTCTCTTTATGTAGTCTTCCATTCCGTCTTGCGTGACAAATTTTCCGGAGGCGATAAGATCCTTAACATAGTTCAGGTCTTTCTCAAAAAACTCAATGTCGTCCAGGCTGCTTTTCAGTTTCTGTATGCCTTTGTCTCCTACCAGCGAGCTGACTTGTTTTTTGATCTCTGCCAGTTCGGAACCGACCCTGCCCTCGAGTGCCGTTATTTTGCTTTCAATGCCAACAACATCAAGGCTTTCGTCGATATTTTTGATGCTCTCTGTGAGCTCGCTGATTCTCGTCTCCAGGAGCTGCGCCTTGACGTTGACATAGCGCTCCAGGTTCGCCTTCAGCTTGTTTATCTTCTCTATGTACTGCTCCATGCCCTTTTCGGTGAGAAGCCGTCCTGAATCATGAATCATGTCCTCGAGCCTCGACAGCTCCTGGTTTATCTTCCTCTCGATGTCCTGAGAAATGACCTTGTTCGAATCCGCTATGAAAGTCTCCAGCCTAGAGATTTCGTCGTCAATCTTTCCTTCGAAATCCTTCATTTTTTCGCTGCCGACTGTGTGCCCGCCTGATTCGGGCTGCATCTTTTTGATCTCGAGAAGCTGCCTGAGCTGCGACTCCTTGATCTCCCTTTTCGTGGCTTCGAGCTCTTCCTTGATCTGCTTTGTGACAGCCTGCATGCTGCTTTCCAGGGCCGCTATCTTTTCGCTCTGTTTCTTGAGATCGGCGATCTCCTTGATGTCCGTCCTGGGCTGTGCCTTCTTCGTCTCTTCCAGTTCCTTCTTCACGTGCTTGGCGATCAGCGTGATTGATTTCTCCATGTCGCCGATCTTGTTGTCCAGGTCATCCATTTGCTTTCTTATCGGAATTACCATTCGAATCACTTTTTGAATCACTTTTTTGATGAATCTTTTTCCTGTTCAATTAATAAAAAAGATTCTGGAACTACCATTTTCCCTCATTTTTTCCATCACAGTTGATAAAATTTATTCTTTTTGACGAAACTTTTTTACATCATCCTTAATCCAAAAAGTTTCTTTTGATGAAACTTTTCCTAAAAGTTTCTTCTAGGTCGAGAGTATTTGCTGCACTTCCTCCAGCAGCGACTTGG
>CAYJRV010000018.1:0-17048 GCA_964372695.1 uncultured archaeon | reverse complement strand
AGAAAGCATTCGAGGCGGAAGGCGGCACAGTCATTTCGTTTGAGGGCACCAATATCGACGAAAAAGATTTCAGGACTTTTATAACAAAATCGCAGGCCGCTGACGCTATTTACATGCCGCTTCTTTTTCCCAGTAAGGCTGTTAAACAGGCAAGAGAAATCAGATATAGCGGATACGTTCTTTCTGCCGATGCACTTACTCAGAACCAGATAGATGCTTCAGGAAATGCAGCGGAAGGAATTTATTATACGAATATCTACGTTCCTGAAAATGAAAAGCTCGGAAAGCTTGTGGAAAAATATAAAGCTAAGTATGGAGAAGAACCTGAAGTCTTAGCTATTACGGCAATAGGCTACGACGCGATGCACGCCATAGACGCTGCAGTCCGCGCAAAGGGCATCGGCAGGGAGCAGATCAAGGACGGCCTTTATGAAATTCAGTTAGAAGGCGCAACTGGCAGGATAAAGTTCGACGAGACAGGCATGTCGCCGAGGTTCGAGAGGATTTTTGCCGTTAAGGACGGCAGGCCCGTTTTGGTGGAATAGCTATTTTTTCCCGAAAGGGTTCACTGCATTCAGCCAAGGAACCTTGAAATCCTTTGTGTTTTCCGTGTATAGATTCAGGATGCCGTGTTGTTTCATGGTCGCGGCCAGCAATGCATCCCAGTATGTCATGTCGTATTTTTCTGATATTCTGGCCGCCTCCAGAACCGTCTTGTGGTCTAAGTTTATTTTTACCCATCCGGGAAATTTAATTATGTCGGATAAGTCGGTAATTCCGTCTTCTTTGCTCCTGAGGCCTTTGCGCGTTGTTACAAAAAACATTTCTGACAGGTTCTGCGATGACACTGCAAGCGTGTTTCTGCCTTCCCAGCAGTTGTCAAGGATCCCTTTTGCAATTTCATGCTTTTCTGTGTCGGAATTGTCGTAGTTATAAATAAGAATATTCGAGTCGACGAGGAAAATTTCTGCGCCTTCAGTAACGGTCATAAATCTCTTCCCTGTTGAATTTCCATCCTTTCGGCAGCTTATACAGGCCTTTTCTGGAGCGTTTCATCTGGCGCTCTGCTATTTCCCTGTTTCTTTTTTCTTCGCCCGATTTCCTGATTGCGTCGCTGATTATTTTGCCCATGCTGCCTTTTTTATTCCCCTGCTCTTCCACGAGCTTTCTGAGTTCTTTCTCCGCGTCGTCGTCTATGCTGACAGTTATTGTTCCCATCCGAATCACTAATATACTTAGAAAATCAAAGTATTTAAATATATCTATTTTGTACTTACAACGTGCTTCCATAGCCGCATTCGCCTGTTCGCGGAGAATTTACAAGAGGCAGCGCATAATCTTCATCCCATTCATCCTCGACGCATTTGTGCCTTTTTATGCACCGCTGGCAGAAAAAGGCCTCCTGTTGCCCAGAAGACGTGCGTATGATATCTTAATGTCTTTTTCCTCGGTGACGAGCTGATATGTCTTGCCGTTAATTTCAGCAATGTCATGTTCATTGGCCAGTTCCATATACCTCACCAGTTTTTATACCCATGGATTTTATTTTGGCCCGTGCTATTCGCAATTCCTCGTATGAATACCCGTCTCCTAGCTTTTCTCTGAGCGCCATCAGATTCTGTATTTTTGATTGCTGCATGCATTCCTGGACAGCCTGCTGCTTCTCTTTCGAGACGAGGCTGTCAATATTTATGTCTTTGTCTGCCGTAAGAAGCTTTTCTATGTGCGCCGCAATCGTGCTTGGTGCAAGGTTTCGCTCAGCAGCTATCTGCTCAAGTGTCATGCCCTCCCTGCAGAGTTCCAGCGTTTTCCTGTATGTATCCGAATCTGATGAGTGTGCCGTCACAGTGTTCTTTTTAACTGCCGCGAGGCCGTGGCGTCCGCAGTAATCCCTGATCGCTTCAAGAAAAGTGCTGCCATAGCGCTCCAGTTTTATCTGGCCTATGCCGTATATGGTTTTCAAGCCATTGAGGTCCTGCGGGCGGTGCGTCGCAAGTTCTTTCAGTGTTGTGTCCGGGAATATGATGTATGGCGGAACGCCTGCGCTATCTGCAAGGGTCTTTCTGAGGGCTCTCAGCGCCTCAAATAAGCCAGGATCAAATGCACCTGCCTGCTGGGGCATTGCTGGCGCTGAAAGTGGCTGCTCTTTTGCGACGGGTTTCACCAGAACAACGGATGCCTTGCCTGATAAGATGTCCCAGCTTTTCTGGTTGAGCTTGAGAACCGGATACTTGTCTCCAACAACATCGATGCAGCCGTTATTAACGAGCTCTCGCAGGAACGCATGCCATTGCTTGGACGTATACGCAGTCCCGGTTCCGTAAGATTTCAAAGAACTGTGGTTGTACATTGCCGATCTTTTGTTTTCTTTGCCCGTCAGAAGCGAAATTATATAATTTGTCCCGAACCGCTGGCTTGTCTGCTGGATGCATGCAAGTGCTTTTCTGGCGATTTCGGTGCCGTCGATCGTTTCCCTTGGATGGATGCAGTTGTCGCATGTCCCGCAGGCGTCGGCGTAATTTTCTCCAAAATAACCGAGCATATTCTTTCTGCGGCACTCCCGGCTCTCGCAAAAGCGTATCATAGCCTGCAGCTTTTTATAAGCCATCTGCTTTTTCTTTGGATTCTTCATCTTTTCGATGAATGCCTCTATTTTTATCTTGTCCCCGTAGCTGAAGAACAGGATGCACTCGCTTTTAAGCCGGTCCCTTCCAGCGCGCCCCGTTTCCTGGTAATAGCTCTCAAGGTTTTTGGGCAGGTCGTAGTGCAAAACAAAACGGACATCAGGCTTGTTGATGCCCATGCCGAAGGCTATTGTGGCAACAATGATATCCGCATCGTCGCGAATAAACCTTTCCTGATTTTCATTCCTGGCAGCCGGAGGCATTCCGGCATGATAAGGAAGCGCGCGAAATCCGTCATTGCGCAGTTTTTCCGCTAGGGACTCGGTTGTCCTGCGGCTCTGGCAGTATATGATGCCGGAATCGTGCGGCCTTTCCCGCAGGTACCGGAGGATCTGGCTGTAGACATCTTCTTTCTGGCGTACGTAATAGTGCAGGTTCTCCCGGTTGAAGCTCGCCTTGTATATGCGCGGATCTGCGAGTTTAAGATGCTGGATGATATCGTTCTGTACTTCGGGAACAGCTGTTGCGGTGAGCGCTGCAATTGGAACATCTGGCAGTTGTTCTCTTAGAACCTTAAGCTTCCTGTATTCGGGCCGGAAATCATGTCCCCACTCGGAAATGCAGTGGGCCTCGTCAACGGCAAAAAGGCTGATGTGAAGGCTTTTGAGAAACGGAAGGAAGTCCTCTGATGCCAGTCTCTCGGGCGCAATGTAGAGGATCTTGTCTTTTTGCTCAAGCAGGCGGGTCTGCGTTTCTTCTATCTCCTTCGCGCCAAGTGTGCTGTTTATGAATGAGGCGCTGATGCCGTTTGCCCTAAGGCTGTCGACCTGGTCCTTCATGAGCGCTATGAGCGGCGATATTACAATAGTTATGCCGCTTTTCATGACAGCAGGCAGCTGGTAACAGAGCGATTTCCCGCTTCCGGTAGGCATGAGAACAAAAACGTCTTTGTTGTTAAGGATGTCGTTGATTACAGCTTCCTGCAGCGGTTGGAATTCCGAATACCCGAAATACCTCTCAAGAAATTCGCGCACGTCTTGCATCATTTTTTTTGGCGGCGAAGACTTTTATTCCAATTTAATCCTCTTTTTGCCCAGTTTGTCGTAGACGTGCTCAGAGCTGACTATGGGTCTGCCTCTGCTGAGCACGGCATGAAAGGCGTCAAAAACGCTAACATGTTCGTTCTTGATAAGATGCGCCGCTTCCATTCCTTCTTCTTCTGTCAGGTCTTCCACCTGCGCCATTTCAAATATAGACCCTATTACATTTTCTACATCCAGGGCAAGCCTGTTGGATACCAGCGCGATTTCTATGATAGCTGCAAGACTTGTTGCTATGTTGTTTTTATTTTCATGATAGATTTTTTGGGCTTTGATCCTAAGCCAGTCGTCCTTTTTGATTAGAGCCAGTAAAAAATCCGTCTCAGCGTAAATCATTTTGCCGCCTCTTTCCGTTTTCGCAATTTCTCAACCCTCTCTAATTTCCCAAGAACCTCTTCCTCCGCAGCTTCTCGCGCCAGCTTCTTAAGATCAGCTACTGTTAGGTTTTTTGGGATTTTCTCGCCCTCTTTCTGCAGCGCTGCTATAGGGTCCTTTGGCAGAGTCTTGAGCAGGATTCCGTCCTTTGTTTTTATCGCTACAAATTGCTGTTCCGAATCCTCAACTACGTCTTTAGGCAGGGTTATTCTTCGTCTCTCATCAAGTGTTAATATCGGCACACAATCACCTTGTTTATTATGAGTGGGTAAATATTTAAATCTATGGGTAAATAACAAATTTTACCCCATATACGTATTTTTCTTCTTTCTGAGCACATACTCCCCGAACAGCCCGCCCGGCCTCTTCAGCAGTATTGCCAGCAGCAGCGCTGCGTAGATCATCTGCCTGCCCGCGCCCACGAGGTTTGAGGGCAGCCCTATGAAGCGCAGAGGCTCGGGCAGCAGTATGAGCAGGAACGCCCCTGCAACAGAGCCCTTGATGGACGCTGTCCCGCCTATGATAACCATCGAAAGCAGCAATATTAACACCGGGAACGAGAAGCTTGTCGGGTCTATGAACGTTATGTAGTGAGCGTAGAGCGAGCCTGCGATGCCGGCGAAGAACGCCGAGATGGCAAGCGCCAGTGACTTGTATCTTGCCGTGTCCTTGCCCAGAGTTTCCGCGGCTGTCTCGTCCTCCCTTATGGCCTTGAGCACGCGGCCGAACGGCGAATTGACCGTCCTGTGGACGACGAAAACCGTGACTGCGAGAAAAACAACGGCCAGCAGCAGATAAGATTCCAGGCCGGAAAACACAAAGCCTAACAGCTCGGGTCTCGGTATGCCGGGTATGCCGAGGGGGCCCCTTGTAAGCTCTGTCCAGTTCTTCAGCACTGCCTCTACGATGAACGCGAAGCCCAGCGTCCCCAGGGCGAGGTAGTCGCCGCGCAGCCTGCGGGCAGGAACGCTGATGAGGTAGCCGAAAAAGGCGGCGAACAGTCCCGCGGCAAGCAGCGCTGCCCAGAACGGCAGTCCAACGCCAAGCACGAGAAGCGCCGAGACGTACGCCCCGATAGCGAAGAACGCCGCGTGCCCGAGGTTGAACAGGCCTGTGTAGCCCATCGACAGGTTCAGCGAAACGCTGAGTATGGAAAATATCGATCCGAGGATCACAAGGTTCTCGAAGTACGGGAGGACCATTTATTTTACCTCCACGAATGCCCCGTTCCTGATGGTTTTAAGCTCGGTTCTTCCACCTATAAGTTCGCCTGCTGAGTCAAACCTGATCCTTCCTGACGCTCCGTCAAAATCAGTCTTATCCAGGTTTTTCATCATGCACTCAGTATCTATGCAGCCTCTCATCGCATATGCAACAGCCTTCGTTCCGTCATAGGCTTGCGCGCTGAGCTGTACGGGCGTGGTTTTGTATCTTTCCCTGAATAGCGATACAAATTCCATTGAAGCTTTGCTTGCGTTGACATCGAAGGCAGGCGCCACGTAGAGCACGCCTTCGGCGGCTTCACCTGCTATAGTCAGGGTCTGCTGGCTCTCGACGCCGTACACGTCAGTGAATATCTGCGCTTCTATGCCTGATTCTCTTGCCTGCCTCAGAAGCGTTCCGCTTTTGTCAAGCCTGTTGACAAAGACAACTGCAGAAAGATTCTTTTCTTTTATTTTTGCCAGCTGCGTGCGGAAGTCGGTGTCAGCAGATGAGAAAGCTTCCTCTGCAGCTATCTTTCCTCCCAAGCTCTCGTAAGTCTTCTTGAAAACATCGTGCATCCCAATGCCATAGTCATCATTTACATAGAGGTAGCCGATTTCAGTTATGTTTCTGCCGGCTATTATTCTTGCCTGGCTCTCAGCAAGCTGCAGCGCAGTGACTGCGGTCCTGAAAGTGAAATCGTTTTCTGTCCTGTACTTTGGCGTCACAGATCCCACGTCCATTTGTACGACTTTTTCCTTGTTGCTTAGAGGCGCCAGTGCAAGAGTTACAACGCTTGCCTGTGTCAGTATCGCACTTACATTTTCCAGGTCCCTGAGTTTCCTAAAGGCAGAAACAGCAGCAGTAGCCTGGGACATGCTGTCCTCGTAGTCTACTTCCAGTTTTCTGCCGTCTATTCCGCCCTGCATGTTTATCTCATCCACAGCAATATCTATGCCTTTCCTGCTCCACTCCCCATACTGCGCATCCCCGCCGCTGAGCTGCAGGATCGCGCCGACCTTGATTGTTCCATCTTTTTCAAGTCCTTGCTGCGATCCCAGATAGGTCCCGTAGCCAGCCAGAACAAGCACTGTCACGGCAACAGCAATCCACCGGGTTCTTTTCTTCATTTTCTTTTCCTTCTCGACTTTTCAAATCTTTCAGCTGCAGCTTCCGCTTCAGCATTTTCAATTTCTTCAAGCGTTGCTGTGCCTTCTAATGTGCCTTTTAGGTCAATCAAGGGTTTGTATTTACGTTTCACTGAATCACTTACATTCAATTTTATGCTAAAGTTTTTCAATCAATTCTTCATCACGCCTCCTTCCTCCCGAAAATCCCCTGCGGCCTGAAGAGCAGGAATATCACGAGGATGACGAAAGCGATGGCATCCTTGTAGCCCGAGGGCAGGAACCATATGCCTATGTTCTCCACTAAGCCGAGGAGGAACGCGCCCGCAACGGCGCCCCTGACAGAGCCTAATCCGCCGACCACGCCTGCGGTGAAGCCCTTGATGATCGCGGTGAAGCCCATCGTCGGCTCCAGGTTCTGCTCTATCGCTATCAGGACTCCTGCCGATGCCGCGAGGGCGGATGCAAATGCGAACGTATAGGTCGTGATACGCTCCACATTAATCCCTATCACCTGCGCGACGTCCTTGTTGTCCGCCGTGGCTCTCATCGCTTTGCCGGTCCTTGTCCTGTGCAGGAATAGTTCAACGAGCACTAGCGTGATCAGGGACACGATAATTATCACGGCCTGCGTCTGCGTGATGATTGCGCCGAAGAGGTCGAAGCCCTGCGTTATCGGCCCTGTCCTTATTGTCTTGACCTCGGCGCCGAACGCCGCTATTATGAAGTTCTCGACGAAGATGAATATGCCCAGAGACGCGAGCAGCATTATCAGTGAGTTCGATTTCTTCTTCCGGAGCGGCTTGTAGACGGAGAAGTTCATGGCCACGCCGCAGAGCGCCCCGCCTATAACAGCGAGTACGAAAGCCGCGATGATGTGCAGCCCCAGCGAGAAGAACACGAAGGCCAGGTACGCTCCTATCACGTAGAGCGAGCCGTGGGCGATGTTGAGGAAGCGCAGCAGGCCGTAGGTCATCGAGAAGCCTATAGCGATGAGCGCGTAGATGCCGCCGGCTATGATGCCGTTCAGGATGAGCTGCTCAAGGACCATTTGATCACGAATCTACGCAGTTCTTGAAATGCTTCTTGATTTCCTTGTCGAATGTGGCGATGTATTCTATGCCATATGTGTTTGCCATTGATAGTAATGTGCAGTCCGTAAAGCTCAGCGCATTCTCTTCGCAGAAGATTTCGAAAGCTTTCATGAATGTATTGTCTTTCACTTTCAGAATGTCGCAGGAAATTAGCAAGTGACTGCCAACCTTTTGGGCAATTTTTTTATCTTTGGTTTTCGTAAATATAGCTGTCATCGTTTCATCAAAAACAAAATCCGGTAAAAAGATGTCTTTGCCGTATTTTTCGTTTTCTATGTCGGTTATTATTTTTAGGCCTTTTTCATGGTTTTGGTCTTTGGTGTTGTAAGCGGATACGATGATGCTGGAGTCAACTATTACGGAGATTCTAATCACCGTATACGACTTTGTCTATTTCTTCACTGAGTTTTTCCGCGCCTTTTCCGAAGTTGAACGGCTTAAAATCTGTAAGTTTTGTACGCTTTTCTTTTCTTTCAAGCCACGTATCCATCGCTAGTGTAATAGCCTTTCCGATGGGCACGTCTTCTTCGGCAGCCCACGCCTTGAATTTCTTGAATACCCTGTCATCCACATCCCTGACACTAAGTTGCATGCAATCACCTTTGTATTACATGTCATACATGTATTTAAAGCTGTAGCCAGTTCAATTTGATTTCTTTCCGGTGATTTTCTTGACGACGGGGTTCTTGATCCTGAGGATTTCCTTCGTGCTCATCCTCGCTACAGAGAATTCGGACCCGCCTCCTGTATAGACGAATTCCTGCTCCAGGACCTTCGGGTCCATGACAAGAAGCGCGTCATAGCCGAAGCACGGCATTCCTCTGGTCGGGCAGCCGGTTCTGACGTATGCTTCATTGGCAGCCGCTAATTGGAGATTATTAATGGGCGTCTGAAGGCAGGTATATCTGGTTCTTCCCATATGGATATCTGGGCTTCAGGATCAGTGCTTTTCTTCTTGGAGTCATGCGATCACGTCTTCGAGGCTTATTACCTCAAATTTCCCGTCCTTTATTGTCTGGAAGACAAACTCTTTTGATGCATCGCCGTTGGCATCGAATTTCATTATCCCGCTTATGCCATTATAAGGCGGCATCGCGTAAAGGAATGTCTTTATTTTCTCTCCGTCATTTCCCGCAGCAGAAAGCGCCTGCGCAGATACTTTTGTTGCATCGTATGCGTTTGCCGCAACAAACAATATTGGCGGCTCTTTCCCGTTTAATTCTATATATTTGTTTTTGAAATCTTTTACAGCTGTGTTTGTTTCATCGAGCGGCGCAGGGAACGTGAAGACTGCACCTTCTACAGACTCGCCTCCGGCTTCTATCACGTCTCTGGTGCCAAAATTGTCAGTCCCAACTATCTGGACATTTATGCCAAGCTCGCGCGCCTGCTTTGCTATTAGTCCGCCCTCCCGGCCATACGTAATCAGTAGAACTGCAGAAGGGCCGCTTGATTTTATTTTTGTGAGCTGCGCGCGCCAGTCACGGTCTTCAAAGCTGTATGTATCTTCTGCACCGATCATTCCGCCGTTAGAAATGAAAGATTTTTTGAATCCGTTGAGCAGGCCTGTGCCGTAGTCATTATTAACGTACAAAATACCCATTTTCTTGAATTTTTCCGTTATCTCTGATCCGAGGAATTCACCCTGATACGCATCTGAATAACTAGGCCTGAAGACGTAATCACCTGCTTCGCTTATCGCAGCTGCCGAGCCGAAGCCAAGGAGAATAACTTTATTTTGTTCTGCGATGGGCGCATCCGCAAGAACTGTTCCAGAGCACAGAGGACCGATGATCAATTTCACCCGGTCAACATCAATAAGCTTTCTCATCGCGTTAACAGATCTGGTTTTATCACATTGGTCGTCCTCATAAATAATATCCAGTTTTGTACTGCCTGTTTTGCTCAGTTCATCTGCAGCTAGCTTTACTCCACCCTGCATGGAACTTCCCCACGATGCCAGTTCGCCGCTCAGCGGTCCTATGAATCCTATCTTTATGGCCTCTTTTGCAGGTCTTGTTGGCTGCATGTTAGAAGAAGTAAGGAGAGCAGTGCCGGCAATAACGATGATCAAAACAATAATAGGCACTGCATATTTTTGCAGGCTCATATCGATCAGCCCGCGTAGTCCACGGCCTTCTGGTTCGTGATGGTCTTTACTTTGTATTCGGCTTTTGCGAGGTCGCCGTTGCTGTCCAGCGTTATGACACCAGAAGCGCCTTTATAATCTTTGGTCTTGTACAGCTCGTCCTTTATGCAAGTCGAATCTTCGCCGCATGTTTTCATCGCATCCGCAAGCAGGTAGATTATGTCGTAGTAATTGTCCGAGTAGATGAGCGGGCCTGCCCCGAAGCGCGCCCTGAAGCTGTCCTTGAACTGCTGGCTCGTGGGCTGGTTCGGCACGGTGTACAGGAAACCGTTCGCGGCGTTCTGTGCTATCGTGATGACCTGCGGATCGTCGCCTGCTTCGGAACCCATGATAGTTGTCGTTATCCCAAGCTCGCGTGCGTTTTTCAGGAAGTTCCCACTGTCGACAGGAAGCACAGGATTGTAGATAATTTCCGGGTTGGTGTCTTTTATCTTGGCTATCTGGGCCCTCATGTCTGTTGCGCCGCGCTCGTTCGATTCTATGGCTGTTATCGTCCCTCCGAGTTCCCTGAAACGCGCAACGAAAGTGTCCTTGATGCCGACGCTGTACTCCTCGTTCGAGAATTCCACAGCCACCCTCTTTTTGCCGAGCGTGTTGAAAATGAATTCGGCAGCGACCTTCGCCTGGAACGCATCCGACGGGGCATTGCGGAAGCTGTAGTCGCCAGCCTCGGTTATTTTTGCGTTCGTTGCCGAGCCCGAGAATAGTATCACCTTGTTCTGCTCCGCAATGGAAGCCGCAGGCAGGAATGCGGCGCTGCAAAGCGGGCCGATTATGGCCGGCACCTTGTCTATGCTGATGAGCTTCGGCACCGTTGTGACGCTTTTCTTTCCCTCACAGGAGTCGTCCTCGTAAATTATTTCGAGCCTTCGGCCGTTGATTCCGCCCTGGGCGTTGATTTCCTCAGCAGCCAGCTTGACCGCGTTCTGGGCACTCAGCCCTATTCCTGAGAGGTCGCCTGTCAGCGGCAGCGTGGCACCCAGCTTTATTGTCGGCTTTCCTGCGCCGGCTGCCTGGGTGTCAGGGCTTATTATCCCGAACTTCCCGTTCCTGACCTCCTTGATTATGTACTCCGCCGTTGTGCGGTCGCCGTTCCTGTCGAAGCTTATCGAGCCGGTCTCGCCTGCATAATTTTTCACTTTGTAAAGCTCGTTCTTTATTTTGGTGCCGTCGTTCCCTGCCTTTTTCAGCACTTCTGCCGCTATTTTCGCGGCGTCGTAGCTGTATGTAGTGCAGACTATTGGCTCATGCCCGAACTTCTGGCCGAAGCGCTGCGCAAAAGTGGCTGATCCAGGAGCCGCCACGGTCGCCCGGAAGCCTTCGGCAGCGTCGCCAGCGAGTTTTATGATGTTCGGGTCGTCGCCCGCGTCGCCGTCAAGGAATTTTGCATTGATTCCCAGCTCTTTTGCCTGTTTCAGTATAAGGGCGGCGCCCTGCGTATATGCGGGCATGTAAACAAGCTGCGGATTTGCAGCCTTGATTTTTGTCAGCTGCGTTTTCATGTCGGTGGCGTCCTGCTCAAAGCTCTCCTCGGCAACAATCTGCCCGCCCAATTCTAAGAATCTTTTCTTGAACGTGTCCTTTATCCCGTTGCCCCAGTCTCCGATGGTATGAAGGATAGCAACTTTCTTTATGCCGAGCTTGTTGTAAACGTATTCCGCGCCGAATGAGCCCTGGAATGTGTCGGAAGGATAATCCCTGAATATGTAATCTCCTGCATCGCTCACTTTTGGGGCAGACGAGCATGGCGAGAGCATGACGACTTTATTCTGCTCGGCTATGGGGGCTGCTGCAAGAGTCTCCCCGGAGCACAGCCCGCCTATTATCAGCTGCACTTTGTCCAGGTTCACCAGCTTGTTCGCCGCATCAGCTGCAGATTTTGAATTGCATCTTCCATCTTCGAATATAACTTCCATTCTGGCGCCGTTGACGCCGCCTGCAGCGTTTATTTCTTCCAGCGCGAAGTTCACGGCTTCCTGCGCCCTCAGGCCGATTTCAGCTGTGTCGCCTGTTAACGGCAATATAGAGCCTATCTTTGTTGCGCCCTTAGTTTCTGTTTGCTTATTGGTGACTATCTCAAATTTTCCATTAGTTATTATTTTGAGCGCGTACTCAACGCCTACAACATCTCCATTTTTATCAAATTTGTATCGCCCTATAGGACTGTCTCTCCAGTCTAGGCTATAGAGAAAATCTTTGATGCAGCCAGTATTTTCCCCGCATTTTCTGAGCGCATCTGCAATAAGGTACACAGAATCATAGCGGGACCCGGCTTCCCACTCGCTAATAGGGTCTGAACCATAGAGCTTTCTATATTTTTCCACTACAGAAATGCCTGCAAGAGGAAGTTGTGGAACATCTACAACAAGTACGCCTTCCATTGCATTGCCAGCTATATCAATAGCATCTGTCGCAGCTAGGATAGTGTAAATTTGCTTTGTAAATCCCAGCTCTCGCAACTGCCTTATGGTAAGGCCTTGAGTCGTTCCTGATTGAGGAACAACCAATAGCGCATCAGGATTTGCATTTGCTATTCTAGATATCTGGGTTCTGAAATCTCTATCCCCTTGGTTAAAAACTTCGTCTGCGATCACACTGCTGCCATATCGGGCAATATTTTCCTTGAATATGTTTCTAACACCTTGCGCATAGTCCGTATTTTCCGATAAAATAGCGATTTTTTTGTATTCCTGGCTCATCTTTTCTGCGGAAAATCTTCCAGTTTCCGTATCCGATGGAGTTGTTCTGAAAATATATTCACCTGCATCAGTTATTGCAGGATTGCTGGAAAAGACGGAAAATAAAATTACCTTATCCTTCTCTGTTATTGGGGCAATAGCAAGCGTCTCACCACTGCATGCACCTCCCAGAATTATTTTCACTTTGTCCACGGAGACAAGTTTCTGCGCGGCAATGCTCGCATCCTTTCCGTTGCATTTTCCATCTTCGTAAATAACATCGAGTTTTCTCCCGTTGATGCTACCTGCATCGTTTATCTCATTTATTGCCATTGCAATGGTATTTTTTTCTGTTTCACCAAAGCCTGCCGCATCCCCAGAAAGCGGTCCGATAAAGCCGATTTTAATCGTCTCCGCTTGCGCGGGCTTCGTCGCGACTATGGCGATGCCTGCGGCTATGATGATCATGAGGACCGCTATCGGCACTGCGTATGAGATTTTCATTTATTCCAGCCTCTCCGCCCTGATTCTGTAAAGCATGTCGCCAGGCTGCATATGCTCTCTCGCTTCTTCTTCGCTGAAATAATGACCGCGTTTGTCGCCTACCACGTAGCCGATAACCAGCTCGTCGCCTGTGACAGCGGCTATCTCGCCATCGTAAAGAATTCTGGCTATGGGAGCCCCTGCATCAGCAAGCGTATCCCTGGAGAATTTCTCCGGATTTTTCAGCAGGTCTTCCGCATCTGCCATACTCCACACCCCGTTGTTACCTGTTAATGATGAATTAGCTAGAATATAAAATTTTTCTTCGATTTCTTTCACAAATTGACAAATTTTAAATAGTTTATGGTGGAATAAGAAAACATGGCCGGCAGGAAGCAGGAAATTAGGCTCGACAGCAAGGACAGGAAAATACTGCTCGAGCTCGACACGGACGCTACTGTGGGGCTGAAGGAGATAGCCCGCAAGCTGCGCACCACGAAGGAGGCAGTCTCCTACAGGATAAGGCAACTCGAGGAGAAGCGCATAATATCTAATTACACTGCCATCTACCACCCGCTCAAGCTAGGCCTGATGTACTTCAAGCTCTACCTCAAGTTTGCCCACATAACCGAAGGGAAGAGGAAAGAGCTCGTGGATTTCGTGAGGCGGGAGAGGAATTTCAGCTGGCTCGCAAGCTCCGAGGGCTCCTTCGACATGATGATAGGCGTTCATTTCCCGTCGGTTCTGGATTTCGACAAATACAAGAACGGGCTTTTCTCAAGGTTCGATTCCATGTTCCAGAGGGATTCTTTTGCAGTCCTGACCGAGGGCGAGGCCTACCCGAGGCAGTACATCCTCGGAACCAGGAACCCGATGAGGAAGGTCTTTCAGTTCTGCAGCCCGTCTTCGAAGGAAGAACTTGACAAGAAGGATCTGGAGATAATCAAGCTCCTCTCCGCAAATTCGCGCGCCCCTCTGACGGAAATAGCCAGGTCAGCGGGGCTGACGGACAAGGTCGTGAGGTACAGGAAAAAGATGCTCGAGAAGAAGGGCGTCATTGTCGGCTACAAACTGTTCATAGACTACAGGAGGCTCGGCTACACGCTCTTCAAGTGCCTTGTGAAGCTGCGCGGCGCCAGTCCGCAGCGCTTCCATGAACTGCTCCTTTACGCGAGGCAGCACCCGAACGTCGTCTACTGGCAGAGGGTGCTGGGCGAGTGGGATGTCGAGCTTGACATAGAGGTCTCCTCCATGGAGGAATTCTACGCCATAGCCAGTGAGATGCGCTACAGGTTCTCGGACATAGTCCAGAGATTCGACACGCTGCTCGTGACCGAGGACATCGCCCTCCCGCATTTCTAGAGAAATATCACCTGAAAGTAGTAAAAAACAATACTTTTAAATACGCCTAGAGTCATAGTTTGTTATACGGGTGTGGCTATGAAGGAATTTTGCGGATATAGGACAGGCGACACTGCATTTCACCAGTCAATAGATATAGGCAACAGGCTGACCGTGGGAAACAGGCGCCCTGTGGTGTATATCAAAAGAGAAGACGAGATTGAGCCGAATTTCAAGGCACGGCGCATAGCAGAAGAGCTGCAGAGGTACGAAAAGCAGGAGAGCCCGTTGACCTTTGCTTATCTCACAGACGGCAATACTGGCTATGCAGGCGCAGTGCTTTGCCATGCCTTCAGAAAGGGAAGGAAGTTTGCCAGTATAGTGGACAGGCAAATGGAAAAGAAACTAAAAAGAAGGCTTGGCATTCATGGAAATTATGTAGTGGAAATAGATTTTGGCTCAAGAAAGCTTTCCAGTGCAGAAATCATAGACATCGTAAGGAAAAACACAAAAATTGATGGGCCTATTATACCGCTGCCAAACATAGATATCAATTCCGGCGGATATAGGCAAATAGCAAAAGAGCTATACGACTGTGGCGTAAGGAAAGACTGGCTGGTCTACGTGCCTGTGGGAGGTGGCGACCTGCTTGCTAACCTTGTCTGGGGTTTTGAGGATATCGGGGAAGTACCTGCATTTGTCGGAGCCACGGTCAGCGGAAACTATTTTGGCGCGAAAGTTGAGGCCCGCAGGTCTGTTGCAGACAAGCTTGTGGTTCCATATTCGTTTCTGGACGAGGCCGTGCTGGGCCTGGTTGAAAAGTATAACATAGAGATTCTAACAATCCCCTCAACAGAGATAGAGGAAGAATTCAGCGTTGTCAAAAAAGCAGGGATACGCACGTGCCGCTCGTCTGCAGTCCCATTTGCAGCCGCCAGAAGGCATGCGCTGGAGGGGAAAATAACAAACGGCCAGAAAATCGCGATAATCAACACGGGCTACGAGCCTGAGGAATCCGGCTGGGCTGATCTGGGAGCAGCCGTGAAACAGCAAGGCAGGCGTGCAATACTGGCTGCGGCAGCCTGCCTCCTGCCCCTGATAGCAGACTCTTCAAGCCTCTACACAAACCAGCAGCTCATGCTTGAGCGGGAAGCGGCTGTAGTGGAATACATGCAGAAGGAAAAGGAAAGGCTTGCCCGCGAGCCGCTGCTTGCTGACATAAACGCGTATGCCAAGTACATGGGCAGGGTTGAAAGAACGGAAAACGGGCAGTTTGTGATGGTGGAAAATTACCAGGTTTTCAGCGACCTTACTTACTGGCACTTTTCCCAGGATATGATAGCGCGTTTAACGTACAGCGCCGGGGAAAAATATTCCATGAAAAGAAATGTGGACGGCTTCCGGGCATGGAAAGAGCAAAGGGAGCAGGCGAAGAAATCGGGGAAAGGCTACTGGGACTTGAGCAACAAGTGACCGGCCATAACATCAAACTGAAACAGGATCTAAAACATCAACCCAGTCTATTTTTTTGAAGGCGCTGTCGTGTGTCATTATTTTATTTTATATCTCGTCCTATAAGCTTTTTCCATCTGTTATCTTCAAGTTTCAAATTCAACCCAGCTTCTTGTGCAGGCGTCACCCATCTTCCGAAGAGAAATGCTCAGCAAGGTAAGGCTAGTCGTAGAATGCAAACCTTCCCGCCAATTCCATCACATCCTGCCTTATTCTTTCCTTCACGGCTGAGTCGTCCCTGTGCTGCACCGCCTTGGCTATGTACTCGGCCACGCTCTTCATCTCGCTCTCCTGCATGCCCCTCGTGGTCAGCGTGGGCGTCCCAAGCCTTATTCCCGATGGGTCAAAGGGCTTCCTCGGATCGAACGGGATTGTGTTCTTGTTGACCGTGATATTTATCTCATCAAGCAGCGTCTCCGCTTCCTTGCCGGTCATTCCCTTGTTCGTCATGTCTATCAGCATAAGGTGGTTGTCAGTTCCGCCTGTCACCAGCCTAAACCCGTAGGACGCGAGTTCTTCAGCAAGCACTTTTGCATTCTTCACGACCTGCTCCGCGTAGCTCCTGAACTCCGGCTGCAGGGCCTCCTGGAATGCCACGGCCTTGGCCGCGTTTATGTGGTCGTGCGGCCCGCCCTGAAGCCCCGGGAACACGGCAAAGTCTATCATGCCTGCAAGGTCTTTTGTCGCGTCTGGATGGTATTTGCTCCTGAGGCGGTCTTCTTTTTTGCACATTATTATCGCGCCCCGCGGCCCCCTGAGCGTCTTGTGCGTCGTCGTCGTAACAATGTCAGTAAAAGGCACAGGGCTTTCATGAACGCCCCCGGCAACAAGGCCGGCGATGTGCGAGATGTCTGAGACATGATAGGCGCCGACAAGTTCGCAAATCTCCTGGAACGCGCGGAAGTCTATCTTCCTCGGATAAGCCGTCAGCCCTGATATTATCATCTTGGGGCTTTCCTGCAGCGCAAGCCGCTTGATCGCATCGTAATCAAGCAGCTCTGTTTCCTTGTCCACGAAATAAGGCGCGCATCTGTACATCTTGCCCGAGAAATTCACGGGCGAGCCGTGGGTGAGATGGCCTCCGCACGCGAGGTCCAGCCCGAGGAACGTGTCTCCCGGGTTGAGCAGCGCGAAAAAGACGGCCTGGTTTGCCGGGCTTCCTGACAGGGGTTGAACGTTCACGTGCTCGCACCCGAAGAGCTGCCTCGCCCTGTCTATCGCCAATTGCTCGGCCATGTCCACGAACCTGTTCCCGCCGTAGTACCTGCGGCCCGGATAGCCTTCCGAATACTTGTTAGTAAGAATAGAGCCCATCGCCTCCAGCACCGCGCGGGAGACCAGATTTTCCGACGGTATCAGCTC
>CAYJRV010000017.1:0-17149 GCA_964372695.1 uncultured archaeon | reverse complement strand
GAACATACGACCACCTCGCATATACTTGCAAGGCGGATTTTATCATGACATCTCTCTGCAAAATCCGCCACATTCGTCATAGGGGTCATATCGGCCAACCATTCATCTCACCTCGTTTTGCAGCCTGACGTCCCTGCATGGTTTTTTGAAAGGAGGAAAAGCAGGGCGCGGTATCGGGCTTAGGCAATAACCGCTGAAATGCCTATGCCGGCTATCCTAGTCGTTGAGCGGCTGTTAGGCACTGCTGTCATAGCCAATATCTAGGGGAATAAAACTTATAAGCTTGGAATCTGCTAGGTGATACATGGACTGCGAGCTCTGCGGCCGGCATGCCACGGGAAAAGCAAAAATAGAAGGAACTGTTGTCTCTGTCTGCGACTCCTGCTCGAAGTTCGGCCAGGCGGTTCATGAGGCAAAGCCGGTCAAGATGCCTGACAGGCCTAAGATGAGGGCTCCGGAAGAGGTTTACTTTGTTGATAATTTCCCGGCAGTGATAAGGAGAGGAAGAGAAGAGCTTTCCCTCACAAGGCAGGAGCTCGCCGGAAAAATAAAGGAGAAGGTCTCTGTTATCGAGCGCATCGAGGGCGGCTCCCGACCTGAGAAGGCTGTCGCAGAGAAGCTGGAGCGCGTTCTCGGGATAAGACTGATGAGCTCGGTCGATGCGGAAAAGATCGTGATCCAGAAGAAGACTTTGGAGCCCCTGACCCTTGGCGATGTGGTGACTGTCAGGAAGAGGAAGAAATAGTCTTTTATAAATTCTGTTTTTCATAGTTCAATTTGAGATGGCCATCATGAGCGATCTGTAAAGAAGCTATGACTTGGTTATGGCCGCGATTGTGTAATGGCAGCACGAAAGACTGTGGTAAACTTTTACTTGGCTTAAAGAAAAGTTTGCATAAATCTTTCAGTCCGGGTTCGAATCCCGGTCGCGGCCCTAAGCGTATGAGAATAGAGCTCCCATTAAGAAAAAGAGGTGTTTTGGATGGAAAAAGAAACAGAGGCTAAGGCGCTGGATGGCGCTGGCCGTCTTCACGAAACAGGAAGTTGTCGAGATTTTCGGAGGAAATGAAGGGACAGGCATCCTTGATTACATCACGAGAAACCAATATGGAGGAAGAGAATATCTTGTAGATGGTGTGTGGAGAAAAACGCCGGAAGGCCGGATTTCGGGATATAGATACGATGTAGAAGATTTTGCCGTGGAGCTTGTTGACATAACTGCTGCCTGGAAATTCATAAAAGACTCAAGCATTGAAAACCCTGCAAAGCCGGATAAAATATTAGAACAACTTGCGCTTGCGCGTCTGCAGCAGGGAAATTTGCAGATATTTTCGCCATGGGGACCCCGTTACAAAAAAAACACTGCAAAAATAGTGGCAGGTGATCCAGAAATAGATACGCTTAGGGAAATAAACCAGGTATTCGGAAGGTTAGTTGAGAATAATTACAAAATAAGATTTCTCCTGATGCCTGCAGACACCTATGGTACAGAAATAAATGGACTAGACAAAAATTTTGTCAAGGAGTATTTCAAATGTTTGGAGAACGCAGCTTATTCGGAACTTGCCAAAGTAGCAGATGTCGAAGTCATGCCGTGGTCAAGAATAACAGAAATCTGTAAATCATACGAAGAAATAAAGAGAGAAATCGAAGTTAATTTCTCTGCTCGCATAGGTGATAGTGAATACGAAAGAGCTGTTAATACAGCTCGCAGGTTCAACCCAAGAAATGCGGAGCAGAGCGCGAGAAAATACTGCATTGAAAGGGCTACGGAGGCCGAGATAATTCAGAGCCTTTACGAACCAATAAAGATGAGTCTTGTGAGGAAAGAGAAAGACTCGCTTGACGGGCCGTTGAAACGGATATACATCATTGGCAAGAGGGCTCCTTGGCTTAGAGGTGATAACTAATGGATGTCTCCGAGTGGATAGACCTTCACGTGCACATCGGGCCTGAAATACTGCCGCGGCGTTTTACTGTCGCGCAGATCGTTGAGCAGGAGAGCGGAAAGATAGGAGGCATGGCGCTCAAGAATCACTGCTATCCTACGATGCCATTGATAAAAAGTATCGAAGTTCCTGATGATTTGTTGCTTATCGGCTCGGTTGCTCTCAATAATTATAATGGCGGCCTTAATGCAGACGCTGTGTACGCATCGGCCGGGATATCTAAATATCCGTTGATAGTATGGTTTCCAACGATCAGCGCGAGGAATTTCCTAGAGAGGAGCAGATATGAAATCCCGTCCGAATGGGCAGGGGAAAATTTTGCGTCCCGCCCGTCAAAAGACGTGGCAAATATCTCAGTATTGGACGATGAGGAAAACCTGTCGCTGGAAGCGCGCAGAGTATTGGAGATGATAAAGAAGAAAGGATGCATACTTGCGACAGGTCACATTTCATGGAGAGAATCCAGAAAATTGGTGGAGGAAGCGGTAAAGATGGGAATAGAGAGGATAATCATTACACATCCTATATACCAGCGCATCGATATGCCGCTCGAAGTGCAGCAGGAACTTGCTAAAAACAATGGAGTGTACATAGAGCAGTGCTATTCGATGTATTCGATAGACAAAATACCTGTGGAAAAAATATCAGAACAGATAAAAGCAGTCGGTCCCAAAAAGTGCATAATAAGTTCGGATGTGGGACAGGTGGGCAGTCCCTCGCCAAGTGAAGCATTGGGAATTTTTTCAAAGCTTTTGCTCGATAGAGGACTTTCGGAAAAAGACATTGAAACTATGGGAAGAGATAATCCAAGAAAGCTTATAGGATTTGAAAAGAAGTGATTAGCATGGCATTCCAAACCCCAAGAGGCACGAGAGACATTGAACCCGCGGAAATGATCAGATATGAGTATGTCCTGTCAGTCATAAAAAAAGTCTTTGAGCGCTACGGGTTCGACCCGCTTGAGACACCAGCCTTCGAGGAGTGGAATGTCCTTTCCGCAAAAAAAGGCGGCGGCGAGGCGATAAAGGAAGAGATTTATTATTTCAAGGACAAGTCGGACAGAGAACTCGGCCTACGTTTTGACTTGACCATGCCGCTGTGCCGCTTTGTGGCCTCAAATCCGGACCTTCCGAAGCCGTTCCGCAGGTACCAGATAGGCAGGGTCTGGCGCTACGACAAGCCCGGTGCACTGCGCTGGCGCGAGTTCCTGCAGGCCGACATAGACATAGTCGGTTCCGGCAGCATGGAAGCCGAGGCCGAGTGCCTGCGCGCCATGTGCGAGATATTCACACAACTGGGTTTCGCAGACTTTGTCATCCGGATCAACAATAGAAAAATTACGGAAGAGTTCGTCAATTCTCTCAGCATAAAGGATGCTGTTGACGTCTTCCGCATAGTAGACAAGCTCGACAAGATTGGAGAAGCCGGTGTCGCGAAAGAGCTTAAAGGAAAAGGCGTTTTGCAGTCCCAGATAGAGAGCATCATGAGCTTCATAAAAATTAGAGACATCGGTCAAGTGAAGAAATATATTTCTTCTGGCGGGGTTGAAGACCTGGAGAAAATACTCTCGCTTATGGAAGATTATAAAAAGAACCTGCAGGTTGACATGTCCCTTGTCCGCGGCCTTGAGTATTATACAGGACCTGTATTCGAGATTTCTCTTGGCGCCGGCGCCTCTGTGGGCGGAGGCGGCCGCTACGATGATCTTATAGAGGCATTCAGCGGCAAGAGGACGCCTGCCACCGGCATTTCCATTGGGGTGGACCGCGTGGTCGCAGCGATGAAAGAAAAGAAAATGCTCAGTCTCGGAAAAACTCTGTGCAAGGTTTTTGTAGTCTGTGTGAACGAATCCGTGAAAAAAGACGTGATAGAAATAACGAAAAATCTGCGCGAGCTTTCCGTACCTGCCGAGTTCGACATCATGTCCCGCCCGCTGAGCAAGCAGATGAGCTATGTCAACTCCCGCGGAATACCCTATGCGATCGTCATTGGGGAAAAAGAGGTTGAATCCGGGAAGGCAAATCTGCGCGACATGAAGAGCGGCAAGGAAATGGAAATAACACTGAGAAATCCGGCTGCCGTAAAGGAGTTTATCAAGTAATTGAAAAAATTGCATAGATCAGCCTAGAAAAAACTGCCCTAGACTTAGATCCGTATCGAGCTTTCACGCGAATTCATATTCTTCCAGTACCGTCCCGCATTCATGACAATACTTGCTCTCATGCACAGGATCGTAGTCTATGTTATCGGAGCCGCATTCCCCGCAGAGGAGAATGCGTGTGGCCAACCTCTGCATAGCCTACACCTGCAATGATGCACATGGCGCGCATGCGCAAAAATGAGATGAAAAACAGCACCCTGTATGTTTTCGAAAGCCATGCTCTCATCAGACAAAGGGTGCTGCCTTCCCCATGGATAAAGCATTGTCCCGGGGTTTAAAAGTCATTTCCCCTTTTTTGTGTATGCTTCGCAGGAGAGAAATGCTTTTAACCATAACCACGCGCAAGGGACGATTCGATAAATTAATCATGGATAGAGACTTCGTCCAGAGATGTTATGGTGGCCTTTCTGTGATTTTTGGTCCTGTAAGGATTTTGACACTCAGCAACTAACTCGTCGTTTCTGGCGAATTCTCCACTAAGAACAAGCCTTTTCGCCTCTGTAATTTCCATGCGGTATTTTTCCCTAAAGGCGTCTGCCACATACCCAGGAATCTCAACTGTTACAAGCTCTGGGCCGATGTGCGCATGCAGTTCGTAGTGTGTATGTGCATCTTTTATACTGCTTCCTGCACACGTAACTTGTTCTATAGGCATTTCTTTAGGTTATAACAAAGCCTTAAAAACCCTTGCATTCAGAATATGATAGACTCTTACTTCTACTTGTCATGTCGTAGACTTGGCACTAAAAAGAAAGTAAAGTGAATTTTGTGAAACAGCCAGTGTTTTCACAGCAGTAAAAACTACAGGTGATTTTATGGAAAACATGGAAAAAACAGCAAAAGAAACTGCAGAACAGAAAAACAAGGAACATGGAGAAAAGATAGTGCCGGACACGAGCATACTCATATCCGGGATAATAACCGACCTCATAACAAAGGGCGAACTGGACAACGTCCAGGTCATAATACCCGAGTTCGTCGTGGAGGAGCTGAGGGCGCAGGCAAGCAAGGGCAGGGAGATAGGCTTCAAAGGCCTGGAAGAGATGAAGCGGCTGCGCAAAATCGACGGCAAGAACATACAGCTCGTAAAGACAGGCAGGCGGCAGACCTACGAGGAGATCCAGCTGGCCAAATACGGCCGCATAGACGCGCTCATCATGGATGTCGCCCGCGACGAGAACGCAACTATCTACACTGCGGATTATGTCCAGGCCCTGGTAGCGGAAGCCGAGGGCATAAAGACGCGCTACTTCAGGTCCTACGAGAAGAAAGTGAAGATCAAGCTCCAGGAAATGCTTACTGAAGACACGATGAGCTTGCATCTCAAGGAAGGCACGATAGCGGTTGCAAAGCGCGGGCTTCCGGGTAACTTTTCTCTTGTAAGACTCGGAGAAGAGAAACTTACTGTCGAGCAGCTCGAGGAGATCATAAAGGAGGTCATGGAAGCTGCCCGCTATGAGGATGACTCTTTCGTGGAGGTCTCTGGCCACACGGCAAGTGTCATACAGTTGGGCGACATGAGGATAGCAATAGCAAGGCCGCCGTTTTCAGACGGCGTCGAGGTCACCGCCGTGCGGCCGATAGCGAAGCTCTCCCTTGACGACTATAAGCTTTCCGAGAAACTGAAGGACAGGATGGCAAAAGGCGCCGATGGCATTCTTGTCGCAGGCCCGCCAGGCTCGGGAAAATCCACGTTTGCTGCGAGCATAGCCGAGTTCTTCGAGTCCAAGGGAAAAATAGTGAAGACCATGGAATCTCCGCGCGACCTGCAGGTCAAGCCTGAGATCACGCAGTACTCGAAGCTGAAGGGCAGCTTTGAGAACACGGCCGACATGCTGCTGCTCGTCAGGCCGGATTATACAATATATGACGAACTCCGGAAGACCGACGACTTCATGATATTCTCCGACATGCGCCTTGCCGGCATAGGAATGCTGGGCGTTGTCCATGCCACGGACCCGGTTGACGCAGTCCAGCGCTTCATAGGCCGCGTGGAACTCGGGATGATACCGCATATCATAGATACGATAATTTACATCAAGGCAGGAAAAATAGAAAAGGTCTACATGCTGAAGCTTGTTGTCAGGACACCGACAGGCATGACCGAAGCAGACCTTGCCAGACCGCTTGTTGAAGTGAGAAATTTTGAGACAGACGCGCTTGAGTACGAGATCTACACCTACGGCGAGGAGAACGTGATAATACCGATAAGCGGCGGCCAGAAGCCTTCTGCGCTGCAGGAACTCGCCAAGAAGCAGATACTGCAGGAGATCAGGAAATTCGACCGTTCGGCTACAGTGGAGATCCTGAACGAGAACAAGATAGCAATCAAGGTTGAGAACGACAGCATAGCGCGGATCATAGGCAGGCAGGGCAAGACAGTCAAGGAACTCGAGGAAAGGCTCGGCGTCGGCATAGACGTGGTGCCAAAAGTCTCTACGCTGGGCAAGAAAGTCTCTTTTGAAATAGAGGAAAGGGGCGCATATATGACATTTACCTTTGAAGTCAAGCCCGGAAATATAGCGAACTTTTACATTGGCGACAGGTACCTGTTCTCAGCGACTGTGGGGAAGTCCTCTCAAGTCAGGGTGGCAAAAGACAGCGAAACAGGCCGGGAAGTCCTGAACGCCATAGTCAAGAACGAGCTGCACGTTTTTGTCTGATTTCCAAAAAATAAGACTTTTAAATAATCCTGCTATCTTCTTTTACAAATGCTCCTGTAGCTCAGAGCAAATCCCTTTCTTGTAAGAAAGGTCTTTGCATGTCCCAAAGAACATGTAAGGATATTACAAGAAGAAGAGGATTGCGAGCAATTTGGATAGAGCACTTGCCTCCTACGGGCATGGAGGTGAGCAGAGCACAAGCAGCGCGAAAGCGTTTATTTGTGTAATGACGACTGTGCCTGTTGATAGCAAGGGGTCGCGCGTTCGAAAGCGCATGGCGTGCAAAGCACGTCCGCCGATATTCGCGCCAGGGGCGCTTATTCTACATCTGCTCGGATAAAGCCGCAGCAGCGGGAAGATATGCAGGGCGGCAGGGAAGAAAACGAAGCTGACTTCCCTGCGCATTTCAATTAAATTACGCATGGTTTTTAACTTTATATTTCGGGCGGGTCGATAGTAAATATGGTGAATGCATGAAAGCTTTTGCAGCCGTGGCTCTGCTCGTGCTTGCGCTGTCCAGCGGAGCCGCCTTTGCTGCGGGCAACCTTACTGTTGGGGGCACCTCCATAGCGCCCGCCTACATCAACACCAACTCCACGACAAACCTGCTGAACCTCTCGCTTAACACAACAGTCGGCGCAGTTAACATCACCGCCATCAATGTTACGATTATCGGCGTGAACGCCACAAACGTGTCGTCTGTGGAGATAAGAAATGCGTCAAGCAACGGGGTGATAGCAGGCTACACAATGAATTCCACCAGCAACAAGACGACCGTTTCATTATCGACCGCGATAAGCGTGAACACCTCTGCCAACAGCACCATTCTGATAGCTATAAGCATGCTGCCGAATGCAACGCTCCGTTCAGGGGTTGCGATAAACATTTCAGCCTCTACGGAGATCGGCGTTGATTCAGGCAGCAACGTCACCATTACCAACAGCTCGCTGCAGTCCGGGAGCGTCCAGATACAGGACGTCCATGCGAACGCCACGCTTACTCCGCTCTACGTGGATACGGGCATAGTGAACCAGTCGTTTATCTACACATTTACTCCCGCCGGCAGGGACGTCTTCAGCAACATCTCGATAACCATACCGACAAACTACACGATTGTGAATGTGACCGAGGTCCGCCAGGGCTCGAGTATCCTCTATAATGAGACAACCTCTATAGTGGCAGTCGCATCCAACAGGACGACCGGCATAATAAACATCACGAACACTGCGGCAGCAGGCTTCAGCACTTCCGGCGACATAAAGGTAAACATCACTATAAACGCGTCTGCCGCTGCTGTGACAGCACTGGCGTTCAACTCGACGGTAACAGGCAGCAACCTTTCGCAGGTGCTTCCGAACGTCACGGGCGCCAACACAACAGTTGCAACCCAGCAGCTTGTCAACATAACAAACGTCACTGTTTCCAGGGGAACTGCGCTGGCAAACGGCTCTGACTTCTGGGAATTCAACCTCACAATGAACTTCACTGCCAACGTTTCCGGCATAGTCCAGTTCAAGCTTGCCAACTGGAACAACACCGCAGGCCAGACCATCTCGCTGCAGAACAGCACTTCCGGAAATATCACATACTACATGTCTCTGCGCGACAGCGCGAACAGTTCAAGGACCATGAACGTCACTAATGACTACAACCTCACCCAGGGCCTCACGCCGCAGAGCTGCTGCAGCACAACCACGGTTTACACCCTTATCCTGAAAATGATTATACCGGCCGGCACGCCTTCGTCAGCAACGTGGTATACCACTTACGGGATACTGTTCCGCTCCTCATGATTTCATACGGTTAAGCTACGGCATAAGTTGTTCAGTGATTTTAATGCGAAGCCTGGTATTTTTGCTGCTGTTAATCTCACCATTTTTACTGGCTGCAGCCGTCCATGCCGAACAGACGGGAACGATAAATCTCACGACTGCCAACAACACGACTTTTGTGACGGGCCTTCAGGGAAAAACGATAAACTACTGCAGCTCAAATGCAGACTGTCGGGATGCAACAAACTATCGCTGCCTGCTCGACTACGACGGCGTAAGCTTCAACTCGACATTCGGCGGGTGGTGCGCGCCTGCCGCCCAGGCCAGCTGCGCCCACAAGGACTCCGATTCCGCGTCCTACGACAACACGAGCTCCGGAAGCAGCTCCTGCACAAACAGCACAGCCTACAGGACATGCAGCTCGGGAAACTGGTCTGCTACGACAGTCTGCACTGACGGCCAGGTTTGCGGCAGCGGGGCATGCGTTACGCCGTCGTCAAGCTCCGGAGGCGGCGGCGGCGGCGGTTCGTCCTCGAATACTTCTAGCGCGTCCCTCGCCTCCATCTCTATAACCCTGTATCCCTCCCCGTTCGATGTTACTCAGGGGGATAATGTAACTGTAAAAATAAACGCCACCAACGGGAACATAACGCAAAAAAACGTTACAATTTCCCTGTCCGGAATAAGCGTCTCCTGGTTTACCATAGCGCCTGAAGTCGTGAATTCGTTGAATATCAAGGCCAGTGTGAGCTTCAATGTAAGCTTTTTCATACCAAAGACGGCTGAAGTGAAAAATTACAGCATCACGATTACCGCATCCACAAGCAACGCGTCTGTAACGGGCAGCGCCACATTCAGCATCCGCGTTCTGCCAAGCAACGATACAATAGAGCAGCAGCTGAAGCCTTCATTTTCCCTCTACACGCAGCAGTTGGCGGAGCTGGAAAACAGGCTCTCGCAGGAAAAGCAGGGCTTCGGCGAAGCCAAGGAGAAGAAAATAGAAAATCTCATCAAGCTTGCAAACTCCAAGCTGGACGAGGCAAAACAGCTGCTTGACCAGGGCAAGGCTTTTGAATCCAAGGTGCAAACAGATGAAGTGAACCAGCTTGTTGATGACATTAAGGCCGCATTTGACCAGAAAGAGGAGCAAGCTGCGCAAGAGCAGGCTGACTTTGCCTTTTTCATAATTCTCGGGGTGGTTGTTGCTGCCGCTGCCGGATTTGTTGCTTTCCTCTTCTGGCCGGCAAAGGAAGGCGGCTATTCGCGGGAGGCCGGCTGGCTTGGGGGAGGCAAAGAAAAGAAGGGTTTCATGGGCAAAATCAGGAATAAGCTTGTCAAAAGAAAGAAAAAAGAGGAGAGTTTTTTCGGTGAAGATAAAAGAAGCGGGTAGGCTGGAAAAGATAACTGTAATTGGCGCTCTGCTTTCATTCGCCATTTCAGCGGTTTTTGTTAAATTCAGCGGCTTTACAGTGTCCTCTCTCATTAACCTTCAGAACTCTGTCTTGAAAAAGGCCCTGATAGATTCTAGCGGCCTGAACACCTTCGGTTCAGTTTCGGTTTTGTTTTGGTATTTCTTTAACATAATAGTGGCAACTGCATTTCTCACGCTGGCTTTCGCATTTCTTGCTTCCTACGGGTTCTACGAAAACAGGAAAAAATTCGGCCTTGTGCTTTCCCTGATTGGCGGCATCGTCTTCTTCTTTTTCCTTGGGTTCACCCCGGCGTCGCTGATTGTTGCTGCCGGGGTAGCGCTGGCTGGATATTCTGTGATTCCGCTCTCCAATAACTATGGGCAGGAGTTCAAGAAATGGATACACTTCCGCGTCGGCTCAAATTCCATAAGCAGGGCGCATTTCATTTTCAACCTTTTCATAGCAATTGCAGTTTTTGTTGCGGTGCTTTCCAGCCTGGCCGTCTACCAGGCGGAATTCAAATCCGACCTTAAGCAGACCATAGTGCAGGTAGTTTCCCCCGGCCTGCCTAAGGAAATCGACCAGAAAACCCTGGACACGCTGGTTGACCAGCAGGTGGAAAAGTTTTTGGCGTCGCCCATATTTTCCGGGTATTTCCGCTGGCTCCCTGTCGTGAGCGCCTTCGCCATATGGGCCATACTGGAAATAGCCAGGATCTTTCTCCCCTACCTGGCAGGGGTCTTCACGGCTATTCTGATCAAATTGGAAGGCTATAGCCAGTGAGAGAAATTTTTATGCATATATAGAGAATTGCTTTGTTTGTGCTACATAGGAACGCAATTCGCTATATAGGATTTGCGTGATATCATGCAACATATCCTGCGCAAATCCTAATATATGCCGCCAAAGAATCTTTGATTCTTTGCGCGTATGTGAATGGAATGCAATTTGCATAAAACATGTCATCGGCCATAGGTACTTTTCTTTGCGAGGGCCGTCTCGCATATGGAGTACATCTCTTTCTTCAGCTGGTTGGCGCCAATTTCCTTTGACCTCATCTTCTCGCATATATCCTTGACGCGCATGAACAGCTCTTGGTCTCCGGTAAAATGATTTGTCGTTCCCCTCAGGTCCCTGAGGTATTGAGAGACTGCCGGCTGGCTTATGCCCAGCACTTCTGCAACTTCCTTCTGGTTGAGCCCGCATGATGCAAGTTCTTTTGCGAGGACGGCTCTCAGCGCAGGAAGGAAGTCCTGTGATATGATTTCGCAATCAAGTCTCATAATAGGCACCTTTATCTGTTTTCGCCTGTTTGACTGAGCAGAGATATTTTTTGTTCTTTTTCTCCGCAACTGTTATAAGCTTCTGGTCTTTCAGCCTGCTTGCCCAGTGACCGATCTGGAGCTCATGAACCCCCATTTTTTCTGCTGCATCACGGAAGCTGGTCTCCTTTTCATTTTCCACAAGGTCAAGCAGTTTTTTGATTCCGGGTTTCTCTGCAAAGTCCTCCCTGGCAACTTCCCTGATAAACTCGAAGTTTTCAGCCACGGCGCTTTTCACGGGCTCAATTATGCTGGATTTTATATCCCTTTTTATCCCCGTTTCTTTTATCCCTTTTGCAATCTGCTTCTGCCTTGAGAGTATAATATTTTTCTCCTTTTTCAGGGACTCGTTCTCCTGCTGCAGCTTCGTAATCACGTCAGTTATTGTTGTGAATGCGTCGTTTATGCCCATAAGCGTTTTGCTCATGTTTTTTTCCATCTCATCCACGCGCTTTTCCAGCTTTTTGACACGGTCGTCTGTGGTTTGGAACAGCATTAGAACCAAGAGTATACCTGCTAATATCTATTAAAATTTATACTAAGCGCTAATATGTATATAGCGGGCATATTCTGATCTTGTAGAAGGATTGAAGATGTACGTGATCAAGGCTGACGGAACTAGGCAGGAATTTATGGAAGAAAAAATAATAAACACATGCGTGCGCGCAGGCCTCTCGAGGCGGCATGCCAAGAATATTTCCCAAAAAATACACTCCAATGCTCATGACGGAATTACAACGCACGAAATTTTCCAACTGATATCAAAAGAAATAGACCTGCTGTCCGGGAAAAATGCATACTACATGGACCTGAGGGATTCAATAGCACGGATGGATTCGGAGAGTTTTGAAATCTATACCAAGGAACTGCTCGAGCTAAATGGCTACAAGGCATCCTGGAATAAGCTCATTAAGGGAAGGTATGTGGAGCATCAGGTTGACGTTGTAGCATCGAAGGGCGGGAAAACTTTTCTTGTGGAATGCAAGCACCACTCAAACCCGCACAGGTTCACCGGCTTGGGGACATGCCTGCAGGTACAGGCAAGGATGGAGGATATAAATGCCGCCGGTCACAGATTTGACGGCGCCTGGATATTTACCAACAACAAATTCTCCGAGCACGCAAAGACCTATTCCAAGGGAATAGGAATAAGGCTCACGGGATGGAAGTACGAGAATAAATTTTCCCTCGAATGTCTCATCGAGGAAAAAAGGGCATTCCCAGTTACAATACTCGACCTTAAGAAAGAGGAGATCGAAGCGCTGCTTAAAAAAAGGGTTGTGACGATTCAGGACGTGCTTCAAAAGGGCAGAAAATCAAATCCGCGGGAATTCGACCAGGCAGAGGCTGCCACTAAGCTTTAAATTTGCAGCTTCCATTAACATGTTTGTTCGAGTGAAGACCGCCGGCAAAAATACTGATGCGTAAGGAAGCGGTAAATTCCTTGCCATGCTGGTTGGAGAGCATCTCAAGTCTATGACTCTGTCCTAGGCTGGTGTCTTTATGATGCCTTCATGAGCTTTGATCCGACCAGCACCAATTTTTGCGGAGCTATTTTTCATTTTTCCATATGTTTGAAGCAGGAAAAATAATCGGAATGCCGTTAACTCGCTTCGTACATGGGAAAAAATTTGGACACTCAGAACAAAGTTCATCGTTTTTCTATAAATACTTGAAATGACAAAAATATTTCATGGAAGATTTTTTTGACATCGGCGAAATTCTGTACCAGAAATTTCTTCTGGACATTTATAGGCACTGCGACAAGATGGAGCTAGTGAATATACCTTCGGAAGAGAAGGAGAAGATGGCCGCCGATATGGTTGATTTTGTTGCTAATGTGATCAAGTCCCTGGAAAGCAGGAAGCCGCTCATCAAGTTGGAGAAGCGCGACAACAGAAAGCTGAAAATTTTGTCAAAGATCGTTTCCGACCGTGTCAAGCAGGACGAGTTCTCGAAGAGCGTTATAAATTACTACGTTTCCAGCAAAAAATTGCGCCAGAAAGAGATAGACTCCTACCTTACCATAGCGGCGATCGTCATTTTGAGCAAGGGCAGGAAAACCGACATCAAGTCTCTCGAGAAAAAAATTAAACAGGCAAAACCCTACCTCTTTCGCGTGGCATCCCTCCTTTCCCCCGCAGCACTGCTTCATGAAAAACTTTTCTCGAGGACATCGGCAGCGACGGAAGGCGAAGAAGTCCTGCAAACGCATAATTTTGACGCATCGTTTGCAAGATATATAGACTGACATCTCCACTATTTTTCTGCCAATTTTGCACATTCCTAACTTTTAAATGGCTTTAGCGTCAACAAACTTTCAAAGCCGGCGTCGCATAACCTGGTAAACTTTTTAGAAAAAAAGTTTAATCAAAAAGCTCAGGAAAGTGCACCAGTCTCGAAAACTGGCGTCCTTCGGACTTGCAGGTTCAAAGCGCAGGAAAACCAAGGTTTTCCTACCGCCCTACCTTTCCTTTGGATGGTGGTAAGGAGATGCGTTCTCCTTGTGTGAGTTTCCTGCCGCCGGCGCTTATAATCTCAGGTTTGAGGTGTCGAGTGACATTCCAGATCTTTTCAAGTTAGGCTTGAAGAAAAAGAAAGAAACTTAGTTGAACTGATAACCATGACTTTAGTATTAACCGAAATATCTAAAACTGGAATTGCTATGGCAGCAGACTCAGCATTAACTAAAGATAGGCCTCTCCCTGGAAAACAAGTAAACGTCCCAAGAGTTTATACAGGCGCAAAAAAGTTGTTTCAAATCCCCAAACTGAAGGCTGGTATTTCTATATGGGAGATGGAGAGATAGACGGAAAAGAACTGGTAAGAATATACAGAGATCAGGAAACTGAGCCGGTTAAATCCATATTTGCACCGGCTGCATGGTGGCCGTTTGCGGATGTCATCCTTCCTAGAAAAATAAGCCTCGATGTGTCTGACATAACTATATACGATCTTGAGGGCCACGGAAGGGATGCTGTCTTGATAAGGCCGGAAGATTTAAATGGCAAGGTTTTTGGCGATACAGTGTTGGCGCGTGTGATGTACCATGAGAAAAATCAGGAAGAAAAGCCTGTATCAAATGCAAGACATGTTTCCGAGATGGAAATTGTATTCAGGCCGATCCCGCCTCTTCAGCAAGCGTTGTTTGAACTAGTATTTCTCCCCGGGAATGGATAGACGATTTCCTGGAAAGCAGGGGATTTTTTGCAAAATAAAGAGTTTTAATTCTTCAAAGTAAACTAATTCTACATGTGCCGGCGTGGCAGAATCTGGCAAATGCGCTCGCCTTGTCTTTGCGGGGCAGAGAGCGAGTGGGCTCAGGCGTATGAAAGTGCGTAGCACTTTCTATGAGGCATTCCCACGCAGGTTCAAATCCTGCCGCCGGCGCTTATAATCTCAGGTTTGAAGTGTCGGGTTTCCAGAGGTCGGTGTTCAGTTACCGATACGGGAAAATGCTCGATAACTTCATGGAAGGCCTCAGCCAGAAGGATAGGGAATTGGTCTATAATTTCCTTGAAATAGAATGCAACAAGAAAGGTCTTACAGAGGAGAGACGGCTTAAGCACATAACGGCCTTGAGAAAGCTTTTTTCTATCTTCAAGAACAAAGACATAAGGAAAACCACCCAGAAAGACGTGGATATCGTTTTCTGCTGGATTAGGAATTACCAGAAATGGGACTTGATGACAAAAAGAGACCACTGGTTTATGGTAAAGCGGTTTCTGAAGTACATTAATCCTAAGCTGGACTTCAGTGAATACAAGCTTGCCAGAAGCAGGAACAAAAGACGAGTATTACGAACTTGTTATAAAATTCTGGTTTGGCGATGTCAAATGGCTAATGAAGAGAACGCCAGATGGAAAAGGAAAATTTGTCAGGAACATATCAAGTAAGGATTAAGCAGGTGCCTATTCAGAGAATTAAGTTGTAAGATTTGTTAGATTTACACTGAAGGAATATCGAATGTTAAGGTAATTATAATCAGAAACAAGTGTAGAAGAGCCAATATCTATTCTAACAGCGCCAGAAATATTAGATGGTACCTTCTCAAATAATAAATAACCTTCTCTAATTACACCCGGTCTAAGACTACTCGCATCCAACTCGCTGCTATAGGAACGGTCATATTGGCTTTTACCCTGAACCATTACAGCGTCATAAGTACTTAGAGAATCAGTATTTTGGCCAGTATTTTCTACACTAACATCTACTCTGAAAAATTTCTGGGTTGAGTAAGATGTTGAATAGTCGTAGAATCCAACTCTCTGAAGAGTCACATTAAAATTACCAAGAGATTTAACTTGGTTTACAGGAGTAGAAGATTTCTGATATTCCTCTTCTGCTATGTATTTGAGCTCATCTTGGGTATAAGCTGGTATTTTTACGTAAGTGTCTTCGGCTGTCATTGTTTTTCCTGAGGATGCAAAACTTATTGTCGCTGTTCCGTAAGAAGAGGCACCCTTCGTAATATCATTTTTACTTATTCGCCACTCGTAAGCTTTTCCGATACCCTGACCTGTTAATTTAAATTGATAATCTACAAATTGCGAAGCAAGAACATCAAATTCTTTTGAATAGACTGTTTTGTTCAGATTATCTAATATTCTGAAAGATACATGACCATCTGCAGGTGTATTTGCACCACCACTATCAATCAAAGTAAAATAAAATCTTATAAGGTCTCCCTCTTCTGCTGACGAAAAAGTATCAATAGTAGCGGGAAAATATCTTGATGTTGTTATCTGCTGAGCTTGTGAATTTTGTGTTTGGAGTGTATTTGTTGAACTTGTGCAACCAGCAACAAGTACAACTAAAAGCAACATAAAAGGAAAAAGTAATTTGGTTTTCATAACAATCATACCTTTATTTCACCTGAATTGATTTTCTTGGCCGTATTGTAAGCATCGTACATACCATATATCCAGAGGATTAACAGTAAAGGTATTCCTATAATGACAAAGACGAGAATCCAGAAAAAGATGTACAGAACAATCATTCCAATGCCTTTCCCAATCTGGCCATTATAGATTTGGCCTAAGCCAGAAATGAAGAATGACAGAACAGCAGCTAATCCAGCACTTTTAGTTTCTCTATGCTTTCTTTCTCGTGGCTCGGCAACTCTGACACCACACTTAGGGCATATCTCGGCCTTGCGGTCTATCTTCTTACCGCAGTTAGAGCAAAACTTTGTCTTAACGTCTGCCATATCGATAATTTAAAGATAAAGCATTTAAATATTGTTCGTATGATACATTGTATGACACGTATAAAGTGGTTTTATGCAGAAACTCGATGAAATTGACAAGAAGATACTGGCCTACCTCAAGAAAATACCCTTCAGCGCAACAACAGAGATGGTCGGCAAAGATGTAGATATAGCATGGTACACTGCACATCTGCATCTGATAAAGCTTCGGGACATGGGCAAGATAAAGTACTTCCGAATAGGCAGGCAAAACCAGTGGATACTTGCTTCGAGGCTGAAATAAGGCGGTGTAAACATGGGAAACTCTAAACCCAAAACAGAGAACCAACTCAAACCAGAGACTCCGACTGCCGCCGGCGTTCATGGTTATGAATTTCATAATGAGGCTAGCGCGGAGAGCGGACAGGAAGCAGTTCCTTGCTCTAGCAGCGGAGCGCGACATGGCCATCAAAAGGCGCAGGAAGACAAGTTTCTGGAACAGAAAATTCCTGCAGCTGTTGAAATCAAAACAGCTTATTGTCGCCTTGTTGGGCGGTAAAATTGCTGGCTTCCTGTACTTTTCCAGGATTTTTTCCGACGACCCTCCGGTATTCTATGTTGATCTTGTTTACTTCTGGCGAAGCGAACGCCACGGCTTTCTAAGCCGTGGATGAAGCGAGCC
>CAYJRV010000016.1:0-19304 GCA_964372695.1 uncultured archaeon | reverse complement strand
GAAACCTGACGAATACTGTCGGTCTAAGCGAAGCGGTGACCGACAGATCTTTATAATTTCAGGATTTATGGACTTAGGTTATAAACCCGCAGAACTCCAGAGAATAATGAACAAGAGTTTTCCAAATTTTGATCCCATAGGCAAAGCTGTTATTACCTTAGGCAACCCTGGAATAAAAGCTGCTTATATTTTTCACTCACCCAAACCTGATCGTGGATCCGAGAGAAAATAACTAACTCCTTAGAATGTACAGGAAATTCTTGATTCCGTCCTTCACTCCGACGCCCTTCACGTATATGGGGACTTTAACGGGAACATTCGCCGCTCTCAGCTTATGCCTGCCGACCTCCCTGATGATCTCTGCAGCTATCTCGTAGCGCTCCGCCTTCAGGCTCATGTTTGCAAGGGCCTCCCTGCGGAAGGCGCGGTAGCCGCTCTCGGTGTCCTTCAGCTTCGTCCCGCAGATCAGGTTGGTCGCACGGTTCAGGAAGAAATTGCCGAACTTCTTTATGAACGGGTATTTCTCCAGGTCGCGCGAGCCGAGAACGAAGTCGTAGCCTTCCTGAATCTTGGAAATGAATTTTGGGATCTCCTCAGGCAGGTGCTGACCGTCTGCGTCTATGGAAATGATTATGTCCGCACCTGTCTTCAGGGCCGCTGCGAAGCCCGTCTGCAGCGCGCTGCCGAGGCCGCGGTTCACTTTATGAGTAATTACCACTGCCCCGGCTTTTTTAGCGGCTTCCTCCGTCCTGTCGCTAGACGCGTCGTTGACGACTATTACAGAGCCGTATTTTTTGCACGCCTTCACAGTGCTGCCAACAGTCTTTTCCTCGTTGTGGGCCGGCATGACCATGACTACTTTCGGCGATGACGATTTTCTCAATTTTTTTGTTCGTTTGTCCTGCGGCATGACAAAAACCGCTCCAGAAAATTTTTATTGAAATATATTAATGACTAACCTTTAATACGTCCGCTCTGCAAAATCAAAAGCGCGTCAGATACCCAGCTTCCTGTGCCTCTTTACCTCATGAGAAAGCACAGAAAGTGATTTGAGGTATTCTATCAGCGCTATGCGCGCTATCTCAGACTCCTTCATGCCGAGGCGGCCGCAGACACGCTTAAGTATCTTGTGTGTGTCGTCGGATAATTTGAATCTTACATATGCCATAAATACACCAGATATACACTATAATGTATAATTAACGTATTTAAGCGTTGAATATTTTCCATATTTGTGGAAAGTCGGAAAAGCTTTTTAAACAGGATGGTTAATAATATTCCCTGTTAAGCGGCATCTAATAGTAAAGAACATTGATCTTGGAACATTTTACAATGTTCTTTCCATATGGCAGATTGCAGATAAAAGTTCCATTATTATTACAATCTGCTATAAGGCGTTTATGCAAGCGACCAAGTTCGACGATTAAGGGATGACAATGCAAAAAAAGACCAACGACTTTTCATGGAAGGTGGCCGGCGCCGCAGGCGACGGCATACTCAGCGCAGGCATGCTTTTCGCCAAAACCTGCATGCGCGGCGGCCTGAGCGTGTTCGCAACCGCCGAGTACCCGTCGCTGATAAGAGGCGGACACAACCACCTGGATGTTCGCGTCAATGGGGGAAAAATACATGCACATTCAAAAAACATCGACATGCTCATAGCGCTGAATCAAGACTCAATAGACTACCATGCCTACAAGCTCGTCCCGGGCGGGGCAATAATCTATGACGGGGACGAACTGGCAATCACGAATGATTCCATAGGCAGGAAGGACATCCATCTTTTTTCTGTGCCACTGAAAAGGCTTGCGAACGAGAACGGCGGCCTGATCATGAGGAACACCATAGCAATGGGCGCCACACTGGGGCTGCTGGAATTTGACCTCCAGCTGTTCAACGAGGTTCTGGCAGACAGGTTCGGGAAGAAAAGTCCCGAGATCGTCGCTGCGAACGTGAAGGCAGCAAAGGCCGGGTATGATTACGTGGGGCAGCATCACTACGGCCTGTACAACTACAGACTCGAGAAAATGGAAGCAAGAGGAGAGCTTCTCATTACCGGCAATGAGGCAATAGGAGCTGCGGCGATAAAGGCAGGCTGCAAGTTCTATGCGGCCTACCCGATGACGCCGGCGTCCTCGATACTAGGCTTCATGGCTGCCAACGAGAAGCAGTACGGCATGGTCGTGAAGCACACGGAAGACGAGATAGCCGCGATAAACATGGCTATCGGAGCGAGCTACGCCGGAGCAAGGGCGATGGTGGGAACTTCAGGAGGCGGCTTCGCGCTGATGGTTGAGGCTTTGGGACTGGCGGCAATCACGGAGACACCCCTAGTGATAGTAGAGGCGCAGAGGCCGGGGCCTGCGACAGGCATGGCCACGCACAGCGGGCAGGCCGACCTGCGCTTTGTTTTGCACGCGGCCACGGACGAGTTCCCAAGAATTGTCGTGGCACCTGGAGATGTCAATGAATGCTTTTACAGCACAATAAAGGCGTTTAATCTCGCAGAGAAGTATCAAATACCTGTAATAATCCTAACAGACAAGTACCTGGGTGAAAGCTACTGGAGCAATGAAGAATTCGATACAACAGAAATAGCAATAGACAGGGGCACGCTTTTATCGAATGATGACATGGAAAATACCATAGATTACAGAAGATACAGGATTACAGACACAGGCGTTTCGCCAAGAACAGTACCAGGAGTAAAAAACGGAATGCATGTTGCCAGCAGCTACGAGCATGATGAAAAGGGCATGGAAAGGGAAGAAGAAGTGATAAGGGTCGCGATGCACAACAAGCGCTTCCGCAAGATAGAGTTCATCGAGCAAGAACTTCCAAGGCCGCACATCATCGGATACGACAGCGCTCCCGTAACCATGGTTGCCTGGGGATCGACAAAGGGGCCGATCAAGGAAGCGATGAAGATACTCGGGTCGCAGGGAATAAAGTCCAACTACCTGCAGATACTCTACTTAGAGCCATTTGACGCAGCGACAGTAAAGGAAACCCTTTCAAAAGCGAAGATCATAGTTGACATCGAAAACAACAAGACAGGGCAGCTTGCCGGACTTATCAAGGAACGCACCGGCATCGACGTCGATTACAGGATACTCAAGTACGATGGCCGCGCCTTCACGCCGGAGGATTTGGCAACGGCGATAAAAGACATCGTAGAGAAGAGGGCGGAGAAGATCATAGTTGTCAACGGATACCAGGAGGCCGAGGCGACAAAGCTGGACGAGATAAGGATGAGGACTTTCAAGCTGAGCAAGTAGAGATGATTAGCATATGGCTGCAGCATACGATGCAGGAATTGGAGAACATAGGGATTTGGAGGCATTAAAAGAACCAAGCAGACCGCCGGCTGATCCGCTTGCTGCGTACTTTTCTATGCTTAGCGGAAACGGAATTCCTGATATTGGAGCAGAAAGCGCTGTTGAAATTAGCCAATACTCAATTATAATTCGAGAGGGGCGTGAACAATAATGCCAACAGTAGCTGAACTGACGACAAAGGCACTCCCGAACTGGTGCTTGGCGTGCGGGGATTTTAATATACTTTTTGCGCTGAAGAATGCGCTTGCGGAATTAAACATCCCACAGGAACAGACTTTGCTCGTCTCGGGGATAGGATGTTTGCCACCAGATGAGGTAGTTGGCATAGGAAATGAATGGGTTCCGATATCGGAATTGAAAAACCAGGAAACTATTTTAAATGGGGATGGGAAATTTACAGGTATTTTATTCAAAACAGTAAACGAATTTGAAGGCAACATGCTTGAAATAGTGCCTTTTATTTCACCATTCAATAGAATCAGACTAACGCCTGAGCACCCTGTTTTGTGTTTGCGCAGAAATGCAATAAGGTCCAGAAATCAAATAGACAAAGAAAAACTATCTAGGGCAAAACCAGATTTTGCAGAGGCGGGAACACTTAATGAAGGCGATTATCTTGTTTTTAACTGGAACAGAGAAGTAAGAGATAACACAGACTATACAAAAGACTTCTGCCGACTTCTAGGATATTATCTGGCCGAGGGGTATGTTAATGAGGGCGGCGGAAGAAACAGGGACGGGGCAAATGTAAGCTTTGCTTTGAATAGTGACGAAAAAGAACTAGTTGAAGAGATTTCAAGCCTTTCTATAAGACTTACTGGAAAGAAGCCATATGTAAGAGAAAGGAAAAATATAGGCAAAGTTGTTGAAGTGACTATTTGTTCCAAAGAACTCGCGCTCATTCTTAAAAAACTGGCTGGCAAAGGTGCTGGAAATAAAAAACTAGCAGAAGATATTATGCTTCTCCCACCTGAAAAACAAAAAGAAATTATTGAGACTTATTTTCTTGGAGATGGATATTCAGGAATTGCTAATTTTGGCAAACACATACATTTTCGTGCAAACACACTTTCCGTATCTTTGGCTGTACAAATGCAAGAGCTTCTGGCACGTCAAGGAATATTTGCTTCCCTGTACAAGAAAAAAATGAAGCCACACAATTACAAAGGCCGAATAATTAAACCATCAGGAGACCAAGTTATGATCGCATTCCAGCCAGAGAAAGAATTCAGCTCTGTGCAGAAAACAAAATACGGCTTCCTGGTTCCTATCAAAAAAATCAATAAAAACCCTTACAAAGGTCTTGTGCATAATCTTGAAACAAAAACAGATCCGCACTCCTATCTCGTAAAAGGGTTTGTAGTGCATAATTGCGGCTCAAAAACGCCGCACTTCCTTAATACCTATGGATTCGAGGGACTGCACGGCCGTTCTTTGCCTGTCGCTACCGGCGCAAAGCTTGTCAACCCGGAGCTGAATGTAATTGTCGTTTCCGGAGACGGGGACTGCTATGGCATAGGAGGCAACCATCTCATACATGCAATGAGAAGAAACCTGGATATCACGCTTATTGTCCAGAACAATGCGGTCTACGGACTGACCAAGGGGCAGTACTCGCCTACCAGCATAAAAGGATTCAAGTCGCCTTCGACTCCGGCGGGCGCGCTCGAAGAGCCTGTAAATCCCATGGCGCTCGGGATAATCATGGGCGCAACTTATGTTGCCCGCGGCTTCGCCTACGAGGTCAAGCACCTCATAGAGCTTTTGAAAGGCGCAATACAGCACAAAGGCTTTTCTATAGTGGACATATTCCAGCCTTGCTCTACATACAACAAAATACAGACAATACCATGGTACAAGGAAAATATCAAGAAGCTCGAAAATGGTCACGACACAACAGACATGACAGCCGCACTAAAGATGGCCATGACATGGGAGCCCGGCAACGTGCCGATAGGCCTGTTCTACAGGGAAGACAGGCCGACATACGACCAGCTGGCAACAAGCCATGCCGTTGTGAAGGACGACATCTCGAACATAGACATAAAGCCGATGCTGGCAAGAGCGAAGTGATTTCTTATAGGCTTTTCTTCATAGGTCCTATAACATGACTTTTGTTGCTGTCTATGTTACATGCAAAGACGAGAAAGAAGCTGAAAAGATAGGCCGTATCCTAGTTGCCGAAAGGCTGGCCGGGTGCGTAAATATAATTCCGGGAATCAAATCTATCTACAGATGGCAGGGAAAAATTGTAAAAGACAACGAGGCTTTGCTGGTGGCCAAGACAACAGCAAGGAACAAAAAGAAAATAGTCCAGGCAGTAAAGAAGAACCACAGCTACAAAGTGCCTTGTATAAATTTCCTGCCGGTTGAGATAGGGAATGCGAATTACGGGAGATGGCTTGCGGAAGGAATGGGAAAATAAAACGTTTTCTACCACCTAAAACGTTTAATAGTTAAGAGCTATAGAATACGCATGCCAGGGAAATTTTTGATTTTCGAGGGGCTGGACGGCGCGGGCATAACCACGCAGGCCACGCTGCTCAGGAACTACCTTGTCGGAAAGGGCAAGGACGCGCTGCTGACAAAGGAGCCCACAGACGGCCTGATAGGCGGCATAATAAAGTCCTCGCTGAGGAAAGAATGGAACACGGATCCGCTCACGCTGCAGATGCTCTTCGCCGCTGACAGGTCGCACCACCTGAAAACGGAAATAGAACCTGCTCTCAAGAAGGGCAAGCATGTTATATGCGACAGATACATACTCTCGTCACTGATTTTCGGCAGCCTCGGCGTTTCAGTCGGCATACTAAAGCAACTGAATGCCGAGTTCAGGAAGCCCAGCATGACCTTCATAATAGACACGCACCCGAGGATATGCATAGAGCGCATGCAGAAAGCCCGCCACCACGTTGAGCTCTTCGAGGAGGAGCAGAAGCTCGAGCAGATAAGGCGGAACATGCTCTCGCTCAAGAACTTCTTCCCGGACACCTACGTGATAGACGGCAACAGGAAGCCTGAGGAGATACTGGGTGACATAATAAAGATAGTGAGCAAGGCTTAGTAACTCGCAGAAGTCGCCAGAAATTCTTATCTTGTATTCTTCCGAAAACTACCGGCTTTAGCCGGTGGATGAGGAGAAGAATACGAGATCACATCTTTCAGCAAACCACCGGTTTTAACCGATGGTATATAAGAAAGATATGATTTTTTGCCGCTAAGCAAAGCGCATCTATTCGAGAAGAATTTCTCAAGTAAAAATCAGGCTGACGTTTCATTTGCTCCTTGTTCTTCCTTTGACCCTTCTTTTGCTGCCTGCTTCGGTTGCTGTTTCTGCTCAGGCTCCGGCTGGCCCTTGTCTGTTGCGCCGATCTTGCGGATCTCTTCGGCCTTGGCGCCGAAGTACTCCTCGAAGCGCGGCGTCGTGGAGAGGAGCTTGGTGCGGGACTTCTTCTCCACCTTTATCAGGTTGAGCTCCTCCAGCTGCTTCACGTACTCGTAGGTGCGGTTGCCCACTACCTTGACTATATCGGACTGCTTTATGGGCTCGTGGTAGGCGACTACCGAGAGCACGCGAAGCAGGCCCCGCGAGAGGTCCGCGTGCGGCGTGAATGGCGCGACGGCCTCTGCGAACTCGGGCTTCACAGTGAGCTTGAAGCCGCCTGCTTCCGAAATATGAATCCCGAATTCCGAGCGCGCGTAGCGCTCGTTCAGTGCTTTAAGTAAAAGATCCAGTTCGTTCTTCCTCACGCGCAGCGTCTTTTGCAGTTCGTTGAATGTCAGCGGATCGCTGGTTGTGAAGAGCATTGCTTCGAGCAGCGCAAGCTTCTGGACGTCTATAGTTGTCATGGCTTAGGAGCCTCCGGAATTTTTATTTCTTCAGGAATCCTGATAGATATGTAGATCTCCTTGAACATGTCTTCCTGGTCCAGGACTATCATGCCGCGCTGGTCCAGATAAAGCAGCGGCATAAACGTATCTATGATTTCCTTCCTTTTCCACAGCGGGACAAGCTCGGTGAATGTCAGCCTTTTTGCCTGGACTATCTTCGCATATATGCCCTTAATTTTTGCCTCTATGTCCTCCTTGGGCCGCTCTATGAGGTTCTCTATGGCGCCGCGCATGCGGATTTCCTTGGTCTCCTTCTTCTCCTGGAACTCGAAAGTCTTGTTCAGCGCGGTGATCAGCTCGTTCAGCGTGACCTTCCTTGTCGGCTGCCTTATTGCCGGCGGGGTGAGCAGCGGGACGTCAATGTTCAGCGTCTCGACATGCTTCTCCTGCATGGCCTTCTTCTCCTCTTCCTCAAGCAGCAGCTCGGTCTTCATCCTGAGGAGGATCGCGGCTATCAGGATGAAGCGCGCCGGAATGCGGAAATCAAATGTCTGGAGCTTGTGGAGGTAGGCCAGGAAGACGTCCGTGAGCTTGATCAGGTCAACGTCCTCTGGGTTCAGGCCCTCTTCGGTGACAAGCTGCGTCAGGGCCTCCTGCCAGTCCGAGCCGAGCACGATTGTCTGGATGACTTTGTCTTCTGTGAGGATTTCTTTTTCTTTGGCATCGTGAAGCTCGGGCTCTTCCTTTTCGTCTATGGGCTCTTCTTTGATGACGTCGTCCTTTTTGATATTTTTCATTTCTCTGTTTGGCATAATCAAACCTTCTTGGCTACTATTATCATGTGGGTTGGATAAGGAACTTTGTATTCAGGCTCGATAAATTTTGTTATGTAAAATCCTGAGTCTGCCAACATGTTGATAATGAATTGCAGCGTATAATGAAAATCTTTCTTAAAGGTCATAGTTTTCCCATTCATTAGCGTCACCACAGATTTTCTTTTTACGGAATCGCCAAAATAATTTTTGTGCTTCGTAAAGACACATGCAATGGCATTTTTTCTGTTAATATTATGCGGATGCGTCTGGGAAATAACCAATATGCCGTCGGTCTTCAGCAATGAGTGTGCTTTTCTTATCATTTTTTTAACTTCGGACTTCTTACGTGTTTCACAAATGACAAAAATCATCAGCGCAATGTCAAAAGAATTATCGGTCAGTTTTGCATGCTCTATGGGACTTCTCATGTAAGAAATTCCAAGAGGACTGGCTTTTTCTATTTTTATAGCGTTCTTTAATTGATTAAAATTTTTGTCAACAGCCGTGACATGCGCTCCTTTTGCGGCAAACATCCGAGAATAATACCCGTTGCCGCAACCCAGATCAACGACTTTCTTGCCATTTAGATTAGTCAGAAGTTTCAGCAATTCGGGCTTGAGTATCTTTTCTTTCTCAACCAGTAAATTTTCTAAGTATTCATTTGAAAATTTCTTATTGTACATCATAATCATCCCTTGCTTATGTCTATGCCGAAGACCCGGCTCACGCCATCCTCCATCGAGACGCCGAAGACCTTGTCTGCCTCGGATATGGTGAAATCGTTATGCGTGATGACGATGAACTGCACGTTCTTGGAGTACTTCTTTATGCCGTTTGCCACCTTCTTGGTGTTCGCCTTGTCCAGCGCCGCGTCTATCTCATCAAGCACGTAGAAAGGCGAGGCATAGTGCTGCATGATGGCAAAGAGGAAGGAAAGAGAGGCCATCGTCTTCTCGCCTCCGGACATCGAATCCAGATTCAGGATTTTCTTCCCGCTTGGATTGGCTGTTATGATGAGACCGGAATCTATGTTATTTTCAACCTCGAGGCGAAGCTCGCCGGCGCCGCCGGTAAGGTCGTTGTAGATGCGGCCGAAATTCTTGTTTATGCCGCTGAAGGTTTCCATGAACTTGTCGTAGCGCCTCGTCTCGATCTCCCGGACTACTTTTATCACCGCATCTTTTTCCTCCAGCAGGCGATCAAGCTTCCTTTTCAATTCCTCGAACTCCACGTTTATCGTGTTGAATTCCTCCACGGCTTTCATGTTCACCGGGCCGAGCCTGTTTATCTCTATAAGCAGGCTGCGGACGCGTTCCTGCAGCTCCTCCTGGCTCTGCTTGAAGTATTCGGTTACCTCTTTGTAGTCCTCGAATTCTATCTTAAGATTATCCATGGTAGCTTCAAGGCGGGCCTGGTCGATGCGCATGCGGCTGATCTTTCCCTGGAGGTTGAGGCGCTCCTCGTAGAGGTCTTTCCTCCTTTTTCTCAGGTCCTCAAGAGCCTGCTCTTCCTGCGTTTTCAGCTCCTGCAGCTTGGCGACTTCCTTGGACTCTTCCTGCTGGGCGCCCCTGAGCTTCACAAGCTCGTTCTCCAGCTCGCCTATATCCCCAAACATCCTGCTGTTTTCCTCTTCCAGTTTTGCGATCTCTCCCGAAAAGCTTTGGATGCCCTTCCTCTTCTTGTAGAAGCCGCCTATCATTGCCCCGGACACTTCAACGAGGTCGCCGTCCAGGGTTACAACTCGGAAGCCTTTCATCCTCTTTGCGATATCTATATTGTCAACGACGAGCGTGCTGCCGAGCACGTATTTCATGGCAGGGCCATAGCGTTTGTCATACTCGACGAGATCTATTGCATAACCAATGACATCCCGGTATTTATGCGGTTTCTTTTCCCTTGCCATCATCTTCGTGAGCGGCAGGAATCGGGCGCGGCCAATGCGCTTCTCCTTCAGGGCGTTGATGCAGAAGGAAGCCGTTTCTTCGTTGTCCACAACCAGGTCAGAGCTGTGCCTGCCTATGGCCACTTCCAAGGCTGTGGAATATTTATTTGGTATTTTCACCAAAGAGATTACTGTTCCGTGCACATCGCTGCGGCCCATCTTAAGTACTTCCTTGACGGCAAGGTTGCGCTCGGCTGCGGCCGACATGGATTTGAGCCTCTCGATCTCGCGCCCGTTGAAGTCTATCTTGTCGTTTTTCCTTACCATTTCCGTCTGGATCGTGTCGATCTTCCGCAGGATCTCTATGTTGCGCGATTTCTCCAGTATCTGCTCGCTTTTTTTCAGTACAAGCTTCTCCTTCCTTTCAAGATCCGCATCTATCGTGGAAAACTCTTTCTCGAGCTTCCCGAAGACTTTTGTGTTTTCGTCAATCTCTTTGTTAAGCACTGACATCTTTTCATCCGTTTCATCCAGGCGTTTCTTCACGAGGGACGCCTTGGACTTCTTCAGCTCGGACTCCAGCTTCATGTATTTCTCCGCATTTTCTTTATCCTCCTTCAAACGGGCGACGAGGCGCTGCTTTTCCGCGACCACAATCATGTTCTCGCGGACGCGGAGCTCCACCTTCTCGAGCTCTGCGGCAGCTTTGTCGCGCTTCTCGTTGAACTCCGAGATGCCTGAAATGTCGTCTATGATTTCTTTCCTCTCGGCCGCAGACATCTCGATGATGCGCGTGACGTCGCCCTGCATGATAATATTATATCCGTCAGACGAAAGGCTGGCCTGCGACAAAATGTCGAGTATCTTCGTCCTTGTCACTGTTCTGCCGTTGAGCTTGTAGACAGAAATACCGCTCCTGGTCACGCGCCGCGTGATTTTTATCTCTTTATCCGGCAGCGGTATCTTGCTGTCACTATTATCGAGGTAGATGGAAACTTCACAGAAATCCGAGGGCTTGCGGCTGCGGCCGCCGTTGAATATGAGGTTCTGGAGCTTTTGCGCCCTAATGGAACGCGCGCTCGTCGTGCCGAGGACGAATGTCAGGGCGTCAATGACATTGCTGTTGTGGACGAAAATGCCGTTGCCGATGAAATTGTGGCAGTTCGGGATTGTCAAGTCGTAAACCCATTCTTCGCCCGGCACCTTTTCTATCTTGGATATCCTATCCCAAAATATATCAGAAGACGAAAGATTTTCCAGGAGGTTCATGATTCCTCCAGCTTTTTCCAGACGTGACAGAACTTCTTTTTTCACAAAACAATGAAGATTACCAATGTCTTGTTTCCTCACCACAGAATTGCGGAAAATCCATGAGTTGTTTATCACGTCTCTCTGGAGGCCGATTTTTGTGCTGGCGTGACGCCTCCTTATGTTCAGCATGTCCAGTGCTTCAAGAAGAGCAGTTTTCTCCGGGCAGATATTCTTTCTAAGTTCCTCTAGCTGCGAATATTTTTCCCTGAAAAGCTGAAGGGTCTTATGCATGCCGCGGCGAGTTGGGCAGCATCTATTCTCGTTGTACGCCGCGAACCACGGATACTTTCTTCGTATCCGCTTCATCTTTATTCCCAGCAGATTCGTACAGTCCTTAACAAGTAAGTTTACTTCCTGTGGCAACACATCCATATTGCTGCCTGATATAATGTCTTTCGAGGCATGTCTTTTCAGCCTTGCGGACTTATGCTCGGAGCGCATAGGGATGTTTCTATAAAGCTGAAGCAATTTTTCTTTACCCTCCACTACGATATAGAAGTACTTTAATTTCCTTTGCAGTTTTGTATTAGTTGCATGCTTAATTTTAGCTTCCTTTCTGGCAACAATTCCAAATCTTAGAAGAGAGAGGTGTACCTGATCTGCCAGCTTTTCATTTTTTGTGGTGTATTCGAAGGTCGGGTTATCTTTCCTCACGGTTGCGTCACAATCAAAGAGCCCGCCAAGAAAATTTGCTATGACAGTTTTTTTTGAAAGCATGATTTCCGGAGGTATTATTTTGTATTGGCCGGTGAGATGATACACGCTATCAGATCTGAAAAGCCTTTGCATTAAAGGGGGAAAAACATTATTCCAGCATATGAGTCTTGTTGCTTTTCCCGTTTCGCTAGTTTTTTTCTTGTATTTGATTTTAAGGCCAAATCTGGGGGCGAGCCGCTCAAAATCGTCCAGTATGGCGTTTTCTGCATTTACTATTTCTATTCTGTCGTGGGTAATGTAACCGTCTCCAACCAGATAACCGATAAAACGCGCAAAATCTTCGTCTACTTTGATACCTTCGAATGCCAATTCATGCTCCGGAAGCTCGAGTTTTCTGGGGGCAGCTATGAAATCATTTTCTCTCAGATTCTCTACAATTTCAGACACTATTTTGCCGTCCCTGTAGATCATTACAGGATGGCAGCCTGTTGTAGTGACAGATCTCCCTGTGCCTGTTCTAATCTGATAGAGATGCTTCTCGCCCTCGCGCTTCACGAAAGCCGAGATGTCCTTTTCCACTATTTTCATGCTGCTTGTATCCAGACCCAGGACTTTTATTCTGTCATGGTTTTCATAAGTAAAGACACCGTCATCAAGCTCGACATGAACAGACGTCTTGTCAAGGGCATTTTCAACAAGCTCTTTGATGGGCTTGATTTCGCCTGTGGCAAGCAGCACCTGCGTGTCACCCCGCGTTGACTTTCCCGAACCGTTCGGCCCCGCTATGGCGCTGAAGCCCGAGGGGAACGGTATCGTCACCCTGTTGGCAAAGGACTTGAAGCCCTGCATAGTTATCCTGTCGAGGCGCACCATTATTTGTCACCGTTCTTATGCCTGCATTTTTTGTAGTGCTCTGCTATTTTCAAAATAACAGAGTCATAAGTTTCAGAAAGGTTTCCCAGTTCTTCTACCACTTTTTTTGTTTTTTCTGTAACTCTGATAGTAGATATTTTGTCGTCAGGCTGAGTATTTTTCATATACGAAATATACTTTATGTATAGTATATAAAGAAACGCCCCGCGCACAGAAAAATGAAAAGTGACTAAAGGAATAAAACAGATAGAGGAAAAAGAGACGCTTACTGCTCCTCGACGTCGAGGCCGAACTCCTCGCCCTCGTGGCCGAGCTCCTCAAGGAAGCTCTTTGTTCCCATGTCCTTGCGGCCGCCTGTGTAGGGCAGCTTTGACTCGAGCTTCCTGCGGAAATCCTCGTCCTTGCTGGCCTTCACGATGAGCCTGTCAATGAGGTGCGGGAACATCTTGCCCAGGCGCTGGAGGCGGTAATTGGCCTTGATCTCGTCGCCTATGACGTCCCAGAGCTCCTTGTCGTACTTCTTGAGGAACTTCTCGCTAAAGTCGTCCTTGTTCAATGCTTCGACAGCAACAAGGGCAGCAATCTTGGCCGAGATCATCGCGTTGCCGATGCCCTCGCCGCTCAGCGGGTCAATGAGGCTTGCTGCGTCGCCCAGAAGCAGGAAGCCGGGCCCGTAGCACTTCCTGTGGTAACTGGCTATTGGCAGGTTCCAGCCCTTGATCTCCCCCTCAAGCGCGGCGTTCCTGAAGCGCTCCCTGAATAGCGGGTTTTCCTTGATCTCCCTTATCTGCGCCTCGACGAGGTTTACTTTCTTCCTGTTCATGTCCTTGATTATCATGCCCAGGCCCACGTTGCACTCGTTGTTGGGCAGCGGGAATATCCAGAAGTAGCCCGGAATCAGGTCCTTCACCAGATGAATTTCTATGCGGTCCGTGAGGCCGGTGACATTCCTGTAGTAGGCGCGCGTTGCGGCGATGAAGTGCTCAGGCGGGTTCTTGCTGAGGCTGAATTTCCTCGCCACGACGCTGTGGGCGCCGTCGGCAGCAAGGATAATATTGGCACGAAGCTCTTCTTCTTTCCCCTCATCGTTTGTGCCCTTCACGCCGGCGGCAACGCCGTTCTCAACCAGAACATCTGTCACGGTGAAAACCTTGAACTTGCACACTTTGGAGGCGCACCCGAAGAGGTAATTGTCAAAAATCATGCGCTTGTGGACGTAGCCTGGAGCCGGCTTGTCGCGCTGCTCAACGTCGACATCAACAACAGTGCCGTTTGGCGAGCTGAGCGTTATACCGTAGATCTTCTGGCCCGGCAGCTGCGTGTAGCCCTCGTAGATGCCGAGGTCCTTCATGATGGCCGCGGCCTTGCGTCCCTGCGCGTCGCCGCAAACCTTGTCCCTGGGGAAGCGGGCCTTGTCGATAAGGAGCACGCTCTTTCCGGCGCGGGCAAGGAACATCGCCGCTATGCTGCCGGAAGGGCCTGCGCCGATCACAATTGCGTCATAGGACATTCTTTGAACTAATACATGCATATTTAAAAAGCTTTTTAACATAGCATTGATGTGAGTTTTATGACAGTGCAAACAGATGCCATATTTGACAGGACGTTCGATATAGAACAATCTTACACGAAAACCGAAGAAGGCGCAACTCTTGTAAGGCCTTCCTATAGCATTGATTGCTCATCGTCTCTGTTCAAGACAGGCTTTCCTGCAGAGGGCCCAAATTTCTATGAAACCGTGGAAACTCTTGCCAAAATGATAAAAAACGGCGGACTGCCAAACAATACGATTTTCATGCCACAACACGCCATCCGGGGAATTGAAAAATATTTCTTGAAGAACGGACAAGATCCTAGAGAAGCCAAAGGATTTGCGGCTTATTCTTTTTTTATACTTTTTGGTATATTACAAGAATTCACATCAACGGCGCTTCGTGTGCCAAAAGACTGGGGAAACAGGCGTGTTGATAGAGGCAAGCCTGAACAACCATATCCGAGCAGGTAATAGAGATGGACATAGGCAAGGCAGTGAAAATGTTATTAAACGGAGCCACATGGAACGACATAGGCGATACAGCCAACAAGGTAATCAACGAACGCCACTTTCCTCCGGGCGACAGACGAGTGATAGTTGCATACAACGAGATCGACGGCCTGCCCGAGGAAACAAGGGATATTCCATGGCCACATAGTGGCTATTATTCTCATTTCTGGTTAAATGCAAATCCAAAAGTTGATAATATCACGCATAGGTGTGATGTTGCTGTCGGTCGTGAGAGCTGCTGGCATCATGCTCAGGACGAGTGGTGCCTCGTCGCCAATGCGGTCTACAAGCGGTCGGATGCGGAGCCGAATGGCAGTTTCCGTCCGGTTAAGGGTTCGATTCCGGAGATCCAGAAATCCATTTAGTAAGGCAGTTACGCAGAACTGAGAGGCCATCACTGCCTTTCCATATAGTAAATTAGTAAATTGCAGCTCTGTTGAAATCCTCAAAGGAAAGCAGCTGCGTGAGCAGTATTGCGTCCCCGCAATACTGCTAGCTGAGAGCTACGTGGGGCACACGTAGCTCTCCCCGCAGCTGCTTTGGCGAAGGATTTCAACAAAGCCTAAATTGCGTAATTTGTGCGACACATCAGACAGGCATCCGGCGGGTGCGGTTTCCTGCGGCAAGGCTATAAAACTTTTCACGTAATGGTAGCCTATGAAAACAATTGCCAAGGGGGCTGAAGCTGTTTTATTTCTAAATGATGGCGGAAATATCGTCAAGGAGCGCATAAAGAAAGGCTACAGGCTGAACGAAATAGACAGCAAACTGAGAAGGCAGAGAACAAGAGGCGAGGCCAAGCTGCTAAGGGAAGCGAGGAGAGCGGGCGTGGCAACGCCGCAGATCCTCGAGGAGCAGGACTACAGTATAGAGATGGATTTCATAGACGGCGAGAAGGTGCGGGACGCCCTGGACGAGAAAAGCATGAAAGAGCTGTGTTCGCTCATGGGCGAGGCCATAGGAAAGATGCACTCCTTCGACATCGTACACGGAGACCTGACAACGAGCAACATGATATTTTCCAAAGGAAAGCTGTTCTTCATCGATTTCGGCCTCGGCTTCCAGAGCAAGCGCACAGAGGACAAGGCCGTGGACCTGCGGCTGCTCAGGCAGGCCATGGAGTCTACTCACTACAAAGTGGCCGAAAAAGCGTGGAAGATACTTTTAAAAGCATACCAGAATAATTTCAGTGATGCCGGCAGGGTTCTAGCGGCCCTGAAGGACGTAGAGAAAAGGGGACGCTACGCGAAAAGGGATTAGGTGAAGAGATGCAAATAATTGCTGAAGGACCATGCAAAGTTAGTAGGGACACATTTATACACTATACATTACAAACTGTTGACCTTCACTCGCTTGGGCTAGATGACGGCAAACCAACAGTCTTTATTGTTGATTACCGTATCGGCACCTATGAAGATGGCGTCTGATTATCTCACACGATGTGTGATGCTTACATGGATTTAACAGGAGATAAGAAAATATATTTAGCACAAGGACAGAAATTTGTAGCGAGGTAATAATCATGGCCCGGATGCACTCAAGAAAACATGGCAGGAGCCGGTCGCACAAGCCGGCGAAGAAGAGGCCGGCATGGCTCACCTATGAGAAGCAGGAGATAGAGAGCCTCATCACAAAGCTGGCCAAAGAAGGGCACACGAATGCCGAAATAGGCATAATTCTCAGGGACCAGTATGGAATACCGGATGTCAGGGCTCTCGGGCTCAGGATATCAAGGATCACGGAAAAGGCCGTGACAAAGGAAGTGCCGGAGGACGTGTACAACCTCATCAGGCAGGCCGTCGACCTCCACAGGCACCTGGACGAGAACAAGAAGGACGCGAAGGCCATTCATGGCGTTGAACTTGTGGAGAGCAAGATACGCAGGCTCGGCAAATATTATGTACGCAAGGGCAAGCTGCCTGCGGGCTGGAAGTACACGCTGGACAAGGCGAAGCTGATCGTGAAATAATCAATCCTTTTCTTTTAAATAAGCTCCCTTCAACTCTACAGAATGTCACTCAAACCAGAACATCATGGCGAACTAAACAGCGAAAAATTTTCTAAGAGCCCTAGTTCTATCAGAGATTGAGATTTTCGAATTAAGATTAATGTACTTATAGATAACTGCGTAGTTTATGTGACGTATTATTAGCAGTTGTCTATATGCAAACTGCGTTGTGTTATATAACCTAAGTAACGCAGTTTACTATATATGACCGAGTTACACAGTTTACTATATATGACCGAGTTACACAGCAGGAAATAGACGTCTACGACCATAAATCATCTTATTTTTCGCACTTCGTTGCCTACACAGATGCTTTAATAGCTGGAAACAAAGAAACTGCAAGCAAAGAAGAAAAATGGCTGCGAAAGAACTACCCTGACATTGGGCATAAAGACAAATAACCCGTTTTTAACTTTTCTTCCCATCTAGTTATCATGGCCGACTGGATCCCGACAAGAAACCAGATAATAGATTACTACTCCTCGGATTCCATTGCGGACCAGCTCCTCGGGAACTCCAGGAACAGGGAGGTGGCCGCGGCCTTCCCGGACGGGAGCTACGACAAGAGGCCCAACATACTGCAGTACAAGTCCGACGTCATGCAGCTGGTGAGGAAGGGCATAACGAGCTTCCATTTCTCCGTGGAGCGCTGGACAAATGCAATGGGGCTCGCCTCCGACAACTATGACACGCTGCGCATAGGCTGGGATTTCGTAATAGACATCGACTCGAAGCTGGAACTTGATGATGCGAAGGCAGCGGCAGCGCTCATCATCAAGCTGCTCAAAAGATACGGCATAAAGAACTACGGCATAAAATTCTCAGGCAGGCGCGGATTCCACATAGTCCTGCCCTGGGAGATGTTTCCGCCTGAAATGGACTACAAGCCGCTGGCGGGAAGGTACCCGGAAGTACCGCGCATACTTGCGAGATTCATCAGGGAAAATATTGCCGAGGACTTGCTCAAGGCAATTGTCAACTCGCCAAACTCAAAGCAGCTGCTCGAGACCGTGGAAGACACGGAACAGATCAACCCTTTCTCCCTAGTCGAGGTGGAAAAGGACTGGGGGAACAGGCACATGTTCCGTGCGCCCTTCTCGCTGAACGAGAAGACCTGGTTAGTTTCAGTGCCAGTGGAAAACTTGGAAGCTTTCAGGAAGGAGGATGCCACCATGGAGAATGCATTGGGGATGAAACAAACAGATTTCTTCCGCGGCGAGGAGAATGAGGCTGCCAGTCTGCTGACGGAAGCTGTGGACTGGCATGCCAGCACCAATGAGGAAAAGCCTGTAAAGAAGAAAACAGTCAGATGGGAAAGGAAAATAGGAGAGGAGCATTTCCCGCCATGCATCCGGCTCGCACTCCAGGGCCTAGAAGACGGCAAGAAGCGGAGCATTTTCACGCTCATGAATTTCCTGCGCATGATGAACTGGAACCACGAGGAGATAGAGCAGAAAATAATGGAATGGAACCGGAAGAACAGGCCGCCGCTTCCAGCGAGCACTGTGCTGGCACAGCTGCGCTACAACGAGCGCAGGGAGGCCATGCCGCCGGCGAACTGCGACAGCAATATGTATTACATAGACATAGGGCTGTGCAGGCCGGACAGCACCTGCAAGGGCGGGACAAACGAGATCACTGTGAAGAACCCCATCAACTATCCGTACAGGAAATTAAAACAGGGCAGGAAGCAGAAGACGTTCCGCGGCTTCTCGTGCATGTGCGGGCAGGAGTTCAAGTCCGCCAAGGCGCTGGCGATACACAAAGGGAGAAACCATTAGTCAGAAATAAGAAGGCAACCGAAACAAATTTAATGCCCATGTTTTCGCATTGGATTCTTTCAGTATATCTAAGAAGCCGAATCTATTTATCCAGACAGAGCAAAAAATAAGGCATGAACGTATCTTCTATCATGACGAAGACTGTCAGGACTGTAAAACCGACGGACAGCGTGAAGAAAGCCGTGCTGACCATGAACAGGTACAGGATAGGCAGCGTTATAGTCATCGAAAACTATGAGCCTGCGGGCATAATTACAGAAAGGGACATGCTCAAGCGGATTGTCGCCAGGGGGAAGAATGCGGATAAGGTGAAATGCGGAACTATCATGAGCAGGCCATTGAGGACCATAGACACAAGCGACAGCATCGAGGACGCTGCGGCTCTTATGGCAAAGAGAAAGATAAAGAAGCTGGCTGTAATGAAAGACGGCAGGCTCGCCGGGATCCTTACAGTGACGGACATACTGAAAAGCGGCGAAAGGATAGAGCTTGCAGCCCTCAAGAAGCTGGCCCAGTTCTTCCCTGTGCGGGTACCCACAACAGAAGCCGGATAATCCGTGCCGGAAACTTGGGAAAATTAAGCTGCGAATTTTTTCGCATACGCGCAAAAAGCCAAGCTTTTTGGCGGCTCAGGAGAACTTTGTTTTTATCTTGTCGACATTGAAAACTGCTGTCTTTAGACAGCAGATGCAGCAAGAAGTTTTGCTTCTTGCGCACGCAAAGAGTCTTCGGCTCTTTGCTGTGAAACACAATGTCGGCGGGAT
>CAYJRV010000015.1:0-21335 GCA_964372695.1 uncultured archaeon | reverse complement strand
TTTTGAAAAGAAGTTTTCTATCACTACTCTCAAACTTCATTTTCAAAACACCTCAACAATTTCAATTTTGGAAATCAGGCGAAATCTATCTTCTGCCATCTTCATCACCTGAGGCATAGCACCACCGATTTGACGACGTCGCCTGTCCCTGCCGCCTGTTTCTGCTTTTTATTCAGCTGGTCGCAGAGCTCCCTGTAATCGTTGTAATTCAGGTCTTTCTGGACCTCCTCCTTTAATGGGTACGCTGTCAGCGTTTTTTGCTTTTCCTTGTCATACGCATCAACCATGTCAACCAGGTTTATCTCTCCTGGAAAGTACCTGCACTCTGCTTGTTGCGTATCGAAAATGCGTATGGTGCCGCCCGGCTTGTCCAGGCATATGTGCTTCCCGTTTTCTGCAGATCTCTTGACAGAAAGCAGGCAGGCCTTTTTGCCTAGCGTAATTCCGACTCCCGGAATGCTCTCCTCCACGAGTTTTTCATATATGCACGGCACTTGAACCGTCCTGATTTCCCTGAAGTCATGCGCCTCCTCGACCATGCAGCCGATCCTGCTGAGCCATGTCTCCCTGAGCGTGAGCGTGAGCCTTGCTGGGTGAACGTCCTCGTAGCCGCGCCCTTTGTCTGACTTGATGTATAGAGACGTCGGATACTCTGATCTTGACTGCAGCAGCGCCTCGTTGTCCTTGCCCTCCGCCGGCGCATAGCCGAATTCCCATTTCTTGCTGCTGTCCGTGAGGTCTTCTATCTCTGCGTAGTAAGCTATGCTGCAGTGCCGCGCTATTGACTCGTTTTCTATGTTCGGGTTCTTGTCAGTTCTGCCAAAAAGCGCGTTAGCATCTTGTATTAACTTGTCCAGCTGATCAGGATCGAACACAGCCCTGTCGAAAGCGAGCTTAGAGGAGAAAAAATTCTCGGCCATCTCTATGTTCGTCCTCTCCATCTCGTTCGTGATGACGACTATCTTGAACGAGAAGATGAAAACTATGGCCACCACAATGGCAACGATCGCCGGGATATAGCGCAGTATCGCAAGAAAAATCTGCAGCGGGTCGAGCTTCATGAGGAGCCCCCCTTGAGCGTCACCAGCTGCCCGCTTTTCTTCACTGCTATGCTTCCGGCCCTGCAGTCGATCTGCCCGTCCGGCGTGTCCACGCGGACCACGCTTTCAGTCACCAGATAATGGCCGAAGACCACGCGCTTCTTCGCGTTGTCCTCGAAGGTCGCTTTGACGATGCCGTCATGCGCCTCCAGGGTGCACTTCTCCTTGCCGCGCACCGCCACGAATGAGGTGTAATCAGTGGTGCTGTGCGATGCCTGCGCAAGGTTTATCGCGCTTACAAGCTCCTGCACGACTATCTGCTCCGTGTTCCTCGCCGCTTCCTCCACGGAATTCTGCAGGGGGCTCACGGCGAAGCTTACGAAGAGCAGAGCTACGAGGATGCTGATGAACGTCCACTGCAGGGAATCCTGCCCCTTCTTCCTGGTAAGAATTCTTATAGCCCTGCAAGGAAACAAAAAGGACGCGGTTCCCTTGTGAGCTACACGCAGAAAGCGGAGCTTTCTGGTGCACCAAAGAAGCGAAGCTTCTTCGAGTGTATGTGAAACAAGTAAAAACATATCCGGATTCTTTGCTTGTTTCACTATATCACCCTGTCTTGCCGCACTCACTTCGTCACGCGCTCGAACGGCCAGCCCCACGAAAAAAACCTCGCCGTTTGCGCCACGACATTATCTAAATCCTCCGATTTTGTCGGCTTTAGTGCTATATCCCCTGTTGTTTTTATGTACTCTATGGAATTTTTCACTGGAAAGAAACTCTTCAATGCAAATCCTTCTATGGTATTTGCGAAGTTTGACGTGTCGGCCGTCCAGCAGAAGCCTTTCGGCGGCTCGGATATTTTGACTTGCACGCATTTGTCCCCATCCTTAAACTGCTCGGCCGGCGGGATGTCTATTGCGCTCCCTTCAGGCGTCTTCAGGTAGTTGGCGCATATGTAATGGTTTCCGACATTGGCAATATTGCTGTCTTTGTCTATGCTGAAGATGGGATATTTTATGTACCTCTCGCATGGGTTATAATCAACCTGCAGCTGAATGTCCGTTTTGTTGCAGCTTGTCTGTACTATCTCGGCCTTACCGATGCTGCACGGGCTCGCAATGGCGAAGTCGCCGGTTTTAATAGAGTAAAGCGAGCCAAGAAGTGAAGTGACTACGTCATTGGCCGCCGAAGTTAAAAGTGTTATTGAAGTTAATTTTCCGGCTCCCAGTGGAACAGGAATTATCCATCCAATCCCGGCTCCAAGCAGTTTAAATGCTGTTGTCGGGATGTTTCCTATATAAGCATCGTAGGTCCTGCTGTTTCTCGCATCGTAAACAAGCTGGACGGTCTTGATGTCGCTATTCTTGCAGTTGTTGAGCGGGAACCTGTACACGCCGCCGCGCGTCTTGAGGCAGAGCGCGTAGGGCCCGCATGACTCGTATTTTATCAGCGTCTTCTCGACTGTCGGAAGCCCTCCATAGTTCTTGAAGCGGAAGTAGTCCTCTTGGTCCACAGGAAGCGGCTGCTGCTGGGGATCTGACTTGGAGCTGTCCCATGACCCGAAGCCGAAGAAGATTTCTGCTGTTCCGAACTGGTTGCTTGTTCCTCCTCCGCCAAACAGGCTTTCTTTCCCTATCACATCCTGTGGCCTGTAGTTCTTTGTATCAATTTTCAGAGCCTCTAGGCCGGGGTATTTGCCTGAAAGGACAAGGTTGGCGACAACATAGCCCTCCAGAGTTTTGTCAGGATTGTTCTGCCGGAATTCAGCGAGCTTGCCCTGTATGCCTCTGTCTTTGTTCCCGTTCACATACTCATCAACTCCACTCTCAGTCCACCTGTCGCCGTTTGGATTTGTGTCAGGCAATCTTATGTACAGCCTGTGGTCGAACTCATGGTAGGTCTCCCAACCTATCGCCTCTCCTGGCGGGAACGCCTCGTAGTAGACGACAAAGTTCGGGTCGCCGTAGATTCTCATGAGCCATTTCGGCAGCACCGTGAGGAAGTTGGAGCCGATAGGCACGTTCTGCGGGAGGTCGAAATCTATACTGATGCGCTGCCCGTCCGCTAAGCAGGCCTGGTTCATCACGGCGGCGAGCTTCCTCGTGTTTGCGAGGGCTATCTGCTCGTACGGGTTGAAGGCGCTGAGCACGATGCTGGCAATGAGCACTACGCCCAGCAGCAGGAATACTAGGCTCAGGCCTGTCATCGTAAGCTCTTCAGCTGTCTGCATCGAATCACTTGAAAAATTTTCCTATGAAGCTAAGCCCCTCGTTGACGCCCCCCAGTATCGTCAGCGCCACGAGCAGCACTATGAGCAGTATCACGAAGCTGACTATGATGTACTCTATCCTCATTCAACCACCAAAATGCCCGAATATCGTCCTCAGCCCCACAAGGTCGCCGCCCCCGGAGAAGCCGAGGTACAAAAAGAAAATGAAGATGAAGACCACCACCAGCACTATCAGCGTCGTCTCGTTTATGGGGAGTTGCATATTGTTCGCCTATAGTCTGCTCACGCATCTGAGATCTCGATCCAAAAAGCATCTCTGCCTTGCAGTCTGGCATTGTCCGCATGAATCTGTATCGTACCGGGAGCAGTCACTCGTTTGCGGGCATTCCACACAGGCAAAACTGTTCCCTCCTGATGGCCTCCTGTAGCATTGGTCAGGATAAAGCAGACCGCACTCTGTATTTATGTCCAAGTCTTCACATCTCCTTAATGACGGCGTTTCGGTGCATGTAGTGTCAGTATACCCGATATAGTAGCTGGTTATGTAGAAATCCGTGAACGTTTGCACGAGGTTCGATGTAGTCCTTCCGGAAAAGGCTGTTTTCTCCGTTATATAGTCCCTTATTGCATCGGTCTTTCTGAAAAAATATATCTGTACAGGTGTAAGGGAGTTTCTGCCTAAATTTGAATCGTCCTGCAGTTTTCTGAGGTCCAGGGAAAACTGGAATGGACCGCTGTTTTCATCAGAGCCTGTGCAGCTGTAGTCTTTTGAGTTCTCGACAGGCGTACAGCTTATCGCCTTCGGGGAGGCGCCATCAAATGCAAATGCCGGGTTGTTTCCAACGTCAAGTATCGGGTATATGTCGACAGCTTCCTTGTTTTTGCTGCTCTTCAGGTCTATTTTTATGTTCACCGGAATCCTGTATGCGAGTTCCAGGCCGCTTGTTTCACAAGTTCCTGCCAGATTATCTCTTGTTATTTCGGTTATCTCCACCTTCGGGAGAGCAAAAATATCCTCGCCGGAGAACAGCGACTTTATGTCAGTCTGCAAGAAATAGGTTATGCCTATGAATATCACGACGACCATCAGTATGATGTAGTAGACAGCCTCCTGGCTGATCTGCAGGCCCATGGTTATAACTGTGCGGGCTGCTAAATAAATGTTTGATTTGTTGTTTTTTCGGTAATTGTTAAAAGTGAAGTGGCAACCCTTAGAAGCGGAATCGCGCCGTATCCATGAAAAGCAGCGTCTGCTTTCAGCAGGTCTTTTCCGGGAAAGAGCCGCACCCGGAAATCCGGAGGGCTTCCGCCATTCCCATTTTGTTGATAACCCTTTTTCGCAGCCAGCTTTGACTTTGGCCGTTCCGAGCGAAACAGTGAAATCATTTTGCCTTCAGAAACCACAGGGTTTGGATGATAGATGAGACGACGAAAACTTGAGACCCGTTTAGCTGCAGGCTGCACGGGGCTTATGATGCAACAAAGAATGAATCTCTTTGTGCACGCAAAGACCCGAAAAGTCTTTGCTGTGCCCAGGTCCTTTTCAGGTTTGGCCATCTCTAGGGAACTGAGATTGAAGAAATAATTAATCAAATTGATCCCACTAACAATTTGTATCCCTGTCCTTGTCTATGACATCTCCGGTAAACTTGTACTGCCCGAGGAACTCGGTCCTGTCGCATACGAGCTTGAGGTTTTCCAGCGAGCCCAGCTGGTCGTACCGGTCGGCGCATTTCTTCTTGAAGAACGCGACGCTCGGCTTCTCGCCCGTCTCGAAAACCTTGAACTGCCTCCCCGGCTCCGTGCTGAAGGTCACGCAGGCCCATCTCTCGCTGCAGCTCACCTTCCTGTTCGTTATCGTCACCGTGGTGTTGCACATCTCTATGACAGCCTGGCACTTGTTCAGCAGCCCTGTTCCCTCGCACGCCTGCTCCCCGAAAAGGTCAAGTGTGTAAAGCCTGTTGTAGCATTCCACGTGGAAAGTGCCCTTGCAGCTGCGCCCGATATCAAGTGTGCTTATGTCTTTTATCGCGTCTAGTGTGGACAGGTCAACTCCATCAAGCTTGAGCGTGAAATTTATCTCGTTGTTGTTGTTTGGCACCGTGCCTTTCGCTGCGAATATCAGCTTGTCCCCGACATTGAGCCTGTTCTCGTTGTCCAGCACGCCGTATGCCACTGGCCCGTCCTTCGTTACGAGGCTGGTTGCCCTCACTGTGCCTGCTGCCATGTCCTGCTGCTTTGTGAGCGTGAAAAACTCCTTTGGGACCTCTCTTGGGACATCCCTTTCAATGAATAGCGCCTTCTGCTCCCTGCCGTTGAATATTACGAAGGGCACGACGTCCACCTGTTCGCCTTCCTTCAGGTCTGCCGAATACTTGGCGGTTATCCCTATCTCGATCAGCGGCCATTCCCAGCCGCCCGGGACTCTGTCCGGCTTTTCTATCCTTATCGCGTCTACGCCGGAATTGTTGGTCACTACAATGGACTTCGGTATCTTCGGCTGCTCGGTCGCCTGTATGTTCTGCGTGTAGAAAAGCACGAACAGCGCCAGCACGGCAAACGCGACTATCAGGTAGACCGGTATTTCCATCTCCATGCAATCACGACAGCTTTCCGATCAGTGAATCAAGAAGCCTGTTGGTAAAGACATTTATCGGGTCCGCAGAATTTCCAACGAACGTCGAATAGATGACAATGAAAAGGAAGGCGCCGACTACGAGAAACACCACTATGACCAGCATTTCTGTCGTGATTACGATGCCCTTTTGCCTTTTCTCGTGCATGGAAAATCATCCTGTTATCCTGAATAGCGTCTCTGTGAAAACCTTCTGCCCGTTCTCGTCCACAACCCCCCAGAGCATGAACAAGACCAGGGCTGTCCCGATGATGACTGCTATGTGCAGCAGCATGTTCTGCGGTATGCTGGCTTTCTTCCTGCCCTGCAATAGCGCCAGCCCAGCCGGATAGCCCGGTATGGTTATTATTTCCTGGTTTGCGTTGCCTGAGTACACCTGGTGTATGAGCACGAAAAGCAGCGTCACTATCGTGGCCAGTATGGCCGTGCCCACGAAGAACAGCATGCCGCTCTCGAAAATGGTGTTGCCCTTTTTCACTGCCATGTGTATCTGGACTAATTTTCCCGCGCCGAATATAAATAGAATTGGCGGAAATAGGGGCCACTGGGAAAAGCTGGATGCCGGCCATCCCGGATTTTTATTGCAATGCCTCATGATTTCATGGAAATTTCGAGAAAGAAATTAACCTTAGCATTCAGCTCTTGGATATTGCCTGCCCTGCGCCTGGGAGAGAACTGAAATATAGTCGATGACATTAGTTTTCAGACAATTCTAACGTCATCTCCTTATAGCAAGGACAGTATTTTGTCTGAATATTTCTGTCACTTGCTGTAGTTCAGGCTCTGCCGAGTTTCGATATTTTGCTCTTCACCAACGAAGGCTTTTCGGGCTGCCCAGTCCCTGCCGGTTGCCCGCCATTCCGCTTCAGCACTTGCCGGGATCACAGGACCTGGTGCACGAGCGGCGAGAAGAGGGCGAAGGTGAAGAAGAATATTATCATGAAGACGACGTAGCCTATTATCAGCGCGTTGCCCGCAACCTTCTTCATGCCCGTGTCGTCGTCGCCCGACTCTATCTGGTTTATGAACATGGAAAGCACGAAGGCCGTCTCTATGAGGTAGATGCCCACGACAAGGATGAACTCAAACGGCGTGATGGCGATGCCCTCGAACAGGTTGCCTAGCTGGCCGAGCGTACCCAGGCTCGCGGTCTGCACCTGCAGGTTCTGCAGGATCTGGATGATTATGATTGCCATCGTCACTATGACTCCGGATATCATCGGGGAGAGGAAGTAGGCCTGGAATTTCAGCGAGTTCAGCGTGTCGCTGAGGTTTTCCTTCACGTCCTCCTGCGTCTGGTGCAGGCCCTTCAGGTAGCGCGAGACCGAGAGCATGGCCTGCGCCGCCGTGTTGACGCCCTTCTTTGTCGCTTCCGTCACGGTGCGGATCACTGACTTGATCATCTTCGACGGGTAGTACCTTATCGCGCCGTAGGTCGGGTCGAAGAATGCCTGTTGGAACGTATAGCCCAGGACTTTCATGTTGTTGAGGGCCTTTTCAAACAGGCTCTTTATCTTCAGGTTTTCTATGCGGTCCATGGAGCGCTCTATGGATATCTCTATCGGCGAGCCGCCTGATATCTGGCTGCCCAGCTGGAACAGCGCCTCTGCGAACTCGCTCTCGACCTGCCTTGTCTCCTGCCTTACCCTCGTCCGCGTCCGCGCGAGAAGCGTGAAGTACAGGCCGAATCCCAGGGCTATCCCGAAAGTTATGAGTATGGCTGGCAGGATGCCCTGGAATTTTGTCCCCTCTGCCGCCGCCTGCGCCGCCTCGGCGTTTGCAAGTATTATGCCCAGGCTTATCACGGCTGCGCCGGCGATTAAGGCTATGGGCCATGCGTGCACGGCCTTTTTGCCCCAGAAGAACTTTCCCTTCGGCGGCACGTCCGGGTTCTCCGAGATGTCTATCCTGCTGAACGTCACGGGCCTGGACTCCAGTATCCTGATTATTATGAAGTACAGTAAGAGCGGAAGGACGACGTCGTAGCCGATGAAGAGCACGACAGAACCGACATTGAGGAATATGGATATTATCGGGAAGAGCACGAGCCCCATGACAGGCAGTATTATCCCGAGCGCGTGCACTACCATGACCGGCAGTTTCAGCTGCTGGTTGAAGTTTTTCGCCTTCTCCCTCGTGCCCTCGAGGACGATGTTCACGGACTCGTCCAGCATGTTTATTCTTTTTTCGCTCACCTGCCTGAGCGAGGTGATCATGAGCTCTACGGACTCGACAAACTCGCGGTTCTTCTCCCATTTTTTCGTGTAGGCAATCAGCGCTTCCTGCATCGATAAGTAGTTCCCGACCTCCACGTCCCAGAGCATCTTCTTCAGCTCGTAGCCGAGATAGCCCGGGATGTTCTCGGAGGCGAATTTCACCGCGCCCTCCAGGCTGGGCACATTGCGCATGTACATGGCCATGTAAAGCACCATGGTCACCATGTCGCTGCTCGTTTCCACCTCGTACTTCCTCCTGAGATGGAAAGGGAATGCGTAGATGTAGTATGTGAAGAAGAGCGCGATGACGAGCAGGAATATGCCTATGTCTTTCGGCAGGCCGGGCAGTCCGAGCAGGCCCAGCGACATGAGGGCCAGGATAATCAGGATGCTGGAAATTGCAAACAGTGCGGTGAAGGATGCGGCGCCTCTTGGCGTCACGTTGAGGTGGCAGAATTTTATGGCTTCCTCCAGTTTCTTTTCCGACTTCTTTCCCGGGCCGACGCTCAGGATTTTTTCCGACTTCCTGCACGCCTTTTCATAAAGGGTCCTCGGAAGCGAGCCCAGCATCTCCTCCTCCTTGAATATCCTGTACTCGCGGGATATGATCCTTTTTATTTCTTCCTCTCTTCCGGCTTTTGCGTCTCTTTTAGGGTCAGGTCTGGCCATGATATTACTTGCGGGAAGGTATAGAAATAGGTTAGGAAAAAACGAATTTCGCGGTCGGTCTGATTTAGTCCAGCACCTCGGCTGTTTCGAGTTCCAATTTATTGAATTTTTTCCTGCAGGACAGCGATTTTCTCAGGCGGTTGACGGCGAACTTGTCGTTAGAAAAAACACGCTCAAAAACTAAAACAGTTGAAACCTGAATAACTTGTTTACGGAAATTTCCACAAGCATCTTTTTAATCAGCAGTTTAAGGCGAATCTCTGGGGATATTCCTACTCGTATCTCCTCTTCAGCCACTGCTCCCAGCGCTCGTAGATGAGCCCGCTGTCCAGGCTGCCGACTTCCTCGCGGACCTCGCTGCTGATGATGTGGAACATGGAATTGGATTCAACAACACCGGCGGCCTCCATCACATCAGGATTGTTTTTCTTCTGCGAGAATTCGACAAGTGTCTGCATTACCTGGCCCCGCAGCTTTATGTTTCCCCATATCGAGTCCCAGTTCCCCCTCCACTCCCTGACGCGCTCGGAGATTTCGTTTAGGATCACGCTCTCGCCTGTGAGCAGCGTCTTCGTAGGCTTGAGCACGTCGTCCTTTGCCGAGTATTCGAGCAGGTTCTCGAAGCCGCCCTCGTTCAGTGGATCAGTCTTCCAGTGCTTCCTGACTTCGGTCAGTTCAACAACGCGCCTGAATGCCTTGAGGCCGTCAGCCGATTTCAGCATGTTTGCGATGAGCACGATGTCTGTGGCCTTGAAGCTTGTCGGCGGGACGCCCAGGTCATTTACGACGCGGTCGAAGACGCCGTAGGCAGAGTCGCCGTGTATCGTGCCTGCCACGACATTCGCGAGCGCTCCGATGCGCATCGCCTCGTACAGGGCAAGCGCTTCTTTTGACCTTACCTCCCCGACTATCAGGGCGGAATCCCCCAGGCGCAGGGCGGTTCTCAGGCCCTCCTCGGCAGGCAGTTCTGTCTCAACATTTGTGATGACAGACCGCGACTTCAGCCTTTCAATGTTATAGCCGATCTCGCGCAGCTGCGGCACCGGGATCTCAAGGGTGTCTTCAAGCGTGACGATCCTGATCTTCTGCATGATCTGCACCATGCACGCGCCGAGAAAGGAGGATTTTCCGCTCGATCTCGTCCCCGCTATGAGGAATGTCCTCGCGCCGTCTATGAGAAACCACAGCAGCCCTGCCGAGAACGAGTCGATCATGCGGTTCTTGATGAAGAGCGGGAATGTCCACGGCTTGTCCCTGTGGCGCCGGAACGCGAATCCCAGGCCCTCGGGAGAGAGCGTCCTTGTTATAGCAGCCACTCTGGCGCTTCCGCCGGGCACGAAGAGCTCCGTGTCCAGCACGGGGTTTGCCTCGTCCAGCGGCCTTCCTGAGAGCAGCCTGAATCTCGTGGCCCACGATTCCGCGTCCTCCCTGCTCGGCACGATGTTGGTCTCGCACTCCTGGTAGTTAGCGTGGAAGATGTAGATGGGCATCTGCCCTATCGGTGAGTTTATCGCAACGTCCTGGATGTTCTCGTCCTTCAGTATCAGGTCCAGGATGCCCAGACCCGCCGTGTACCTGCTCAGTATATTTGCCAGGCCTGAAAGTTCTTCCTCGCTTATGTTGTAGTCATTCTCGATGCTCAGGTCCCGCAGCATGTCCATGCCTATCCTGTACAAGTTTTCCCTGAGCCTCTCCGGCTGGGAGAGCTCCACGTCCCTCGGTTCGTGCCTGCCCAGGTATCTGCGCGCCGCGTCCAGCAGCGTGTACTGCATCTCGCCCAGCTTGAACTCCGGCGGCACGATGTGGTAGAGCAGCCTTATCTTCCCCGGCATCTTGTATATCTCTATGTCCGTGTCGTCTATGCTGTAGCGCTCCACGAGCTCTGCATCGGCCGGCGGCAGTGATACGTATCTTGTGTATATGAAATTCGGCCTTATTGTCGGGTGGAAAAGTTTCCTGTAAAGGGATCTGTTCTTGTGCTCTGCAAGCTGCGGCTTTGCCATCTGGATGAGTTTCGTCTCTTCAAGCAGGTCCCTGCTGGGCAGCAGCGCATTTTCCAGGTAGTGCTGGTTGCACTTTTTCTCCGCGCCCTGCGAGCGCTCCCAGCGGACATTTGTCTTCCTGATCTCCCTGAGGAGGTTCTTGTAGGCCTCTATGGGGTCGTAGCGCAGGTCGTTGGCAAAGTTCCGCATGAAATCAAACCTCTGCGGCGCCTCGGCCTCGCACCCGCCTATCACGATGTTTCTCAGCGTTATTATCCTGCGGTTCACTATCTTCTCCAGCGCCAGCGCTATCTCCAGGAGCATCTTCGACTCCGGGAAGTCGTACTCGTACTCGCGCGTGCCTGCCAGCACGATGCGCGCCACGCGCTTGAGCTCGAGCAGCTTGTCTATCGTCGCCGCCATCGCGACGTCGTAGTCCTCCAGCGAGGAGTCGAATATCGCGCCTGTCGTGTTGATGCGCATCTTCTGCGACTCCTCGTCATACTCGTACTCGAAGACCATATGCTGTATTTGAATCGTAATTATTTATTGCTTGCATCATTCAGCATAATCTTAATAAGCCCGGACGACCAACAATAAAGCATGAAGGAAACGAACTACCAGGTCATCATCTCCGAGCTGGTGAGAAGGAGCAACGAGGACACGAGAAGATTGAGGGCGCTGGAGCAGCGCATGGATGGCATGGAGACGCGGCTTGATTCCGTGGAAGATGCCTCGCTGGACAAGGCGAAGAAGAACCACCTGCGCTTCACCGGGATGGAGGAGTCGGTCAGGCGCCTCAACGAGGAGATGATAACGTTAAAAAACACGCTGGACAAGATAAATAAGCAGATTAACAATTTCGCGCGCAAGCGCGACATCAAGGAGATAGAGAGGATGCTGGATCTTCTCAGCCCGCAGACAGAGGACGTCATAGCGCTGGAGAGCCGGTAGGAGAAAAGCGGTTGGCGAAATATAAAGTGTGGATATATTCAAACTAGGAAAGAGATTTCACGCCTGAAAATGGAGGGATATTATGTTCTTTCACAGGAAGCAGGAAGCAAGGCCCATACCAACTGACGAGATAAACACGATGACGCGGCGCGGCATGTCGGACAAGGATATAATCAAGGCCCTGAAGGCGAAGGGCTATTCCTACAACGACATAGAAAAGGCCATGCTTTCCGCAGTGAAGTCCGGCGTCTCGGAGGAGAAGCCCATGAGAGCCATGCCTGCGGCACCGCCGCCACAGCAGGAATCGGGCTTCGAGTTCGGGGAGGCGCCGTCTGATGATAATTTTGACAACCTGGCGACTGAGGACATTTTTGCCGGCCAGGAGCCCCAGTACCAGGACCTGCCGCAGTTCTCGCAGGAGCAGCAGCAGCCTGTCGAGGAGCTCATCGAGGGCATTGTCGAGGAGAAGTGGCAGCACTTCCAGGACGAGATGGCGCGCTTTGACGAGGGCCTCGATAAGGTCCGCGCCGACATGAAGATTTTCGAGGAGCGCATCGAGACATCAAGAAAGGAAACGCCTTCCACCGAGCTGGAAGCCCGCCTGACGGAGCTTTCCGACCATCTGGAAGACCTGGACGCACGCGTGGGCGGGCTTGAGCGCGCGTTCAAGCAGTTTTTGCCAAGCTTGACGAGGAACATAGAGTCGCTCTCATCAATGGTCTCGGAGATGAAATCGAAGCAGGAGCCGAAGAGCTACGCCTGATTACAGTTTCTTGGAATAAAATATATCGTGGATGGAATACTTTTTGACAATCTTTCCGTTCAATTTTTCTACTGTTCTGTGTCTTGTTAACCTAAAATCATTTGCCTTGTAGAAATGTCCTGATTTCCTGGATGTTGTCCAAGTCATTACGCGTTTAGCACCCATCCCTTTTGCCATTTGCAGCGTTTTGATTAAAATTTCTGTCCCAAGGCCTTTTTTCCTTTCTTTTTTAATGACACCAAAATAGCCAAGCCAGAATGTTGTGTCTGTTTTATTCATTTTGTACAGTCCAGTTATCCCTACCGGTTTTGTTCCCTGATAAACAATAAAATATCGCAGAAAATGAGCAGTCTTTGTCCAGTCATGATCAACATATAGTTTATAGTAATACTCTATTTCTTTTCTATCCCTATTTGAAGAAAAGCAGTCTTTTACAATTGCCCACGCTATTTTGTAGTTTCTTTTTGTAAGATTGACAAGTTTCATATTTACAAATAAGTATAGAGTGCTAATTAAACTTTTTTGACTGTTATTTCCAGTGATCCGGGTAAGAGATACGGTGAAAGAATTTGCCCTTGAGCCGGCGGTCGTGCAGGCTACTTTTCTCCGCGGGCGTTTTTATATTCTTCCCGCTGATAACGATCGCAGCCCTTCCTGAATTCTTCCAGCGGCGGCAGTGAAGGGTTTCTGGTGGATTTTACTTTAAAAATCTTGGCCAGTTTTCTGAACATGTCAGGATAATACCAGCATCTGTCGTGTCCCTGTTTGTCCGTCCATTCCTGTATTATAGAGAACTGCGTTGCTTGTACTGCATAGAAACGCAATTCGCTATACAGGGTTTGCACGATATTATGTAGTACATCTTACGCAAATCCTAATATCTGCCTGGCTTCGTAGTATTTTTTCCTGTAATGGTCTTCCCGCATGGTCATCCGCTCGTCGCCAAAATACTATTTACTAATTACAAGGAGGAAATTATTTCCCGCTGCCCGTGATGAAGGCTATGCCTATGGCCAGCAGCACGATGACGAAGATTATCCCGACTACGGAGTCGCTCACGCTCACGCCGAAGCTGCCCAGCGCTATCCAGAATATGATTATCCCGGTGCCGCCCAGTATGGCGTATGTCCCCTTGTTGCCGAGGACCTTGCTGGCGTCGCCGCCTGCCATGGCTATGAACAGCACGATGACCAGCAGCGCCGCTATGATGAGCGTGGCAAGCCCGAAGAGGTTCACGAAGAAGTTCGCGAGCGCGGGCCCGCCGAAGCCTACGACGAAGAACGCGAAGACAAGCGCTATGACGCCGTTGATGCGCTGGTTCTCGACCCACTTGCTCTTCCAGAGCAGGCCGAAGACGACGGCGAACGTGAATATGAAGGGGAGCAGGAACCCGAAGAACCCGATGGAGTTCAGGTTTGACACAAGCACCGTGAACGGGTCGGCCATTTTATTCCTTTCCACAGGGAATTATTTATACGTTACAAGCCCGGAGTGTCACTGGAAAAAGCCGGACGGTAAAAGACGGCCGGCTTTTGCCTGCCTTGCTCTTCCTTGGCGCAAATCTGGAAAAATCAATAAACTGCCTGGCAGAAGGTGCGGGTTCATTCGGCTTTTGGGGATAACCGAGCTTTTGGATGCTAGCTCATAGGCCGGGAGTTCTCCGACTTTTAAGCCGCCGATGAATCAGTCTGCTTCTTCCACCATTTCGGGCAACTACAAAATAATTTTTGAAAGTTACTATCTTTTAGTATTTGGAAAAAATGGCGTAAAATCAGAAGCCGGAAACGTCGGTTTACCTATCCTTTCTTCGGCTCTTCGCCGCCGGCTGCAGCCGGCTTTTCCCTGGTGATCAGGTAGCCTGCTACGAGTATTATCACGAGCCAGAAGATCAGGCTTGCCGTGCCCGAGTCCAGGAAGACGAATCCCGAGAATGTCCCCGTGCTCGTCAGGAAGAGCACTGCAGCGACTATGACTACGAATATGAAACCTATGGTTCCGGTGTGGTGTTTTTTTCCGGTATCCCCGCCTAGCAGCGTCCAGAAGAGCAGGAAAACTAATATGCCTGCGAGGAATATCGAGCTTCCTCCGAAGAAGTTAACGAAGAAGCCCGCCAGCTGCGGCCCGCCCACACCAGTCACGAAGAACGCTATGACAAAGGCGAGCGCTACATTGACAGGACGTTGCGATTTGTCGCCAAACAATTTTGCCTTGTCAAGGAGCCCGTAGACAATCGCGAATGTGAAGAGCCACGGCAACAGGAAGCCGTAGAAGCTCAGGGCCTGCGTGCCCGTGAATATCGTTGTGAAGTCCGTTGCCATTTGCATCTCCTTTTTCTTTTATTTTATTGCACTCGGTTGTTTATAAACTTATTTTTCTTCTTTATGGCTGTAAACCACCCAGAATATGATCAGTACTGCTATTATGCCGAGCCCCCAGGCCACGTTCGCCGCGTCCACTCCGGCAGGCAGGAAGCCGCGCACCCGATCCCACTGGCTTACGAGGACGATAAGCAGCGAGATGAGTACGACTGCTATTGGCACCGAGTCGAACTCGTCTTTCTGCCCCTCCTTCTTCCCGAAGAGCTTCCTGATGAGCACGAAGAAGAATATTATTATCAGGGCTATCGCGGTAATGGGCAGAAAGGTCTGTATGCCGGATACGAAGGGCTCGTAGATCGCCGAGAACAGGCCGAAGACCGCGGCTATCGCGACATTAACATTTTTCTTGTCGAAGAGCTTCGCAGTCGAGAGCAGCCCTAGAACGATGGCGAAGACGAACAGGAACGCGCCGATGACCGGCAGCGAGATGACTGGGATTGGCATGGGATCACGCATTATTTAATTGGACTTATCTCGAGTTCTTTTTCAAGATCAGCTTTTTCCTTGAGCAGCGCAGAAAGCCTCTCAGCCCATACAGGCGCATCCCTTGCACCGCTGCTTTGTGCTTTATTCAGTCTTTTCTCAAGGTCTGCTATAGCCGCATTTACTTCTCTCAGTCTTTTGTTTATTCTTGCTCTCTCTCTAAAGTCGAAGACATTTCTACCTTTTCCACCATGATCGCCGCCCTCATACGCCATCCCGCCGCCCTCGTAGGCCATGCCGCCTCCGCCACTGGCGCGCCGGAAATGTGTGCCGATGAAGTACAGTATTCCTATGAATATCACGAAGACGAAGTAGAACTGCGACGCGAATATGGCAAATCCCTCGTAGTACCTGCTTGCTATGATGAACGAGTAGATGGCAAGGGCCATCAGAAGCCTCAGTTTTTTGACAGTGGGCGGTATGATAAGGCCTGAGGCCAGATAGACAAAGATGATGAGGAAAACTGTCGGCACGAAGAAGAACAGAATGATGTCGCGGAAGATTTCCCCGGTGAACGGCGAGCCGGGATAGGCGCTCATCCCAAGGATTTCCCTGAACATTACCTCGCCTATGTCAGCTACCATGAGCTATTATAGAAATCCGCAAAATAAATAGGTTTCAATCCTGGGGGCTTTATTGAAGATCGAACAAAGTTCAATCTAAATCGCCAAAAGACTTCATAGAAGTCTTTTATACGAAAAGAAATGCTCAAGGATACTGCTGGCGTCAGCCCGCAGAGCATATGGCATTTCATCCTGCCTAATGCCCGTGGACGGCCGGACTATGAACGCGAAACACGGGTTTACAGACGGCTTTTTAAGCAAAATCCTGGAAGAAAAATAGAAATGTAAGGAGAAAATTACGCAGCTGCAAGAGCAAGCTCGTCCAGCAGCCTGTCAGCCATGCTCTCTATTTTCCCGTGGTTGGCTTCATGCGGTTTTCCTCTGCGCGTGAAGTATTTCGCGCCCACATATTCATGGCCGAGTATTCTGGCTTGTTTCCATTTGCTGACCTTGCTGCCATCCCTGTCATAGGCCATGACACCGATTTCGTGCCCATCTCCAGTGGGCTTTTCATAACCTTGAAGGGACTTTCTTGATCTGTAGTAATGCCCGATATCCTGCTGGCGGAGCTCTCTTACAAAATAGCCTTCGCTCTCCGCTTTGTCCTTGAGCCATCTGTAGACCTTCTCCCCGGTTTTCGGGAAAAAGCGCACCTTTCTGTGATACGCCATCCCGCCGCCAGCCTCCGCCCCTTCAGGCGCCGGCTCAGGTGCCGGCACCGGCTCAGGTGCCTGTCCTTGTGCACCGGCAGTTCCCGGATAGGGAAATATCTCGCAAACCCACCTTATGATTCTCCTGCCCCAGTCAAAGGGCGTGTATGCAAAATCAGGCAGAGGAATCTGGTACGTCATATCACCTGTTGCCCCTTGCGGTGTAATTGGTATCAGCTTCAGCCCTTTCCTAATCAGTTGCTCATCTGTCAGTGGTAGTATTGCCATCTAATCACTGCTCTATATATGGTCTTCCCCCTATATAAAGCTTTCGTTACTTAAAAGTAACAAAAATAAGGCGGTTTTACACGGGATGGCCCGGGTCGAGCGTGTTGTTCTTGAGGGCCTCCTGGAACTCTGCCCTGCCGAAAAACCTAGGTATCATTTCTTTGTTCCCCACTATGAACGCGAACGTTCCGTTATCTAGTTTTTCCATTATCAGGTGGCCCCTGTATTGTTCCGGATTGCGCAGCGTGTTGCCGAAATCCACGTACTTGAACGCGTTCCCCTCCTTGAGCGGGACATAGTAATGTACAGGCTCTTCCTGCTTGTATGCGTTTAAGCCGGAAACAATGTTGTTTCTGGTCTCGTTTGCTGTTCTGTAGAGTTCCCTGTCTGACACATAGCTGTCAAGTGCAAGGGACAAACTGGCACAAAGAGCCCCATAACCTGCATATCTTTTTAGCGATCTCATCCATCTTTTAACCTTACGGCGATAGGACCAGCTGCTTTTCCCTGATTCATAAGACATGTCAGTCACCCATTTTCACTCCGGCGTTGAAGGCTTCACAGTAAGCAGCCGCTATAGCAGCCTGTGAGAAGCAAAAAGAAGCAGGCCGGCCCAGTTCGCTACCAGCCGCTTCCATAGAAATAGAAAGAGCAGCACGGCCCGCTGGCTCTGCCCTGCTCCCAATAGGGAGTCGTAATGTTTTCAGCATTCCAGACATAACCCTCACCGTGCATGTGCATCATTTCACCTGCCTGTTCGTTATTTTCTGAGAATATTATGTTTGTGGTAGCAGCGTGAAGAGAATTCGCTCTTGGTAAAAACAGGAATTGCCGGTAAAACTGGAAATAAAAGTAAACTTTATATAGAAGTAAATCTTACTTATTAATATATAGTAAGATATTAAGAAAAAAAGTAAGAAATAGTAATTTTCAGCGCCAAAAGGTGTTGTAATGGAAGAAGCAAAGATCTCCAGCAAGGGCCAGGTCGTCATACCGAAGTATCTGCGCGATTCGCTGGACCTGAAAGAGGGCACAGCCGTAGTCATATTCAAGCACGAGAACAGGCTGGTGCTCATGAAGAAGCCCGCCGATCCGCTGGCAGCGCTGGCAGACGCAGGCAACAAGGTAGCCATGAAAAACGTCCGCCGCGACATCAAGCCCGAATGATGTAGTGTAAAGCAAATCAGATGCTATGCGCAGAAGACCAGACGTTTACATTGATTGTGGTATAAATTAACCTACAAAAATAAAAATAATACCTCATAAAAAGAGAAACCAAGGGATGACCAGGCATGGCCGAAAAAATATACCTCGACACTTTCGTCTTCATGGACATGCTTTCGGATAATCAGGAATACGCAAAGAAGGCCAGGGCCTATCTGGAAAAAATAAAGTCCGGAGAGGTGGAGGCTGTGATTTCTTCCATTATCCTGGCCGAACTTGCATTCCACCTGAGGCGGAAGCGCGGCCGGGAGCGCGCCGAGGAAATAATTTATTACATAAGCTCGGTGCCAAACCTGACTGTTGTCCCCGTCTCGGGGGAGATAGCAAAGACCGCCGGCCTCATGCGTGCGACTTACATGAGGAAGATACAGAAGAAGCTCACGTACTTTGACTGCATCCATCTGGCAACAGCCGTGGAAGAAAAATGCGCCAGGTTCGTTACAGGAGACAGGGGCTTCCGCGAGATAAAGGAGATCCATGTGGAGATTTATTGAGATACGCTCCCGGTTTCTGCAAGACTAATATTGTGAAAAGAACAGACCAGCTAAAATGCTAACATACTCAGCAGGGCCTGCTTATTGAACAACTCTGGTGCCTTCTATTTTTTTGAAGTCATCGTCAAAAGTGGCAATGTTCTCGATGCTATTCCTCTTCATCACGGCCAACGTAGTGCAGTCAGTAAAGCTCAGCTTTGTAGACTTCTGGTTTTTGAATAATTTCCATGCGTGTTCTATGTCGGCTTCATCCACTTTCAGCACTTCGGATGCACTTTTCAATGAGTCCCCTATTAAAACGGCCTTGCCAAGGTTTTTTGTCCTGCCAAAAGTAACTGTGACAGTCTCGTCGAATATATAGTCAGTAATAGCTGCCGCTCCGAATGCGCCTTTGACAATTTCATCCCTGATGTGAACGGCTTTGTTGTGGTTGCTGTCGCCTTCCACTTCAACAGATAATAAAAAGCTTGTATCGAGTAAAATCATTTTCTCAGCCCGTATAGAAATTCGTCCACTTCTTCGCTCCATCTGACCTTCTGTTCTGTCTTTATTATGCCGGTTATTTTCACCAACTCCCTTGGGTTGGGTTTTGCTTTGGCACGCTTTTCCTTTATCCAGACCTTCATAGCTCCTGTTAGCGCGTCCCCCAGTTTTATCTTCTCTCCGACGCTCAGTGATCTGAATTTTCTGAAGGTCTCTTCATCCACATCTCTTACAGCAATGAATGTCTTTGGCATATGTATAACTAGTTAAACAAGTATATAAAGTTAAATAACACCCTTCTGCTCGCCGCGAATACGGCTTGGCTGATCGCTGCGCGTCTTCTGATTTTTATATCCTCCCTTCCTAATTATCCCTATGGCTGATTACTCCCCTGATATAGAAAAGCTCCTCAGAAAGCACGGCATCGAGACCGGGCACCGGATTGCCATTGAAAAGGACGAGAGCGTCTATGAGGGCGTCCTCATGCCCAACACGGGCGATCCAGACGTTTTGGTTTTGAAATTGGACAATGGCTACAATGTCGGGCTTGACATTTCCGGCGCAAAAATAAGGAAAACAGGCGCAGAAAAACCAAGGCCCTTCACGACGAGGCAGAAAGAAACAGTAAAGTTTGACAAAACAAAACCCCTCGTTTCTTTGATAACAACAGGCGGGACCATAACGTCGAAGATAGATTACAACACAGGCGCGGTAAAAGCCCTCATGACGCCCGAGGAGTTTGTCAAGAAGACGCCGGAGATCGCAGGCATTGCAAACATAAACATAGTCCAGCCCTTCACGAAGATGAGCGAGGACTTCACGCCGCAGGACTGGTCTCTGCTTGCGCAGGAGATAGCAAGGCAGCTCAACAAAGGAGCTGTCGGAGCCATAGTGACTCACGGCACGGACACGCTTCACTACACTGCTGCTGCGCTCTCGTTCATGCTCAGGGCAACAAAGCCCGTTGTGCTTGTCGGCTCCCAGCGCTCTTCTGACAGGGGCTCCACGGACAGCGCCATGAACCTGATATGCGCGGCCTATGCGGCCACGTCAGACATCGCAGAGGTCGGCACATGCATGCACGCGACCATGAACGACGACTACTGCTTCTTCATCCGCGGGACCAAGGTGAGGAAGATGCACGCGTCCCGCAGGGATGCGTTCAGGCCGATAAACGACCTGCCGCTTGCAAAAATCCACCCGAGCGGAAACATAGAAGTCATGAACGACGGCTACAGGAAGCGGTCAGAAGGCAAAGTCATTGCTGACACGAAGTTTGAAGAGAAAGTAGCACTGCAAAAAATATACCCCGGAAGCGATCCCGAGATTCTCGAATATCTCGCTTCCAGGTACAAGGGCATCGTGCTCGAGGCCACGGGCTTCGGCCACGTGCCGACGCAGTCGAAAAAATCCTGGATACCAATGATAAAAAAAATATCAGAAAAAATTCCTGTTGTGATAGCAACACAAACGATATACGGCCGCGTCAACATGAATGTCTACACGAACCTCAGAATTCTATTTAATGAAACCGGCGCTATCCCTGCCGAGGACATGCACCCCGAGACCGCATTCATCAAGCTGGGCTTCGTCCTCGGCCACGTAAAAAAGCTGGAAGAAGTCAGGAAGATGATGCTGACCAGCCTGGCCGGCGAGATCACGGAGCGCGACCTCAGCGATTTCTTGATTTAGAACGAATATTTAGAACGAATATTTAGAACGAATAACATCCAGGATGGAAAAATAAAATCATAAAAGAGAAAATTATAATACTAAATTATGCCGCACGAGATAACATTCTTCTGTAGTTGTTAAAGGCTCGACAGCTCCAGTTATCTTGTTAAACGCATAAATTACTGCAATAGGAATTCGAGCTGCATTTTGGGCAAAGCCTGCATTTTCCAGACCTTTATATTCAGGCGTTTCCGGTTTATCATATCCAAAAGTTCCAGCCGGTTTTCCACCATCCTCTGCCATTCCAGTTCCTTCTGCCGCCATAACACCACCCCATATAGTTACTACTATATAGTAACTAATATACTATATAAAGATTTCTACCGCCCAAACCTTTTTAAAGTTTACTATCACTATGAAGTAGTGATTGTATGGTTGCTGCGCACTACTTAGGTAAAGAGAAGAAAATTATCAGAGAGATAGGCCAAATAATGGAAAAAAATAGTCTTTCCGAAGTTGACTATGGCGATGAATCGGTGTATGGGAAGATTTTAAAACCTTAACTCCGTAGCATTTGGGGTTTAGGTCTGTTTTTTTGGATTTTCACGA
>CAYJRV010000014.1:0-22173 GCA_964372695.1 uncultured archaeon | reverse complement strand
CCAGGCAGCTATGTTAAAAACAGCTCTAGTAATTTTTTGCTTCTTCAGGTTCTTCTTTCAAAGCATCGAAGTTGTTCTTGAACCTGTGGTATTTGGATCGTTCAATGTCGGTAAAGGAAGTCATTTTATGCGGTGAGGCAGTGCTCGGCATGAACAGAAAATCAGCGCCGCTGATGTGGTAAAATTGGTAATCTGTATCCCGTGGCGTTTGCCAAAGACGGTAAATATGGTGTCTTGATTTCAATGTTTTTTCTACACTTCTCGTTCTTATTATCTGTCTCAGCAGAACGGTTTTGCCGTTTAATTTTACTATGCGTTTGGAGAATTTACCGCCCGACTGACGTGGCACAGGCTCGATGCTTTCCGGTGAGAAATATCTTCTTGCGGCTCTGTAGAATTTCCTGAACAGCTTCTCTTCAAACAGCTCTTTTTTGTATCTTGCTATGGCACAAACATGCTTTCTTTGGTGCCCTGTTTTGGCACGTTCAGGATATATTTTATCATGCAACTGTCTTGCACGCTCCCGGCTGACTCCAATTTCCTGGGCTGCTTGTTGATAACTGACACATGACTGTTTTGGGAGTTCCAAGAGCTTTTCATAAGAGCCTTTACCGTACTTTGAGTCGAACCTTCTTCTGCGTGCTTCTTTTTGGGTTTCCGCGTTTCTGATTTTGCCAATGGACGAATGGTTTAGTTGGTATTCTTTCAGCGCTTCTTCTGCGAAGTATAGCTTTCCGTCCTCTTTTTCTGCATCTATTGTACCATTACGTACTATCTGCCGCAATGAATAGGGCTTTATCCCAATGAATGCCGCGGCAGATTCCAGATCATATCGGGTCATGAAAGTAGTAAAGACAAAATGTTCTTAAAGACTCCTTGCAGTCCTTACCTGACAAATCCCAGCCCTCTGGCGCTGTGCCTCATCCACAGCGTCCATGCAGCTAAAATAGCGAATATCAGTCCCCATGACCAGATCACGGCGTGCACTATCTCGAAGTACGCAAGGTCAAAGCTCGCGACAAAGTAGAACATGAACACTATGCGGGCTATGTTTATGGCGAATATGGCCGGCAGCAGCACCGCCAGGCCCTTTGCCTTCTTCCTGAGCGGGAAGTCCGTGGCCATGACCAGCGCGAACAGGGCCAGGAAGCTCTTCCAGCCCGTGCAGTCCCAGTTGATGAACGCGCCCCACTGTCCGTTTGCCACCGGTATTATGATGAAGTCGCCTGTCCTCTGGGCCGCGATGCCGATGGCGTGCAGCAGGCCGTAGCTGATGTCGGCCGTGAAAGTCTGGAGCCACGCCCATTCAAAATTCAGTATTAGTATCGCATAGAGCGGTATGGCGAACAGGTTGAATTTTATCAGGAACCTCAGTATTCGGTGCTCCTTCCTGCCGGAATGCCGCAGCCTGTAAAAACTAGTCTTGCTTCTGCTCTTTCCTCTTTTCCCTGTACTCCTCGAGCCAGCTGACAAAATCGTCGCCCTCTTTGTTCTGCTTCTCCTGCCTTTCCACTACAAGGAACTTCCCCGCGGCCCGTATATTAGCTTTTCTTTTTTCGACTAGAGGCAGCGCTGTCGCTATTTCGGCGTCCGTTATGATTGCCGCGGCCCCGGCCCTCTCTATTCTGTTTATTGCCCTGTCGTCCGCTTTGCCGATTATGACCGCCCTGTCCTTCATCTCAGCGTCATCCATACCGTCATAATAAGCAACGACAATAAGGTACTCGCCTTCGATTGTCCTCTCCAGTTCCTTTATTGCCTTGTTCTTCTCGGCAAGAACCTTGGCCATGCTTTCCCTCATCTGCCTCACGGATTCGGTCTCGTTCCTGTTCCTGTGATTCATTTCCGCTTTTTGCCTTGCCTCGGTTATTTCCTTTTCCAGCGCCGCGTTCCTCAGGCGCGCGTCCGCCAGCTCTTTCTTTAAGCTGATGGCGAAGGCGTCCCTCTCCCTTCGTCTTTCCTTGCCAATGCGCTGCTGCTTCCTGGCCGCGAGCATCTCCACCGCCGTTTCGATGTTTGCGGCCTGTCCCGTGATGAGCATCTTCTTCACGGCGCCCTGCTTTGCCTTCTCGACGCCGCGCTCGACCTTTTCCAGCGTGTCGAGGAACTGCGCCTTCGCGATGAGCGCAGCGGCCAGCGCATCCATCTCGTGGTCGTTTTTTGTGCCATAGGGCTTTGCGGCGCCGGCCTTTTCTGCCTGCTTCAGGTCATGTTGCGGGTGCCACAAACGGGCACCGAATGCCGCTGCCAACCTCCTGGCAAGCAAAGGCGGCCTTGACTTGTCCGTCGCGATCACAACAGGCTCGCCCTTGCCGGATATCCATGCGACCACATCAGAAAAAGCCATGCTCCTGCTGCTGAATGTTTCCGTGTAGCGGGTCTTAGAATTCGAATCTATTGCAGCAATGCCCACGGTGGAGCCGGGGTCGACACCTACGATCAGGCGCATGCTAATAATTACATAGAATCTTCCTTATAAGGCAAATTGCCGGGACAGAAAAATGTGCTGTAATACAGAATCGAATTAGTCGCGTCTTTGGCATCCCAGGGGCTCATCTAATCATCATGACATTCTCCATGCCCTCAAAGTCGCCGTCCTTTGTCACAAAAATGGAGGAATTTTCTTTTGCCGTGAGGTAAATAATCGCGTCAACAAGGCCGAACTCTTTTTTTGCAGCCCTGCGTTCCGCCTTTAATTTGCCCGCGCCGGAACACGACAAGAGGGTTATATTGGCAATGGAAGACGTATTTTTAATGAATTCCAAGAACTTGTCAAACCTCTCCTTTTCTCTGCTGAATTTGTCTGATATCTCTGCTATAGACAGTATGCACGTGACGACTTCCTCTTTCTCCACGACTTCCTTGATTTTCTCGCCTGCGTGCGTGCCTGCAAAATACTCTATCCATGCAGAACTGTCCAGTAGGTACTTATTCGCCATGGAATTTCATCCTGTCGGATTTTTTCCAGCCGGATAGTTTGGCCCTGCCGAACATGGATTTTGGCACTTTTAGCTCTTTGTCGGCAATGCTGGATATGACCTCGTCCAGCGTTCTCATCCCTGCCTGTTCCTTCAGCATCTCCAGTTTTTGCCTCGTCGTTTCGCTTATCTGTACCGTTGTGGGCATACACTCACCTATAACTATAACTATAACTATAGTTATAAATATAAAGGTCTCTGTCGCCTAGTCGCCAAAATTCAAGCGGGGGAAGTTTTATATAAGACGGCTCTACTGGGATTCAAGCGCCTCAGTCAACTCGAATGTTAATGGAGTCAGCCCGTTGGCGAAATTCTCTCCAAGCTCTTCAAGGAGGTGCGTTTTGTGTTCTTTTGCATGTGCAAGCAGCCTTTGCATTTTTTGTTTTGCCTCTTCGTCGCCCTGGTAGTAAGATTTTACCGCAAGTTCTCCAAAATCTTCATCTGTGCCGTATGCATAAAAATAAAGTTTTTTCTGGTTTCTGTGTATATTGTCTAGCCGGCCTTTAAAATGCAAAAGGCTGTCCTTGCCGAGACCGGCAGGCAATTTGGATTGCTCAAGGTAGAAGCGTGGAAGTCTTTCGAGTTCTGGGTAAGGTGGGCCTCCTGAATCTTGCCCTATTGCATATGCGCAGGATACCATAGCTGCAAGCTTGTATCTGTGGCTAAATATTTCTATGGCCTTTGACCAGATAGCCACGATGTCTAGAGGCTCCATGGTGAAGCTGCCCACGTCTTCAAACGCATCAGCAAGGAAGCCGTAATTGCCGCGTACGAAGCGTTCTTTTTCGTCTTTGGCAGTCAGCAGGTATTCGTTGTTCAGCTTCTCTATTCTTGGTGAGTATGTTTCCAGCACCGTTATTACTGGGTGCGAGACGCCTTCTCTCCTGCTTGCGCGCTCCACCTGTTCTTTTGTGATTGTATATTCCATAAAGAAATGACGCCAAAAAAGTATATAAACAAAGGCCTTTACCGTTTCTGCTTTATCATGGCATACCTGCCGTAGCGCCACACAAGTACCTCGCTGCCCTCTGTCAACTGGCCCTTCAACTCTTCCGGAATGGACAGTTCCATCTGCGAGAAGTCCTCGAGGTCCATGAGCTGCGCGTTGTCGTCCAGCAGCGCGATGACCTGCATGTTCCTCTTCTCTATTATGGGCACGTCCACCCTGGTGTCCGCCGGGTTCACTATGATCTTCTTGGAGCCGTCGAATATCCCGCGGGCGAACAGCCTCGCCTTCGCCGCGCCGTGCTTGCCGGCCTTGCTCTTCTGCACCTTCTCGACCGCGCAGGGCACGTCGTCGATGAGCACGAAGCCGTTGGGCTTGAGCTTCTTCAGTTCCGTGACGTGTTTCTCCATTGTTACACCACGACCGTAGAAATCCGCCTCGACGGCAGTACAATTACCAATATTTCCGTAAATATATAAAGTTGAATACGAGAAACTGGGCTTTTCCGCCGGGACATTAAATAACATCTTCCTTAATATCCACCTGAAGCTATTTCAAATAAATGGATATTTATGAAAACGAAACCGGAAACCAGTCAGCCCCGCCTCGTTTCGTTCCGTATCAAATGGGCAAGACGGAAGCATCTCTTCAAGAATCCAAGGCCCTGAAGTTTCTGCTACGGCTGTGAGTCTGTACCGAATAAAGTCGGGTGGAAGTGCAGGCTGGGCTTTTTTTGAAATGGGTTCATACAGCAACGTTCTCGTATTGTTTCCTGACGCGCCGTTCTACGTCATTATCATTCCAGCCGCCTTTTTCCCCCAGCTCAAGTCTGGCATGCTGCGCTATTTGCCCGCTTACCACAACGGCTCCATTGATAATAACGTCGTAATAAGTAAACGTCCTTGTTGCGTCGCCTCTATCGTGATAAAACCCCAGAACTACGCGCCTTCCATCTGCCAGACTGAAGCCATGGTTCCCGGCATGTTCTTTTTCCATCTTCACATATTTCTAGAAATGAATTTAAAGATTCGGAAAAACAGGCGGCCTACTTCCCCTTCTCATGCTTTCCCCCTGCGAACCGCACGTCCTCGGCCTTCACGGTCTTGCGCGCGGCGTGCTGCGAGAGCCTGACCGCCTGCTCTGCCACGTCGTTGCCGTAGTCAACGACAAGCTCCCTGAACTCTTCAAGAGCCTTCCTGGAAATCCTCTTCACGCCGGCCTTCTTCGCTATCCGCTCGAGCGAAAGCAGCGAGATCATGATTATTATTGGCAAAAAGCAAATTTATAGGCTTTTCAGGCAAATAAAATGTATTTTTGGCGCCAAATTCTATTTTTTCGTTTGTCTGGTTTGAAGAAAACCGAAAGAATCGTGTTTGCCTTTACTGTAGTCTGATGATTAATTTAAATAGCTTTCCCACATAGTCCCATAGGATGATATCAATGTTGCCCCATGAAATTCAGAGTCTGAAATCGCGGATCGAATCCGGGGCAATACCGCCACACAAAGCAAGAGGATTTATCGAAAGCATGTATGTCGGGCTTGTAAAGGCGCCGTATCCATACGGCATATGGGGAAAACAAAGACGCGAAATAGAGGCTGCTGCAAACTTTTTGAAAACGCATGGATTCGTGCCGCATGCAAAAAAAACTCTGGAACATCCTGCATATACAAGATATGAATTATTGGAGAGGGTAGATAGTCATTTCCTAAAGTTTCCAGATCAGGAAGCCGCTAAGACCTTTGCCAATAGAATAATTACTGACAGAAGCGTTTTAGAAACTTTTTCCACATTGTCGCGTTCTATTGGTGCTGATGGAAGAAAGGACTATTGGGTCAAGCTGAGGATAGGCATACCGAGGACATGGCTTTCCATGGATTATTCCAGCGAAGTAACGCTTGAACCGGGCCAGTTAGTCGATCGTAAAGGCCAGTATCAAAAAGTAGTCGAGCCCATAAAAGGGACTATACATGCAAAAAGTTGCGACTTCTACTCTGTCAGATTGCCCGACTACTCATTGGCGCATGTTAGCACCCGAAACCTGGATTAAATTAGGTGTTGCCAAAGCAAGCGCATTATCGCGTTTATTTCTTAATGGAGCTATTAAAGCCCTTCAAGTCCTATTTTCTTATGGTCGAGTACAGGATGAAGACGCACTGCTACGCCTGCGGCACTGTGATAGAAAACATAGAGTACGAGAGCGGCTTCAAGGGCGCGCTCGTCTCCGTGCCCAGCGGGGACGGCGAGTCTGCCAAGCTGGTTGCCTACTGCTTCGCCTGCTTCGAGAAGTGGCAGAAGGACAAAAAGAAGTGAGACTTGTCAGGCAATGCAGCTTTGGGAACTACGCCAGCCTTCGCAAGCGGTATAGACCTCAAGCTTGGGTAGAATCGATGGTTAAGCCTGTTAAAACAGGCATCAACAAACACGCAACAAGGGTGAAAATCGACAAGATAACAACACTTCCTGCAACAATGCCCCCAATCCATACCTTTTTAAGCGCATAGGAAGCAGCCACCGAAATCTTTAAATACTTTACGGTCTAAACTAAGGGTTGAGGCTTTATTGCGGCAATGTTACTGCATAATGGTAATTAAATAAGGTATTTGGGGTGTGCAGTCAACTTTGTCTTACGGCTTGCCGCAGTTTGCCTGATATGTTGATTGATCGGTGGTCAGAAGATGGTATCAAGATTTTTGCCTTATGCAGCAGCGGGTGTTTTGTCTTTAGCGCTGGCTGCGCCTGTGTTTGGCCAGCATGCGAGAAAATACAAGAGTGGATACTATGATTCGCCAGACAGACAAGTTTTGTGTAATGTATTGGATACAATGATAAGTTGCCGTGATAAATCAGATAGGGATTTTTACTTTGTACTCGATGATGATAAATTACTGTTTTTTGGATATGGGAAACCAAGCCAAGAAACTAGAATTAACATAGCTTATCCTAATCAAATTACTGGGGGCAATTCTGTCAGAAATGACAGTGAAACAGCCAAAGAAATGCGGCAAAAATGTCAAAGACTAATAACCAATGTTGTAAAGCCTGGAAATATTCGTAAATTTAGGTGGTAAAAATGGTCGACAAATGTCCTGAATGCGGTTCAGTGAGGTTCTACAGGGACGTCGAGAAGGCCGAGAGGATCTGCGCAAAGTGCGGCCTTGTCATGGAGGAATCCATGGTGGACACTGGCCAGGACTGGAGGGCTTTCGACCACGACCAGAAGGTCAAGCGCGCGCGCACGGGAGCGCCGCTCACGCACAAGCGCCATGACAAAGGGCTTACCACTGAAATAGGCAAGGGCACCACGGAGCTTTTCAAGGTGCCTGCAAAGAAGAGGAGCCAGTTCTTCCGCATAAGGAAATGGCAGAAGCGTCTGCTCACGAGCAAGGACCGCAACATGTCCTTCGCCCTGAGCGAGCTGCAGCGTCTTATTTCATTCCTGGGTCTTCCAAAGACCCTGCATGAGGAGGTCGCGAAGCTTTACGAAAAGGCCCTCCAGAAGGGCCTGGTCCGCGGTCGTTCCATTGAATCAATAATCGCAGCTTTGGTTTATTCGCTCTCCAGGGAATACGAAACCCCGAGAACGCTGACCGAGATATCGCAGGCTTCCGGCATAGGCAAGCGCGAGCTTGGCCGCACCTATCGTTATATTTCCAGAAAGCTCGACATTCGCATACTTCCAGCCAGGGCAGAGTCATATATCCCGCGTTTCAGCTCGATGCTGAAGCTCTCGGACAGGACGCAGATGCGCGCCATCAAGATCCTCAAGACAGCCAAGGAGAAGGACGTCATATCAGGCAAGGGCCCGTGCGGCTGCGCAGCAGCGGCCATCTACATAGCCTCGGTGCTCGAGGGCGAGAGAAAGACCCAGCGCGAGGTCGCCGACGTCGTGGGCGTGACCGAGGTCACGATCCGCAACAGGTACAAGGAGATGGCCGAAGCATTGGAGATAGAAGAGGAAGTCGAGAAGAAAGCAAGGGAAGAGGAGATAAAGTAGTATGTCAAACCAAGATGAACTTGCACTTGAAGTTGTCAGAAGAGTAGAGAAATGAAAAGTGCGCAAAGAAGAACCCTTGATTAAAGAATATTTTAAAAAATAAAAGTTTACTGACCGAATTCGTTCTTGAGGTGATTTTTATGTCCAAGGCTGAAGAATATGTATCGTCCCTCAGAAAGGCTGCACAAGGTTTTGTAACCGCCGCTGATCTTTATATGTCTCTTGACCTGGCCAAGATTATCATAACCCCTAATTTTTAACTCCCTAAGCGGGGCCTCTGTTAAAGGCAGGGATTCCAGGGTGACCGCGTAAACAGATGTCGGAGTTTCCCCGATTCTAGCAATAGTTCTCATTGTATCCAGAACGGCATTTATGTAGTTTGTTGCTTTTGGCAGTCGCTCTTCCAGATGCTCGGAGCCGGAAGTAGAAAGCTCCTAAAGGTGAAGATGGTCGGCCCAAAGACGCTTGACAGACTCAATAAATACCTGAGAGAAACTTACGGAGTCGAGATTCTTTAGTCATTCCAGAATCCTCACATCGTCGACCTCGCCGTCGCCGTCGTTGTCCAGCCCCTCGACAATCGTGAAATTTTTCTTCCCGATCTCGTCGAATTTCTGCACGAACGCCAGCACCGCGGCCTTTGTTCCCGAATACCGCTTGCCGGCGATTACCATGATCTTTTTCGTGCTGTCAAATGGGTTCTCCGCCCTCGCGATGAAGCCGCACTCGTCCTGCCTGTAGGTCTTCCTTTTCGAGACGATGTCCCTGTCCTTGTCGAACCTCACAGGCAGCCTGTCGTTTACCATTTTCGTGACCTTGTTCGTTATCGGCCCGCCTATTATTATGAGGTTGGCGTTGAGGTCGTGGGGATGCGCGTCCTTGTCCTCGATGACCGCGGGCTTTCTTATCTCTGTCAGGAACGTTCCCAGAAAAAGCGCAAGATCCACGGCAAATCCTATGTCCCTGCTCCTTGCCCTTTCGGGGCCATGAGGGTCAGGGCTGCCTATGATTATCTTCGCATCAAGCTTGCCGTCTTTTATGAAGGGCTCCATGCCTCCGGCAGGTCTGGGTATTCTCTTGGCTTCGTGGAAGCCGCTGAATCTTGTGAAAAATGCCGGGCTTGACAGTTCGTACATCTTTGCCAGGGCCCCGCCCCTCTCCTCGTGGCCGGCTGTTTTTATGAACCCCTTCCTTTCCAGCTGCCTTATGTGGTAGTATATCTTTTGCTCGTGCGACCTGAGCTCGCGCGCGATCTGCCGGGGATATTTCTTTTCTTCCGCCAGAGACTTCAGTATCTTCAGGGCTGTTCCCGAGAACATCTGCCTTTCCTCTGCGTCCAGCACCAAAATTCTTTCCTTTTCCTGGTTGACTATCTGCATTCTGACATCACGCTACCCGCTTCTGTTATTAATTTTCTTATAATACTACTACAAATATTTTACTAAACGTATTTAAGCCTTCGCGCCGAACGTAGGGAGATGAAGGCAGTCGTGCTGGCCGCGGGCAAGGGCACAAGGATGCAGCCGCTCACAATGACGAGGAGCAAGGGCATGATTCCCATTGCAAACAAGCCTGTCCTTGCCTGGACCGTCGAGTTCCTGGAATTCTGCGACGAGATCCTGCTTGTCGTTAGCAGGTCGCAGCAGGACATCCTTGATTATTTTTCCGGCAATGAGAAGGTAAAATTCATCTTCCAGGACAAGCCTCTTGGAACAGGCCACGCACTGCTGCAGGCCGAGGGTCTTGTCGGCGGGACTTTCATCGCAATGTACGGCGACGACCTCTATGGAAAAGAAGACATCAGGAAGTTCGGGCATCTGGAAGCGATAACAATGGCCTCGAAAGCGTCGGACAGGCCCGAGATCTACGGCGTCCTCGAGCTGCGGGACGGCTTCGTTGCCGGCATAGAGGAGAAGCCGGAGAAGCCGAAGTCCGAGTTCGTCAACTGCGGCATCTTCCTCTTCGACGAGCGCATATTCTCCGCGCTGAAGCGAATCCCTCTTTCCCCCAGAGGCGAGTACGAGCTTACCGATGCGCTGAAGCTGCTCACCCAGGAGGGCGTGAAGATAAGAGAGCAGACGATAGAGACATGGATACCGCTCACGTTCCCCTGGAACATCCTGGACGCCAACAAATACATCCTCGATGCATACGGCAGCATGATCCATCCCTCTGCAGAGATCCGTCCGGGAGCCTTCATCGAGCATCCGGTGGCCATAGACGAAGGCTCGGTAATAGGCCCCAACTGTTTCATCAGGAAATATTCATCCATCGGGAAGAACTGCAAGGTCGGCCAGGCCGTGGAAATCAAGAACTCCATCGTCATGGACAGCTCCTTTGTCTCGCACCTGAGCTATGTTGGAGACACGATAGTCGGCCGCGACTGCAACGTGGCCGCAGGCACGCTCTTCGCCAACCTGCGCCTCGACGAGAAGAACGTGAAAGTGGAAATAAACGACGTGCGCCTAGACTCTGGCAGGCGGAAGCTCGGCGCGATTGTGGGCGACGGCGTGAAGTTCGGCACGCGCGTCACGGTGATGCCCGGGAAGCGTATATGGCCAAGGCTGCTCATACCCGCGTGCCACGTTGTCGAGGAGGACGTCAAGGCGGAGCTCCCCCTGAGCAAGTATAGTAAAAACGGCAAGAACGGTGATTAGATGGAACTGAAAGGAAAAGTGGTTGCAATAACAGGGGCTTACAGCGGCTTGGGCGCCGCATTATCGGAAGCGCTGGCAAAAAAGGGCTGCAGGCTTGTTCTCGGCGGCAGGAACGAAAAGAGCTTGGAAGCCTTCGCAGAAAAAATGAAAGGCCTGACCGATGCTGTCGGTGTGAAAATGGATGTAAGATATCTCAATGACTGCAGGAACCTTGTCGAAACCGCCGTAAAAAATTTCGGCCGCCTTGATATCATGATAAACAATGCCGGCGTTTGGGACATGGCTCCAATTGAGGATATTACAGAAGAACAGGTAAAAGACATGTTCGAGACGAACACATTCGGCATGATTTACTGCTCCAAGTTTGCCATCAAGGAAATGAAGAAGCAGGGCTACGGAATGGTTGTCAACGTAAGTTCCGTAGCGGGCATTGATTTCAAGAAGAACGAGGGCATCTACAGCGCATCCAAGCACGCCGCGGTAGGCTTTACGGGCTGCCTTGCTGAAGACCTGAAGGACTCCGGAATAAGGGTTCTCTGCATCTGTCCCGGCGGCATGAAGACAGGTCTGTTCCGCAATAATCCGGAGAGGATGAAACCGGAATTCATGGAACCGTCAGGCGTGGCAGGTAAAATAATCTGGCATCTGGAAAATCAAACCGATGAATGGCTCATAATTCTCAGGAGGCCTAAGTGATGTGTGGCATCGTCGGCATAACGAGCAAAAACGCGTTCTCTTCCGGCGAGCTCCTGGCTTCTTTGAAGCGTTTGGAGTACCGCGGATACGATTCCTTCGGCATCGCAACTGATAATGGCAACGTTGAAAAGTATGTCGGATCAATAGACGTTGCTAAAGTCCCGGAAGAGAAATGCAAGGCCGCAATCTCCCATACTCGCTGGGCCACCCACGGCGGCGTGACAAAAGAGAACGCCCACCCGCACGCTGACTGCACCGGCTCGCTCTTCGTCGTCCACAATGGCATCATCGAAAACTACCTCGAACTAAAAAAGCAGCTTGCAGAAAAAGGCCACGTGTTCAGGAGCGAAACCGACAGCGAGGTCATAGCCCACTACCTCGAGGACAAGCTGAAGGAAAAGGGCATGGAGTTCTCGATCGTGGATTTCCTGAAAGACGCCCGCGGAACTTTTGCCGTCCTCATCCTGCAGAAAGGCTCTGAAAAGATATACGCCATAAAGAAGGACTCGCCGCTTGTGCTCGGCATCGGGAGCGGCAAAAATTTCGTAGCATCGGACATCTACGCCTTCTCCGACATCACGCAGGACGTGATATTCTTCGAGGACAATGAATTCGCTTCCATAACTCCGGACGAATTCATTTTCTACGACCGGCAGGGCGACGAGCTCGACAAGTTCAGGATGAAGGTCGTCTGGAGCGGAGAGGACAAAAAATCCGATTATGAGCACTACATGATAAAAGAGATCAAGGAACAGCCTGTCTCAGCGAAGCGTCTCGTTGATTCGCTTGAAACAGGCCAGAAGCAGAAGGTCGATAAGCTGCTCTCCCTTATGCAGAGATCCCATAAAATCATTTTAGTCGCCGCCGGGACAAGCTATCACGCCTGCCTGCTCGGCGTGTACTTCCTGCACAAGGCCGGCATCGACGCCCAGACGCTTATCGCCAGCGAGTTCCGCGACTATGCGAACGTCGACAAGGAAACGCTTGTCATTGCCGTGTCGCAGAGCGGCGAGACCATGGACGTCATCGACGCGCTCAAGTCAGCGAGGCTGCATGGCCCGAAGATCGCTTCGATTATCAACGTGCCATTCTCCACGATACAGAGAATGTCGGACATCTCGCTGCAGCTTGAGACCGGCCAGGAGATCTGCGTGGCCTCGACAAAGACTTTCACCAACCAGGTACTGTTCTTTCTCCATCTCGCCTCAAAGCTCGGTTACACAGCTGACATTTCCGGCCTGCCCGAAAAGATATCCCGGCTCTTTGAGCACGAGGACAAAATAATGCAGCTGGCGAAAGAACTGAAGGACAAGAAGGACATCTACATCATAGGCCGCGGGCTTTCCTATCCTGTCGCGAGGGAGATCGCGCTCAAGCTCAAGGAGATTTCCTACATCCACGCGGAGGGCATGATGGGCGGCGAACTCAAGCACGGCACGCTTGCACTGGTGGAGGAAGGCACGCCTGTGATCGCGCTGATAAATGGCAGCACTGAAATCATTTCCAACGTGAAAGAAGCGGAGGCGAGGGGAGCAAGAATTATTGCAGTAACAAACAAACCCGGACTTTACGAAGAAGAAATACCGATCACGGCAGAGAACGATGCCGAGTTCGCAGTGCTCGCCACCGTCGTCGGCCAGCTGCTGACGTACTACATAGCGAAGGAGAAAGGGCTGCCGATCGACAAGCCGAGGAACCTCGCGAAAAGCGTGACTGTCAAGTGAAGTCTATTTTTTCCCTATCTTCTCCCTGGCGAATTCGTCCTTCTCAAAGAAATTTTTCATGTAGTACTTTACCGAACCGTCGATGCACTTCATGCCTTTAGCTGTTTTTAATTTTGGAAATTCCTTTCTGATCCAGACGGCGGCCCCGTCCGTGTCATTCACTACCGCGTCGCAGGGCACGTGCACGAAAGGGTGGACGAAATTTATTTTCTTCCCGTATTCTTCCTTCTGCGGGTTCACGAATTTTCCGCCTTTCTTTGCGATTCCCAGAAGCGGCCTTCTGAAATATTTGGCTATCAGCATCTCCTGCGCCCCTCCGATGCCTATGTCGTCCGTGAGATTAACTATGACAAGGTCTGCATTTTCGATGAAAAAAGCATCCCTTCCAAAAACCATCTCAGCGTCGAAATTCATCGTCTTTCTCGATGTAGGATCGAGGTTTATTATTCTGGCGCCGCTCTTCTTTTCCAGTTCCTTGCAGAATCCGCCCCGCCAGAAAGGCGTGCCAAAGCTGGAGTTTGGCGAGACCTTTCCCTGCAACATAAACTTTTAGCGTTTTCATGTTTTTCTCTCCTCTTCCGGAAAGCTTCTGACCCTGAACCCGCAGCGCATGCACCGGCTCCACGCCTCGAACATGGAAGCATCGATGTCTGTCTCCGTGCCCCTGCACTTCGGGCAGAATTTTATAAAAAATTTCCCTTTGTTTCTGGCCTTGCTGCTTTGCATGACTTTGTCTAGTTTGAGATTTTGATTTCTTTTCATATGACCACGTTTTTGCTTTCCATTCTCATTTTCTCCTCTTCTGCATCCTGAAAAGCTTCTCTATGTCTTTTACAGAATTTGTCTCCTCGGGCCCTTTGTCGGCTTTTTCCCTGATTCTAAGAAGACGAGGAAATCTAAGAGCATATCCGCTCGGGTATTTCGGCGACTTCTGTATCTCCTCATAGCCGATTTCAACGACAACTTCGGGCCTGACCTTAATTATCTTGCCCTCCTCTTTTATTATCAGCTTCTTCAGTATCTTCGTCAGCGATTCCATATGCTCCTCTGTGAGGCCGGAAGCCATGCGGCCCGTTTCCTTGAAAGAGTTGCCATCTCTTGCCGCAAGAATAAGCGAGCCGAGCCACTGCGCACGCTTGCCCTCGCCCCACTCCGCCCCCGTGACGACGAGATCCAGCGGCTCGAGTATCTCCTTGACCTTCAGCCAGTAGCCGACGCGCTTGCCGGGCTGGTAGTGAGCGTCCAGGTTTTTCACTATCACGCCCTCCTGTCCGCTCGCAAGCGCGGCCTTGTAGAATTTGTTCGCCTCCTGGAAATCTTTTGTCTCCATGTGGTCTGCCATCCGGAAGCTCTTCGTTTCCTTGACTATCTTTTTAAGGAGGCCCCATCTTACGGAAAAAGGCTCCTGCATGTACGAAACGCCGTCCATGTAGATGAGTTCGAAGAGATTTACCTGGACAGGAATTTCCCTTGCCATCCTCTCTACCTCGTACTTCCTCTGTATGCGCCTGGACAGCATCTGGAAGGGTTGCGGCCTTCCGTCCCTTATCGCCAGCGCTTCGCCCTCTATTATACACTGCTTCGCCTTCACGTTTTCCTTTATCATCGCAACTATGTCAGGAAATTGTATTGTCACGTCCTCCATGCGCCTGGAGAAAATTTTCACGGATGTCCCGTCCTTGTGCCCCTGTATCCTGAACCCGTCATACTTAAATTGAAAAGCGGGCCTCTCGAATGCGTCCATCGCCTCCTTCAGATCAGCAGCGCGGTCGGCAAGCATGACCCTGAGCGGGCTGCCGACCTTTATCTCGGCCTTCAGCTTCCCGCGCTTCGCCATCTCGGCGACAAGCCCGAAGTCGCCGACAACGTCGTAGACCTTTTCTATTTCCTTCGGATCCTTCCCGAATGCGAGCGCTATGGCATCCCTCACTATACCTGCTGCGACGCCGATGCGCATGTCGCCGAGTATTGTTCTGATTATGTATCTGGCCTCCAGAGGCTTCGCCGCAGTGAGCAGCTCTATGACAAGCTGCTGCTTCCTGTCCTGGCTGCCCTTGCCAGTGATGCCGGGCAGTTCATTAAGATTGTCAAAAACTTTCTCCACCGTAAGCTCCTTGATGAGCAGCGTTCTCTGTCTTTTGTTTGCGGCAAAAAACTCTGCCGTCTTTCCTAAATCTCCGGTTTCCTTGAATTTCTTCGTGACATCTTTCTCTGCCACGCCGTACGCCTTGATGATTATCTTTTTCACGAGCCCCCTTGCCAGGCCAAGCTCCTCTGTTGTCGAGACAACGCCGGTAGACATGAGAACGACCTTTTCCAGTTCCCCGCACTTCGCGTAGAACTCCGCCAGCATGTCCCTCTTCTCGAGCTTCTTCGTCGTGCCCTCAAGTCTCTGGTAGAGCTGCGCCAGTTCAATGTACTTCATGCCAATCAAGTAAGATTTTCTCTCTCAGCCTTAAAAAGACTTGAAGCGTTAACCCTTCATGGTGAAAATTATAGACGGTCACATTATCAAAGACGGGTGCTACCTTGTGCCTCTCCAGTCTGAACAGACGGCCGCCGATGCCAACGAGCTGGCCTATAAAATTTTAAGGGACAAGCTGGAGAAGTACCAAGAGAGAAAGCCTCTTCTTCTGCCGGTTATGAGGGGCGGCAGCGAAATATTCTTACCTATGAGCGGCTTGTTCAGGTATCATCTCAGAAGAGATGATGAAGAAGATGTCGACTACATACCAATTAAGGTTAGCCGCTATAAAAAAGGCATTATTAACGCGGAAGGAAAAATCTGCGTTGACGAGGCCGACATCAAACAGGTATTGGCTGCTTTGTATGACTACGATGAAGTCATATTAATAGACGACATTTTTGACAAAGGGACAACGCTGAAAAGGATTAAAACCCGGCTTGAAGTTGCGGGCAAATCAATCCTAGTTGCTACAGCCCACGTAAAGCCGGAGCACAATCAAACTGACATTACTCCTGATTATTTTGTCAGGGCTTACTATGACAAAACAATAGGCGGCGTCAGGATGCCGCCTTGGCTGGTTTATCACTGGGAAAGTGACGATCACGAACCGGAAGTATGGAACATGATGTTTCCGGCCCTGCAAAAAATCTCCAGAGCCGCGCTGCTGGAGCAAGCGTCTTTGGTCCGTGCCTAACCTTTTTAAGACTTCTGGCTCAATTAAGGGAAGTAAATTGTCCTTTGTAAGGGAAATAAATGATGGTTGGCTTTACAGGTCTGTGAGGTCCCTGTTCTTTGGGGTTGATATCCTCAAAGAGCAGAGCTCTTTGGGATGCCAGAAAGCTACGCTTTCTGCGCACAGGCCTTTTAATATTTTGATCAGGCCTTTTAGTATTTTGATCAAACTTTTGTAAAAGTTTGAAAGGGAAGATAGAGCGGTAAGAAACCGTAGGTGTCTTGCGCATGGCAATAAAAAAACAGTGGTACGAGATAGTTTCGCCGAAGCTCTTCGGCGAGAAGGTGGTGGGCGAGACGCTCTCCGTGGACCCGAAGTATCTGGTTGGCAGGAAGGTTTCAATCTCGCTGATGGAGGTCTCGCGCAACTACTCGCAGTTCTACATCAAGCTGGAGCTGCAGATAGACCGCATCGAGGGCAACAAGGCCTACACGAAATTCGTGGGCCACGACATCATGCGCGAGCGCGTCTACAGGATGGTCCAGAGGCACGGCCGTCGCGTCGATGTCATCCAGGACGTCACGACAAAGGACGGCGTGAGGCTGCGCGTCAAGACCGTCTTCATGCTCATCCGCCGCGTGGGCACCTCGAGAAAGAATTCCGCCAGGACATATGCCCGCCAGTTAATAGACGAGATAGCCAAGGAGAAGAAATTCAGCGAGCTCGTGGAAATGATAATCAAGAACGAGCTGCAGATGACGCTGAAGAGGAAATGCAGCAAGGTCTACCCCGTCGGCAGCATGGAAATCCGCAAGACCGAGCTGCTTGCGGACAAGAAGGCTGTTGCCGCCTGATTTTTGGAATTACTTGGAAGCAGCCTTGTTCTCCGGCTCGTTGAAAGCCGCCTGAACCTGTTTGAAGCGCTGCTCGATTTGTTTGTAGGCATCGGAATCTTCGTAAAGATTAACAAACTCGTCTCCTGTATAACGCGGATGTATCAAAAACGACGTTGTTTTTTCATAAGGAGTTCCTGGTAAAATAACATACTCAACTCCGTCTAGATCATTCCCACGTGACTTGTAATCAAAATACTGCACCTCGAGAAGCGGGTCTCTTTTGTCCCTGAATACAATGGACTCATCATATTCCGCTTTCTCGATGCCGTTCCGTGTTTCAGACGATATCAGGCCTGGCCGACCGCAGCCTGAAAAAGCCATGCCTGCGGCAAGCGCGGCCGGAAGGAAAACATTTTTGTAGAAATTCATGAAATCAAGCTCACACCTGCTCCGTTCTCCTCTCCTCGGTTCTCGCGTTGACTGAGGCCGATATCCAGAACATGCCCGCGAGCAGGAAGAATATGAATGTCATGACCACGGAAATGCCGAAGCTGAACTGCGTTGTGCCCTCGAGCCATCTCAGGTTGCCGGCGAACAGCCCCCCTAGGAAGAAGAATATTGCCCCGAAGATCCAGAACCCGTGCACGTACCAGTCGAACGCCATCTTACTTCACCGTTTGCCTCTCTTTCGGCTGCAATCTTCCGATCTCTGCCATTAAGTCAAGACACTCATTTGTAATAAGTTTGCCGTCTTCTGACTCCGCATCAACAGTTCTTGAATTTATTAAACCTTCAATAGAATATCCGGTTTCGCTCACGCCGTTGTGGAGTATATGAACAGTCTGTTTATGTGCCCAGTCGTAATATATGTCGGGCGTCCCGTTTTTTCCGATATCTTCAAACTTATACGCTCCGGCGGCATCGAAATAAATATGTCTATCAGGATACACCTGTATACGGGGGCCCAATGTAACCACGTCTGCATCAGTAGGTTTTGCAGTTCTTTGGCAAGACATCAAAGGTAAAACCGACAGCAGGAGGATTCCCGTTGCTGTCCTCAAACAAGAATATATTTTCACCTGTTACACCCCAAAAATGATCATATGCCTGCCTGCCTTCTCAAACGGGCTTCGTTATATGCAATATCTTGCTCTACTATTGAAAACTGTGTGCCAAACGGATACCTGCCAACAATTCCCCTGTCTTTGCCATTCCCATAGGTTATTTCTAAGAAATTCTTGCCTAGACTCATTCCGTATCCTGGAGGCAGTCTGGCTCTAAGGTCGTCGAATGATTCTGCCATATAAACCCGATGATTACTAAGAAGTAAAGACTTTTAAGCTTATCTGTCGGGTTATGTGGAGAAGGTTCTCCGGAGCAGGAACGTTTCGCGGGTCTGGAAAGCTGCGTGGGGGCTGTAATTTTTTATTTCAATTCGCTGCATGTTGCCGATGCTTTCTACAGTTATGACGCCTGTTAGCGGATCTCTATCTAGCCGGCGCAAATAGCCGTGCACATCGCATACAAGAAAATAAGATCCAGGAGAGTCGGTTGCCACATACCACGGGTCAGGTAATTTTATGCCGTCCACATCAATTGGCTGTGAAAGGTTGAACATGCTCTCACTTCTTCTTCCCTTTCTTCTTCTGCCTCGGCAGCGGCCCCTCTATCACGGGCCTGAGGTCCTGAACGAACCTGCGGACATACTCGCGGGTCAGCTCGACGTCCCTCTGGGGTATCTCCTGCACCTTGTCCTCGTCCAGCATCTTCCTCATCGTTATGACCTTCTTGAATATGTCCCCGTAGTAAGAATCGATCCTCTTCTCGTCGATGAGCGTGTCCTTTATCGCCTGCGGCAGGTCCTTGGGGTCCGGAGGCAGCTTGTCCAGCCGCTTCAATGCCGCCACAGCGGCCTTTATCATGACCTCGTAATTCTTCTGGACTATGGTTTCCTTCTTCTTCTTCTGCAGCTGCAGGAGCAGCTGCTCCATCCTTGAGACATAATTCTTGGCCTTCTGTATCATCTCGTCCAGCTGCGCGCCCGGAAGCTCCTTTATTTCCTTGTGCTCCACGCCCTTGCGGAAGTTTATCACGTCCTCCAGGTCCTTGAGGTAGGTCTCCTCCAGGAACTTGTTGTCTACCAGATGCTCCTTCACGTCAAGGGGCGTGTGCTTTGGCGAGGGCGGGTTGACGCCCATGTACATGAGCACTGCCTGGGAACTGTTGAGCATCGAGTAATATAAGTCCTCGGCGACCATCATGAGCTTTATCTCCTCCACCCTGCGTATCTTCTGCGGAGCGGTCTCCATGAACTTCTCCACAGCCTCAAGCGTGGTCGGTATCTTCCCGAGCTCGAGCAGCTTCCTCACGGGTATGAAGAATCCCGTGTCGTACAGGGCCCAGCCGTCCCTCACTATGGTGAAGAGCAGCGGATGCCCGATGCGCGCCATGTCCCAGAACTCGGAGAGCGTCCATGCGGGCTGGACAGTGATATCATCCGAGATGGACTTCGCTATCTGGTGCAGCTTGTCGTCAAAAGAGTCCTTCATCTCGGGCGTGAGCCTTGCCGTGACATCATCTATGATGACAAGCATGTCTATGTCGCTCTTCTCGTGGTAGTCCCCGCGCACGTAGGAGCCGAAGAGCACCACCGCTTTTACAATATTCTTGTACCTCTTCAGCACCTCGTCCTTGTAGCGCTCAGCGAGCTTGATCTGCTTCTTCCGCAGCGCCTCAAGCCGCTTCTTGTTCGCGTCATCGCCCTTCTTTTCTGCTTTGTGCATCTTCTTTTTTTTTGCCACGTCAACACCCGAAAAATTGCTACCTAACCTTTGATGATATAGTTTATAAAGATTTCCCGGCAAGCGCGGCGATTCTTTTCGCATTTGACTTCTGCCTTTTCGCTTCCAGTTTCCGCCAGTATTTTCTGTCTATTGGGCCTAGGGCGGCGGTTTCCCAGTATTTTCTGTCTATTCTGCCGTCTGTCCATGCATCATAGTCTTTTTTGACCTGTCTTATTTTTGCCTCCAGGACAGAATCGCGCCGGGAAATGAAATTCGCATGCCAAGGGTTGCTCATAAGAAGCTCGGCGACAGTAGCCCTGTCGTCCCGCGGATTCAGCATTCCGTAGGGGCAGGCAAAGCCTCTCCTGAACCAGAGCGATTCTGCAACTTCCATGGACTCGACGTAAGCTTTTTTGCCACCAGGATTGATCCTGGACCATTTTTCATCGTCCACCGTCTTTTCCGGTTCCGCAAGGCGCCATGCATGGTAGAGTTCGTGATGGATTTTCTCTGCGTCTGCAGGCCTCTCGGCAAAAAGCGAAAAGACAAACCCTTTCCTGTACTGCCTGTCGGCTGAAATGAATATATCAATGACAGTTTCTGAAGTTCCTCTGCGCAGGTTCGTACAACCGCCGCGCCTCTTGCCGCCAACATAAAGCTCTTCAACAAGGCGCAGGTTGCGTATCCGAAGTTTCGTTATGGCATCGTCAGGATATTTCTCCAGTTCCCGTGAGAGCCGTCCAAGCGCCTGTGCATAGTGCCTCCTGGAAAGCTCCCGGCCGCTCAGTCCTGTGGCAGCTTCTTCGTAGCTTATGCAGTCGCCGCTGGCAGAAACAGCGTATGTCGCGCGGAGAAAGTTTTCCGCCTCTCTTATCCGGGCTTCGGTCTTGGCTCCCTCCGCCGCGCCGGGCGGACGGGCGTAGCCGGGAATTTCTGCAGCAATTAAAGAGGATATCCCGGCCATGGAGCCATTATCTATGAAATCTCTCCTTGAAATCATTATCCTCGCCCGGGATGCTATCTAGGAATAAACACGGCAATTATTAAAGCGTGTTGTGTGGTCATTGGAAAAACCTGAATGATAAAGATCCTGCTGTTTTCTGTCACTGGTTCCTCCCAGCAGAAATTATACTGAAGGGCGCACTTCCGGAAATTACACCTCATCCGACTTTTTCGAGTTACCCCTGCGCCGCGGCAGAAATTGTCAATATTTATCCTGTTTAATTCTTTGTCCCGGATAGTTATTCCATGGCGAGGAAAACAATAGGCATTACCGGGACGATGGGCACAGGCAAGTCCACTGTCGCCAGGATTATAAAGTCCCTGGGCGGAAAGCAGGTCCTTTTGCTCGATGCAGACCGCATCACAAGGAAGTTCCTGAAGAGGGGCAGTGACGCTTCGAAGATGGTTGTCCAGTTCTTTCCCGATGCGATGGATGAAAAGGGGAACATAGACAGGAAGAAGCTGGCGGATGCCGTCTTTTCGAGCAAGGGCAAGCTGGGGATGCTGAACTCCCTGATTCACCCCTTTGTTGTCAGGGCTGTCAGGCAGAGGCTGGAAAAGGTCAGGGAAGATTTCGTCGTTCTTGATGTCCCCCTGCTGGTAGAAGCTGACATGCTGGGCATGGTCGACGCGCTGGTAATCGTCGATGCGGAAAAAAGTGTCGTGATCAGGCGTTCGAGATTTTCAAGGAAGGAAATAGAGCGGCGCGAAGCAAGCCAGATGCCGCTCGCGCAGAAAAAGAAGCTGGCAGTTAAAAAGCTTGGGGAGAAAAACGTCTTCGTGATCGACAACTCCCGCTCAAGAGGCAGGACGAAGGAGTGTGTGAAGGAAATATGGAAAACCATAAGCAGGAGAGAATAGCGGTCTACCCGGGCAGCTTCGACCCGGTGACCTTCGGCCACATGGATGTCATCGAGAGAAGCTGCAAAATATTCGACCGCGTCATCGTTGCCGTCCTTGAAAACTCCAGGAAGGGCTGCCTGTTCCCTGTCCAGGAAAGGGTGGGCATGGTTAAAAAATCCGTTCCCGGCGTCGATATCGAATCCTTCTCAGGCCTGCTCGTCGACTTCCTCAGGAAGAATAGCGCTCTTTTCGTCATTCGCGGCCTGCGTGCTGTCTCTGATTTCGACTACGAGTTCCAGATGGCGATAGCGAACAAGGGCCTCTACCCTGACCTTGAAACAATCTTCATAATGACGGACAAGAAATACTTCTACCTGAACTCCACGCTTGTCAAGGAGCTGGCCAGGAACGGCGCGCCGCTCTCGGATTTCGTCCCGCCGCATGTCGAAGCCGCCCTGAGGGAAAAGTTCAAATAGTCTTCTCCCGATCTATGAGCTATGTACGAATTCATCATGAAGCGCAAGGTTGATGAAATAGCGCATTACCTCGCAGGCAATCAGGAAACGGGCAAT
>CAYJRV010000013.1:0-22453 GCA_964372695.1 uncultured archaeon | reverse complement strand
GGTCTTGGTTTTCGACCTCAGGCCTGATACGATGCGCACTGATTTGTAGGTTTTAGAGAGCTCTTTCACCAGCTCTTTGTTTGCGAGGTTGTTTTTGGGCTGTGATTTCAGGCAGACTTTCCAGACAACACCCTTTTCCAGGGAGAATGATTTCTTCTCTGTCCTTACCCTGACGAGCATAACATCTTCTTAATATCCCACGCCTGAAGGCGTGGGTTTTCTGGAAGATGGTATCCCAACATTGTTTTTGTAATATCTGCTGCCTAAAGGCAGCAGTTTTAAACAACGTTGAGGATAAAAATCAGACTTTCTGGATTATTGTTTCCGATACCGACAGGAGGTTCTTGATCCTGCCCTCCGCTGTCTTGCGCATGATAGGGAACACATTGGACATGTAAAATTCCACAAACGTCTGCGTGAAGAAGCCGCGCTCATCTATGTGCGTTACGAAGGACGCAACTATATCGGCGCGTAGGAAATTGCGTGTGCTGTTCTCGCCAGTAAGATAAAAAGTTATTCTGAGGTCAGTGTACTTGTCCAGGTGCTCTATGAGCTCAAAGGCCACATCGCTGCGGTGAAAAGGCCCGTCAGTGGAATATGAATTCTCTTTCTCCACTACCTTCCCGCGGCCAGACATGCGGCGCATGAACTCCAGCGACGTGTAGTAGGGGTCAGTGGAATTCCGTGTTATTGTTTTTGTAACCAGGCTCTCCTCTATCTGCATGGTTTTAATTCATGCGGACTGAATAAAAAGATTTTTATGGCTACTCCTTACAGTCTGTGCAGATATACACACCGTCAATTTCCTCTATTGTATCTGAATAGTTGCCGCAGGACTCGCAGGTAACAAGATTCTCATCGGCCCCCCTTAGCGGCCTGCCACCCATCTTCATCCTTTCCAGCAGCGTCTCGAAGAGAGCTGGCTCGATGCGCAGGATGTCATTGTTCGTTATAATTCCAACAAGGCTGCCGCCGTCAAAGACCAGCAGCTTTTCCACGTTCTTCTTGACCATTATATTCGCGGCTTCTTCTATGGACTTGTTGGGCTCTATGGTGACAAGGTCAGTGGTCATTATCTCCCTTACTGTTTTGCCCATTCCAGTTGCCACATGCTTGTATACAATATCAGAGGTGGTTACTATGCCCTTGACTTTCTTCTCGCCTATTACCACGACTGAGCCTATGCGCTCGTCCCGCATGATCTGAGCCGCCTTTTCGACCGATTCGTCCATATCGACCTTTTTGACGTCTGTCCGCATCACTTCCCCGACAACTGCTGAAAATCTCATCATAAATCACCAAGCAAAAAGTACAAACATGCGTAACTATTATTTATCTTCCGTGCATAAAAAGGTACTATGCTCCGCAGTTACAGGAAAGGCTACACGGCAGAATTGGAGCTCGTGCATACGCTTTCCAAGCTCGGCTTCATGGTTATAAGGGCCCCGCGAAGCGGAAGAATTAATCTAGCGAGCCCAGACATCGTAGCCGCAAAGAACGGGAAGCTCCTTGTCATCGAATGCAAATCGCGCGCTTCGGCTTTCACCGTGGAGAAAGAACAACTCGAAGAGCTGGCCGAATGGCAGCAAAAGGCCGGGGCAATACCGTACATCGGATGGAAAATAGCCAGAAAAGGGTGGACCTTCATGCGCCTGCAGGATGTTCAAGAAAGCAGGGGAAACATAGGTAAAAAATTCGCTCTGGAAAAGGGCATGCCTCTGGAAAAGATAATAGAAAGCTGCTGAACGAATGGCAGGATTTCTGCCCAGGTTGCCGGAACCGATAAGTTTACGCCGACGGTCATCGGAAAAACCTGAATGACAAAGATTCTGTTGTTTTCTGCCTCTGGTTCCTGCCACCGCCCAGGATTAACCGCATACTTCCGGAAATTGCGTTCCATCCGGCTTTTTCGGGTTACCACACAGCCCCTGCGCAGAAACTTTATAATGAGCTTGTTCCAATAAACAACTATGGTTCTAGAGTCGCTGCTCAACCCGAAAAATGCCGAGGACAGGCCGTGGGAGGTATTCCTCGTCACTCTGGTCTACACGGCAGTCGCCGTTGTTTTCTCCCTCAGCGTTTTCCCGCAGCAGGCTTCCATCCTCACGGTCGCGTTCATCGCCATAATCTTCGTGCCGTTTTTCCAGAAGCTCTTCGATATCGAGGAGGAGAAGGAAGACGAGGCCGCTGAGAACAAGGTGAAGGATCACCTCTACTCTAGGCATAAAAAACTTATATTCGCCTTTTCCGCGTTTTTCCTTGGGATCATAGTCGCGATGAGCTTCATATTCATTTTCTATCCCGGCGCCGAGCCTGTATTTTCCCTGCAGAGCGAGACCCTGCAGTCGCTTTCCGGCCCGGCCGGCGGCCAGCTTACGCACAGCGCTGACGGGGATTTCGTGAGGTTCATGCTCAACAACACGCAGGTAATGGCCCTGACTTTTGTTTTGTCCCTGGCTTTTGGGGCCGGGGCCATATTCATTCTGGCATGGAACGCGTCCGTAATAGCCGTTTATGTCGGGCTGATAATAAAATCTTTCATAGAGTCCGGCGTCGCGAGCCCTGTTGCGTACCTCTACGGAGTGCCTGTCGGCCTGAGCACCATAGCAATACACGGCATACCGGAGATTGCAGCGTACTTCATAGCAGGGCTTGCGGGCGGGATACTCTCTGTCGGCATTCTGAGGGAGAAGCTGGGCAGCAAGGAATTCAACAAGATACTTTTTGACTCGCTTGTGCTGTTCCTGGCGGCGGAGTGCCTCATCATTGCGGCTGCCTATGCAGAGGCGATTTTCTGAAGATAAAACCGCAGGACAGCTTTGGCCGTAAGCTGCCCGTTCTTTCTGTTTCGCACGTTTTGATTTGCCCGGAGTCTTTTGAGGGATGCGAAACAAGTAAAGCGCACCCGGATTCCCTGTTTTTTCAGTATATAGCAAGTGACAGAAATATTCAGACAAAATACTGTCTTTGCTATAAGGAGATGACATTAGAATTGTCTGAAAACTAATGTCATCGACTATAAATGCCGCATATCATAAGCACCATGTAACTGCAGACAAAGCTGCTGTTTTCCAATGACAAAATGAAGAAGTCGGTGAAGAAAGTTGACGGCTATATAGTTCTAGTTCATGCCACATTTCTCACTTCTTTCAGCAACTCCTCGGCGCGCGAGACGCTCACGAGCTTTTCATTTATCATCCTGTCGGCTATCAAATGAACCTCGTCGCCCGCCGCGCCGGCAATGACTGCGATGTTCTTTGCGTGCAATTTCATGTGGCCACGCTGGATGCCCTCCTTCACGATTGCGCGGATCGCTGCGAAGTTGTTCGCGAGGCCGACGCATGCCACAATCTCGCCAAGCTCGTTTGCTGTCTGGCAGCCCAGTATCTTCAGAGACACGCGGGCTATGGGGTTCGTCTTTGTGCAGCCGCCCACAATGCCGACTGCCATCGGCATCTCTATGCGGCCGACCAGGTCGCCGCGTTCGTTCTTGGAGTAATGAGCAAGCGGCTGGTACTTTCCTGATATAGAAGCATAGGAATGCGCACCCGACTCGACGGCGCGGAAGTCGTTGCCTGTTGCGATGAGCACGGCGTCGATGCCGTTCATTATGCCCTTGTTGTTAGTGGCGGCGCGATACGGGTCAGCCCTGGCAAATGCATAGGCGTCCAGAATGCCCTCTACCACGTCCCCACCAAGGTCCTCTTTTTTCCAGACAGTTTCGGCAGTAACAATGCGTTTAGTGGCAAGGTTGGAGATTATTTTCATGGGCGCTGTTCCGCCTGTGAGCTCCTCCAGATAAGGCGCCGCGCACTCGCACATTGTGTTTACCGCGTTGGCGCCCATGGCATCGCGGACGTCTATGTTAAGGTGGATTATGAGCATGGGGCCGCGCTCTGTAGCAAGCTTCCGGCACTCGACGGATACGAGCCCGCCGCCGCGCTTAACAAGCGTGGAATCCTGCTTGTTTGCAATGGATTTTATGTTTTCCACGTTTTCCGCGATGTTTTTGATTGCTGCGTCCATATCCGGAACATTCTTTATCTGCACCTGGCCTATCATCACTGGATCGGTGCTCTGCGCATGGAAGCCGCCTGACAGGCGGGAAAGCTTGGCTGCATGCGAGGCGGCCGCAACAACAGAAGGCTCCTCGATGGCCATGGGAATCATGTAATCCTTCCCGTTTATCATGAAATAAGTAGCGATGCCAACAGGCAAATGCGCCGTGCCGATGACATTCTCTATCATGATCTGCGCTATCTCGTTGTCCAGGGCGCCGTCTTTCTTCAGAAGGGCCAGGTCGCTGTCGTCAAGGCCGGCAAATTCCTTGAGAATTTTCAGCCTCTCCTCAAGAGACATCTCGTAAAATCCCGCTATTGAGCTGTGCATTAGAATGTCGTTTTCCAGAAAAACTTTATAAAGGCGTTTCCGGTGGTGAAAGGACAAATTTGGAACGGCGGCCTGTTATCTTGTATTCTTCCGAAACCCACCGGTTTTGACCGGCGGTATAAAGAAAGATATGATGATATGTGGATGACCAGAGCATAGATTCGCCAGGCGGCCGTTTCAAACGCTTTAAGTTCTTTTCTGTGGCATTTCTTCATATGGGAATCGGCATCGCAGGTTACGGGGCGTACATACCGCGCTTCCGCATCAGTATCGAGGCTGTAGCAAAAGTCTGGGGAACGGAGGCCGCTTCTATAAAAGAAGGCCTGATGGTCGATGAGAAGAGTGTCGCAGGCCAGGACGAGGACACCATAACGATAAGTGTGGAGGCCGCAAGGAATGCGCTGCTGAGGGCCGGTATAAACCCGCAGCAAATAGGCTGCGTCCTTGTGGGGAGCGAGAGCCATCCATACGCTGTCAAGCCGTCCGGAACCGTGGTGGCTGAGGCCTTGGGCATCGGAACTGACTACACTACTGTGGACACTGAATTTGCCTGCAGGGCCGGAAGCACGTCAATGTACTTATGCTACGGCCTTGTGAAGGCGGGCGAGATCGGGTACGGGCTTGCCGTAGGCGCTGACACCGCGCAGGGGCAGCCGGGCGACGCGCTTGAGTACACTGCTGCGTCGGGCGGGGCCGCTTTCATCATAGGAAAGGACCCGCTGGCGGAGATCGAGTCTTATATCTCTTACACTTCGGACACGCCCGATTTCTGGCGCAGGGAGGGCCAGGACTATCCAAAGCATGGCGCGCGGTTCACCGGAGAGCCCGGATATTTCCGCCATGTTGTCAATGCGACAAAGAAACTGCTGGAAAAAACGGGGTTGAAGCAGCAGGATTTTGACCATGTCGTATTCCACATGCCAAATGGCAAGTTCCCAACGCGGGCCGCAAAGATGCTGGGCTTCGCACAGGAGCAGCTGAAGCATGGCTTGATCGTGACGCGGATCGGGAATACGTACTCGGGCTCCAGCCTGCTTGGGCTGACAAATGTGCTTGATATCGCGAAGCCTGGAGAGCGCATACTGATCACGTCTTTCGGCTCGGGCGCCGGCTCGGACTCGTTTTCGTTCATAGTAACGGACAAAATACTGGAGAGGCGCGACAGGGCGCCGAGCACCGAGAGCTACATTGCGCGCAAGAGTTATATTGACTACGGAACTTACGCCAGAATAAGGGGGAAGCTGAGGGTGTGAATCATGACTAAAACCTATGATCTGGATAAAATTCCTCTTCGATTGATATCGTGCATGGCTTACTTGCATTGCCATGGGACAGTTTCATCTGCTGAAGTTGCAAGGCTGCAGGACCCTTCTGTGTCATATCCGGTACTCGACGACCTGGAGCATGAGGGGCTGGCGCACATATCGCCTGATGGAAAATACAATCTGACACCAACAGGCACGGACCTTATGCTCATACTCACGGCTGCTGAATGCAGAGGTGTTATGTGATGAGGCGCATTGAATCAGTCATTGAATCAGTAAGAAATGGAAGTTATTGGAGGGTTATGTGATGAGACGCGTGGCTGTTGTTGGCATCGGGCAGACGAAATTCGGCGAGCTCTGGGAGAAGTCCCTCAAGGACATGATATTCGAGGCAGGCGTCGCGGCACTGCGGGATGCGGGCACCGAGAGGGATGATGTGCAGGGGCTGTATATCGGAAACATGTCAGCAGGCCGCTTTGTCGGGCAGGAGCATCTTGGCGCGCTGGCTGCAGATGTGCTTGGCATAAACGCGCCGGCAACACGCTACGAAGCCGCATGCGCTTCCGGAAGCGTCGCGTTCAGGAACGCGTGCATTTCAGTGGCTTCGGGGCAGGAAGACGTGGCCCTTGTGATCGGCTGCGAGAAGATGACTGACGTCAATACACAGTCGGCAGTGCTCAGCCTGGCTGCAGCAGGCGACCAGGAATGGGAAGCTGCCTCCGGCCTGACTTTTGCCGGTGCCTACGCACTGCTTGCCAGGAAACATATGCACGATTTCGGGACGACTAAGGAGCAGATGGCTATGGTAGCGGTGACAAACCACAAGAATGCCGTAGGCAACGAGCATGCGCAGTTTCCTTTTGCGGTGAAACTTGAGGATGTGCTGGGGGCGAACATGATAGCCGAACCGCTGGGGCTCCTGGACTGCTCACCCATCACAGACGGGGCAGCGGCTGTCGTGGTTATGGAAGAGTGTATGGCAAAGAAGCTGAACCCTGTCTGGCTATTGGGATCTGGCCAGGGCACGGACAGCCTAGCGCTGCATGACAGGAAATCGCTGACCGAGATGCAAGCCACCAAGATGGCAGCCAAAAAAGCCTTTGAGCAGGCTGGGGTGGGAAAAAAGGATGTCAATGTAGTGGAAGTTCATGATTGCTTTACCATAAACGAAATAATGGGGCTGGAAGACCTTGGCTTCTGCGGAAAAGGTCAGGGCGGCAGGTTTGTCGAGCAGGGCGGCATAGAGAAGGGTGGCGAGGTTCCGACTAATACGCTTGGCGGGCTGAAGGCATGCGGCCATCCGGTCGGAGCGACAGGAATAAGGCAGATCATAGACATAACGAGACAGCTGCGCGGCGCTGCGTACAACCAGGTATCCGGGGCAAAGTACGGCCTGAACCTGAACATCGGCGGGTCTGGCGCGACTGCTGTTGTGAACATATTTTCAAACGAATAAAAATAAACAATAGATGATAAAAATGTCTGTGTTTTCCGGTGGTTATGTAAAAGGGCTTGAGTTTTTGGACAGAGAAGCGGTTGCAAGACTGCCCGAACATGTTCGTGTAATCCGCCACTCAAGCCAAAGAACCGGCGGCGGCTACAGGCCCGGGGATGTGGAACTGGAGAGGTTGGAATAAATGCCGCATAGATCAAGCGTAGCGCAGCCATGGAGGATGGAAGCAAGCAGATACCGTCTTAGCGGCAGCGCGTGCAAGGCTTGTGGGAATGCCGACTTCCCTGCCAGGCAGAGCTGCAGCAAGTGCGGCGGCCATGATACAGTGGAAAGAACAATGGCTGGTGTAGGGGAGATCCTGACATTCACCATCATACACACGGCACCAGAGGGTTTTGAGAGTCAGACACCCTATGCAATAGGGCTTGTGAAATTGAAAGAAGGGCCTGTCATAACCACCCAGATCACAGGGGATTTTGGCAGGCTCGGCATTGGCAAGAATGTCAAGGCTGTTTTCAGGAAGCTCTATGAGCATGGTGATGGCGGGCTCATACACTATGGGTTCAAATTTGAGGTTTTTGATTAGGAACCAGTGAATCAATATGTGGTCCGACAAACAAGCCTTTTGTCGGATTACCTCTAAAACCTGAGTTTTAGGACTTCTTATGGAGTTTCATATGAACTTCCTCCAAAGCTCAAGCAGAACACCAGCATCATTCTTCCCTTGAATTTGATAACCAGCTTTGCAGCAGGCCTGCCTTGTACTCTTCGCTGCTGCCAAGCCATAAACGGCAATATGCAAGCCACTGTCTTCTCGAGACACTGTCCATGAGAAACATGGCTTCTGGAACCTCCGATTTTCCACTGTCGACTAAAAAACCAATGTCAAAAAGGCCGTTGGGCCGCTCGGTTCTGAGAAAGGTTATATATGTTGTTTCCGAGTTGTTGGTTGTATAGACAGGGAGCCTTTCAATCCAAAGCATCCTGCCTTCGTAACTAATTTTTGGATGGTGTTGTTTGCAGTCGTTTTCCACGAGGTATGCCCCTGTTTTAGTAATAAAGTTATTAATAAAGAAAAATATTAAGCTTTATTTTGACAAGACTTTACCAACTCCTGCTAAAACCAATAATTAATGCGAACTTATGCGGCCAGACACCTGTGTTTCTTGTGGAATGTGTGTTTCTCTGGTAAGTCGTAAAAAATTAAACACCTTTCTTTCTTATAACAGCGTAATTAAACAACAACAACAAGCCAAAAGTTCCACAGGAAATCACAGGGTCTTTATGTGTCAGGAAAATATACGTCAGGAAACCTTTGTTTCCACTAGAGATATGTTTATATATTCTGGAGGGGAAATAAGGGTATTCTTTTTTGTTTCTTGTTTCCGGCTGAGGTGTGGTGTGGGGATGAGTCAGTTAACAACGGTATCAACAAACATATTTTCTCAATACACAGAAAACCGCGGCGTTTTCAAGGATAAAAAATTCCTGTCGTCCGCTTTCACACCACAGTCAATACTCCACAGGGAAGCAGAGGTACAGCAGCTCTGCTCGCTGCTGGCGCCTGTTCTCAAGGGCTACAACCCTAGCAACATGTTTATTTACGGAACCTGCGGGACCGGCAAGACAATATGCACCAGGTTCGTGCTGACCCAGCTAGCCGAAGCCGCGAAAAACAAGATCATAACCATCTATGTTAACTGCAAAATGAAAAAGGTTGCCGATACTGAGTACAGGCTGTTTGCCCAGATGCTCAAGGACCTTAATGAGTTCGTGCCCGACACAGGGCTGCCCACAGACGTCCTTTACAGGCGCTTTTTCGCGAAGATCGAAGAAAAGAAGATGCCTGTTGTTATCGTCCTAGATGAGATAGATGCACTCCTAAAAAAGGTCGGAGATGAGTTCCTCTACAACCTGACAAGGATCAACAGCGAACTGGCGAAGTCTCAGATTTCCGTCATAGGCATAACCAACGACCTGTCGTGCAGGGACCACCTTGATTCCAGGGTCAAATCATCCCTATCAGAAGAGGAAATCCTTTTCAAGCCCTACAATGCGCTGCAGCTGAAGGACATACTCAGCTCCAGAGCAAAGCATGGATTCCACGGCGGCGCCATAGACGACGGCGCATTGAGCAAGTGCGCAGCTCTGGCCGCGCAGGAGCACGGCGATGCAAGGAGGGCCCTCGACCTCCTGCGCGTCGCCGGCGAGACAGCCGAACGCCTCGGCGACACGGTTGTTGGCGAGAGGCACGTTGATATGGCTGAGAACAAGATAAACATAGACCGCATCACGGAGACTGTGAGGAACCAGCCGAGGCAGTCGCAGGCTGTCCTGTATTCTATACTAGCGCTGGGAAAAAGGAACAAGGCGCAGAAGAAGTGGACAGACTCAAGGCTGCTCACAGGGGATGTCTACAGTTATTACAACGAGGTGTGCGGCAAGAACGGCATCAAGCCGCTTACTCAGAGAAGAGTCAGCGACCTGATAAGCGAACTTGACATGCTCGGCGTCATAAACGCAAAGATCATCTCAAAAGGCAGGCACGGCAGGACACGAGAGATCTCACTGGACCTGCCGGAAAACAGCATGGAAAAGGCCGACAAACTTCTTGCGGACAGATTTGATGGCTGATGCATATGCAGAAAATAGTGGAGGCTTTCTTCAAAAAAGGCAGGCTTCTTACGCCGGAGGCTTTGAAGTACCTGGCCGACAAGAACACGGACAGGTTCCTTCTCGACAACTACGAGCTTGTTGTAGACATCGAGGACCTGCTAGCCAGGGAGGACAAGATACGCATCATCAGAAACATTACGGAGAAAAAAACAGAGATCACGACAGCCGACATAGTGAAATTTTACAATTCAAAGTACGAGAAAATGCAAAAGATCATACTCTCACGGCTGCAGAAAAATTTCATCTCAATAAACAAGCTGGATTCTTACAGGAGCGAGGTTTTCGTCATAGGCATAGTGCGCGGCATAAAAGAGAGCGACGGCAAAAGGCATGTCGAGCTTGAAGACCCCACAGGTTCTGTTGTAGCCGTTTTCGAGCCAAACGACGCGGAGGGCCTGGAGCTGGACGACGTTGTTGGCGTGCAGGGGACATCCGCCGGGAAGGTCATGTTCGGCAAAAAGATAATGTTTCCTGACATCCCACTAAGGCAGCCCATAAAGGGAAGCGGCAAGGCATGTTTCATTTCCAGCCTGCACCTCGACGAGGCCCCGAAGAAAGACCTTGAGTCGTTCCTGCGCTGGTTTGAGACGCAGGACATAAGATACCTCTTCGTGGCGGGGAAAATAGGCGACATAGAAACTTTTGAGTCGCTGACGGAGTCCTACTGCAGAAACAAGAAGGTCTTCGTGGCAGCTTACGAAGAGTCGGAACTGCCATGGCTGCCTGCAGAATTCAGGACAAAAAATATAATAGCGCTCAGCAACCCTGCAATGGTAGAAATAAACGGCATCAAGATCCTCACCATATATGACTTCGACCTGAAAATGCTGAAGAAGCGGCATCTCGGCACCATAAAACCAATACTCCAGGAGGATCTCATGGCACTGGACGAACTGCCAGACATCGTGCACTGCGGACACAGCCTCGAGGCCAGCATAAACAACCACAAATCCACAACAATCATAAACCCAGGTTCGCTGCTCACGGAATTCAGGCCCACAATAGCGGACTTTTCTTCACGGGACTGCCAGCAGATAGACACCGGAGCGCTTTAAAAATTCGTGCGGCAAGACTTTGTAAAGGTGTTCAAATGAAACTGCAAATGCTTGATGTAGACTATTTTTTCAATGCGAACAAGCCTGTAATAAGGATATTCGGAAGGACCGACAAAGGCAGACCGGGCTGCATACTCTACGACGGCCTGTTCCCCTATTTCTACGCAAAATGCACACCAGAGCAGACCGAAAAGATAAGGCAGCTCAGGGAAGTTCGCGGCGTTGAGGACGCAGAAATGTTCGAGCCAATAGGCTACAATGAAAAGAAGTCAAAACTGCAAAAGATCACCCTGTACAACCCGCAGGACGTCCCGGAAGTGAGGGACAAGATAGCGGCGCTCGGAGTGAAAGAGATGTATGAGGCCGACATAATGTTCAAATACAGGTTCATGATCGACAACGAACTATACGGAATGCAGTGGGTAGAAGCCGAGTGCACAAAGGTAAGCACAAGGGTCTCAAAGGTGCCCACGTACCACGCAACAAAAATAACGCCAATAGACAATTTGGGGAATATGGAGCTGAAGATCCTGTCATTCGACATAGAGTGTGTATCCGGAAGCACGAGCAGGGCACCGGACCCGAAGAAAGACCCCATTGTCATGATATCACTGGCTTTCAGCCACCAGTATAAAAACAGGAAATCCCTTGTTTTGGTAGCAAAAAACTATACAGGGGAAAACGTCGGCAGCTTCGGCTCTGAAAAAGAAATGCTCGAGGAATTTATCAGGATAGTAGACGATTACGACCCCGATGTCGTTACGGGCTACAACATAAACAATTTTGACCTCCCCTACACCGCAGAAAGGCTAAAAATCAACAAACTCATGCTGAACCTTGGCAGATCGGACAAGCCAATGTACGGCAAAAACACCGGAATGACCTTTGAGTTCACGATACCTGGCCGCGTTGTTTTTGACCCCTACCAAATACTGAAGCGCGACCCATGGCTGAGATTCAAGAGATACGACCTCAACACAGTTTCCAAGGTGCTGCTCAACGAGCAGAAGCATGATGTTGAATACAGCGAGATGGCAACGCTATGGAACGGCACAAGAGAAAGCCTGGGCAAATTCGTCGAGTACGCGAGGAAGGACGCGGAGCTTGCCCTGCGGCTTGTGGTCGACAAGAACCTTATGGACAAGTTCTTCGAGCTTTCAAAAATATCCGGCGTGCTCCTGCAGGACGCTTTTGGCGGGCAGACGCGCCGCGTTGACATGATGCTCCTTCACGAATTCAAGAAGCAGGGATTCGTCATGCCGCTCAGCCCCACGAGGAGCGACCATATAAAAAGGACAAAGCAGAGGGACCAGGAAGGCCTCAAGGGAGCGACTGTCCTGGAACCAAAGAAAGGGCTGCATGCCGACGGCTGCATCCTTGTCCTGGACTTCAAGAGCCTGTACCCTTCTATAATGAGGACTTACAACATCTCGCCTGACACGCTGCTGCTGGAAAATAAGGACAGGCTCCCCTACAATGAATCCCCAACGGGCGCCAAGTTCGTCTCGGCCAGGGTGCGCCAGGGCATACTTCCAATGATCCTGACAAACATAATCGATATGAGAAGCCGGATTAAGAAAGAGATGAAAGCCGCCACAGGCGAACAGAAGCGCACGCTCAATGCGAAGCAGCTGGCAATAAAGGACATGTCAAACTCCTTCTACGGATATACCGGCTACATCAGGGCGCGGCTCTACACGATAGATGTCGCGGCCTCGATAACCGCATATGGAAGGGAAAACCTGCAGAAAACCAAGAAACTCATAGAGGAAAACTTTGGCGTGGAAGTTATCTATGCCGATACAGACTCGGCATTTCTAAAAACCAAGATAATAAATCTGGACGAGGCGAAGAAACTCGGCGAAGATGTCTCAAAGTTCGTCACAGAAAACCTGCCTGGGGCGCTTGAGCTGCAGTTTGAAAAAATCTACAGGACGTTCCTCATACTCACAAAGAAAAGATACGCAGGCCTCAAGTACGAAATTGCCGACGGCAAATGGGCGAGAGAGATCGAGATGCGCGGAATCGAGACGGTAAGAAGGGACTGGTGCCCACTCGTCTCTGAAGTCATGCTGGAAGTCCTTGAAACACTTCTGGGCGAAGGAGACCTTCAGAAGGCCATCAGCGTTGTCAAGGATGTTCTTGAGAAGCTCAGAAACAACCAGATAGGCCTCGAAAAGCTGACAATAGTCAAAGGCATCACCAAAGGCATTGAAAGCTACGACGGCACGCTCCCCCACATAGAGCTTGCAAGAAAAATGGCCTCTAGGAACCCGCAGGAGGCGCCAAAAGTCGGCGACAGGCTGGGCTTCGTGATAATAAGAGGAAACCAGCTCCTTTCAAAAAGGGCTGAGGACCCCAAATACGTAAGGAAGCACGGGCTCCAGATAGACTCTGATTACTACATATACAACCAACTGCTTCCCCCAATAGAGAGAATTTTTGCCGCTGTAGACGTGGACAAGAGCGAGATACTTGGCAGCGGGAGACAGACGAGCCTAGGCGACATCATGAGCGGCTCGAAAAGAAAGATGAAGCACGATATAGAAGTCCGGTACGAAAAGAAGGAAGACCAGAAGCCGCTGGCCGGCTGGGAAGAATTCGTCTGCAAGAAATGCAACAAAAGCTTCAGGAGCGTGCCGCTCCAGGGAACGTGCGCATGCGGCGGGGAACTGCTCATGAGCTACCACGGGTCCGTGAGCAACAGGGCCGTTGTCAGCTAGATGTTGTGGTGCCAATTTGGTTTTGAAGGACGATAGGTTTATATATAACCAGGCCTGACGGCGGTACGAGTTTTGCGCCCGCAGCCAAATGAAAAAGATTTAAGAATTATACAAAGATCTCTTGAAACGAGATACAGTTGCATCATAAGATTCTTGTCTATATAGATGACGGCTTTCATTTTACCACCGGAAACCATAAGCTTTGCTGATGAAGAAGGCAAAAGCTTGAGCTTCATTCTTTAGTTGCAGGCGTCCAACTGACCAGCAGAAAGATTTTTACGCCTCGCCCTGACCCAGAAAATCTTAAATAGAAGGCGCAACAATGAAGATGCATGGCGAACAGGCACATCAAAATCATCAACGGCAGAAAATATTATTACGAATCCATAAGGAAGGGGAAGAAGGTAACAAGCAAATACATCGGCCCTGTAGATGGGAGAAAAAGAAAAGTTCAGGAAGAGCCAGAGCCACAAAGCCAGCAGGAAATGCAGCCTGAAGAAAACTATATCGGCTGATGCTACAACCTTAGCACCCAGAAATGCCCTAAAAGGTCATTAAACGTTAGTTTTAAAAGACTTCTATCCAATCGACATTAGATATAGTGAGACCAGAAAAGAATCCGGATATGATTTCTGGTTTTACATACAGTTCCCAAGGAAACATTTAAGATATTAGTTTCCTTGGAGAGCTATAAACGCTTAAAATGAGGTGGAAAAATGGCAGAACTTCTCGTTGTAAGGAGCAAGGTAAGGGAACTTGCCAAGAAAAAGAAAATGAACATGGGCGCCGACGCCGCAGAGGCCCTCAGCAAGGAAGTTTCCCGCATGGTTGAGAAAGCGGCAGAAAGGGCAAAGGCAAACAGAAGAACAACCATCAAAGGAAGAGACATTTGATCTCTCCGGCATTTATATTTTTCTTTTCCCAATTTATTCTCAGACTAAAACTCCAGATCAAAACGGATAGTAAAAAACAGTTGTCGGCAGCAGGAGCACTCCCATGAGAACCGACATCCTGATTTTTGACGTGTGCGCAAATATCCCCAAGGAAGTGCAGACCACAAAAAGGAAGAGGCCGTATACGCCGGTGAAAACAACAACCACGGCCAAAATAATCACGAAAACCGCCTTTGATACAAGCACATAATTTATTCTTTCGACAAGCAGTAAAAATATTTTTGCGAGTTTCAGCGTGATTAAAGACGCAACGGCGGCAGCGAAAAGCGCCACGGAAAGAACAAGCAGGACATCGCCAAAAGAAAGCGCAGTGAAATTAGCTATGATCACAGACGCGCCGCTTCTCGCTTTCCCGATCAGCCACAGCGCCACCACAGAAATTATTATGTTAGATGCCGCGAGCGCCCCAAGCGTCACAAGAAAAGATTTCTCATTTTTATCCACGGTTGCAACTGACGCCATCTGGCTTGCGCCAACACCCGGCAGCAGGCCGGAGAAAATGCCACCAACCGCCCCGAAGAGCGCCGACCGCTTTATCAGGCGGCCCGACACGTACTCCTCGGGCCTTTGCTTTTCGAGGCGCACGTCATACTTTCTGAACTGCATTATGAGGATGCTGCCACCAAAAAGACCGGAGAGGATGGGGAAGAGCAGGAGAGAGGCGTCGATTGGGATGCTGCGGCTATAGATCCCAACTGCGCCTGCGAGCAGGAAGCACACCAGCGCGATTATTTTTCCCTTCCCACCTTCAGCCAGTATCATGTAGATGGAAACAAGAGACAGAACAAAAAAGAGGACAGGCTGCAGATACGCATAGACCACAGGGAACAGCAAAGCAACAAGCGGGAACAAAATACTTATGATAATTACAGAAAACAGGCCTCCCACTACGGCAAGCTTAACTGCCTGGTACCCCTGGCCGGAGAGCAGCATGCGGTGGCCCGGATTGACAGACAGTTCTGTCCCCTCGTCAGGCGCGCCGAGAAGGATAGAGGGTATAAAATCCGAGATGGAGTTGGAAACAGCCATTGCCATAACGAACGCGATCAGATTCTGCGGTGATGCAGAGATGGAAAAAAGAAGCGGCGACAGAAGAAGAAGAAAATTGGGATGCAGCCCCGGAATGAGGCCAAACAAAATCCCGACAATTATACCCAGGACCACGAACAAGAACAGCTCGAGCATACGCCAATACCTGAATCAATTTACCCCTTCCACAATATTTAAACTCTCCCGCAATAAATCATAACTATGTTTGGTAAAGACCCGAAAAAGATCGAGCAGATGATGAAGAAGCTTAATATCAACACCAAGGAAATAGCAGCAACCGAAGTAATCATAAAAACTCCCCAGGGGAATATTGTGATCGAATCGCCAGAGGTCATGCTGATGAACATGATGGGGCGCGATGTCTACCAGGTCACCGGCAGGGCAAGAACAGGCGCCAAGGAAGAAGACGTTAAAGTGGTGATGGAGCATACGGGCAAGGACAGGCAGGCCGTTGAAAAGAAGCTGCAGGAACTGGACAACGACCTGGCAAAGGCCATCATGGAACTGAAGAAGGAAAACAAATGAAAGACAAATCAAAGTCAAGAATAGCTGCAATGGTTCTGGCCATGGTGGGCATAATTTTTATAATCGAGGGGACGGCCGTGCTTTACCTCATCGGGCTCTTCCCACCGTTCATTGTGCAGTCAAATGCGCAGATCTCGCAGTTCGTCACGCTTGGCTGGATTTACGGAATACTAAAGGTGCTTGTCGGCCTGATAGCCGCAGGCGGCGGCGCAGCACTGGCCATGTCAAAGGAATGAGCTTTTATTTTTGAAATACATAGAGTTTCTTGTATGTCGGAACTTATAGAAGAAAATTGCGGTGTAGTTCTTGCTCATTCTCTGGTGGATGCCTACACTAAGATCGGACTGTTGCAACACAGGGGGCAAGACGCTGTAGGCATTGAGGGATTCAATGGACATGGAATTGACGCTGTAAAATGGATGGGACATGTCGGTGCCTTCTCGTTAAATAATCTCAGCAAACTTTTACCCGGCAGAAATTACCACCTTTTTGGTGCGCATGTTAGATACGCTACGAAAGGCAGAAAAGACAGATTGCTCCAAGACGCCCATCCCTACTGCATTGGCGGGGAAAAAACTGACAACGGCAACCATGTAATTATAAGAGGGGCAAAAAAATCCATAATACACAACGGTCAAGTAGATCAATATTTTCTTAGAGATGTCGATCCAACACACCTTTCTTCCGAATGCGATTCAGAAGCCCTGCTACTCAAATATCAGCAAATAGGGCCTCGGGAAATACTAACGCAAGTCCCAGGATCATACTCTGCAATAATTTTTGACACTGAGACAAAAAAGGCAGTAGTTCTCAGAGACCGACATGAAATCAAACCACTATGCTACGGGATGAAAGACGGTAAGTATGAATTCGCCTCCGAAACACGGCCTTTGGAAAAACACGGTGGCAGATACATTCGTGATGTAAGAGGGGGAGAAATGATTTCTATCGATTTGTTTAGCGGCGAAATGACATCGACACAAGTCGTCACACCAGACCCTAGAGAATGTTTTTTTGAAATAACTTATCTTCAGCATCCAGATTCTTATGTTCATGGAACAAAAGTTTCTGAGCACAGAAAACGGCTTGGCAGGGCTTTAGAAGAGGAATTCCACCCAGAAGGAGTGGATATTGTCACGTATGTGCCAAGCTCGCCTGAGTTTGCAGCTATCGGCTACGCAGAAGCTTATGCAGAAAGGCATGGAGTTGATTTCGACCAACTCTATAAAGAAGTTCTATACAAGATGTCTGAAGAAAGAGCATTCATTTTATCTACACAAAATCAAAGAGAAAATTCGGCCCACAAGAACATGCACATGTATGATAATGTTGATATTGCGAGGAAAACAGTTCTTATCATAGACGACAGTATAATCAGGGGGACAGAGTCAGAAAAAGCCATCAAACTTTTGCGGCAAAGAAACCCGGCAGCTATTTATTTTGCATCTTATACACCACCAGTTGGGGTTAAGGTAGAACACGTAGCCCATGGATGCGAATATGGCGTTGATATACCGCCGAATCCACCGTCTGACTACAACTATGCGATAAGGCGATACGGCTCAGTAGAAGGCGTCAGAATAGGAATTGGGGCAAATATACTCCACTATTTATCTGAGCAATCAATGTTTTCTGCACTAGGCATAAGCTATAAGGCTTGCCATAGATGCATTGGCGGGAAAAAAATCTTTGCAGTGCCTGCTTTGGGAATAGCGTCAAGTTAGAGAATTAGGTGTACTATTCACTTCTTCAGGAACTTCTCGACTATAACACTGAAGGCCGGCCTCGTGATAAGCACGCCGACAAGCACCCCTATCATGGTCACTATCGCGAAGCCGCGGAGCAGGCCGAAACCGAAGATAGTGAGAGGTATCATAGCCGCTATCATTGTTCCTGCGGAGCCGAAAATTATGAAGAATGCCCGCCTGAACTTCTCCTTCATGCTCTCCAGGTGAGATTCTCCATGACGTGCCTGGTCTATTATTATGATCTGCGAGTTCACGCCTGTGCCGACAGTTGCTATTATCGCGGCAATCGCCGCGAGGTCTATTGTCCACCCTATGACAGTTGCCAGCCCAAGAATTATCAGGACCTCGCTCAGAGAGATAGCCACCATCGGCACAACAATTCTCAGTTTCCTGTAGCGCAACAGGACGACAACCACAACGCCAACAACAGCGCCGAGCGCCGCCAAGAGCGCGCTTTTTATGAAGTCCGAGCCCAGAGTTGGGGAGACCGAGTCGATGCTCAAAATTTCTATGGACGTGGGCAGCGCACCAGACCGCAGTACAGCCTGGAGCTTGGACCTCTCACGGACAGCCTCTTCCTGCGTGCTTGCGCTGCCGGAAACGCTTATCTCCGTCTCGGCACGGCCTTTTAGCGTCGAAGAGATGCTAAGCGTGTCTATCAGCCTGTCATCCAGATAAAGAGAAATGCTGGCATCAAGATATGTCCCAAGGGATGCGGCATTCTTCGTCACTTTTGCGAAACGCTCCGCGCTTTCCGGGCTGATCTGAATGCCAAACGACCACTGATAATCTCTGCCTGTATTTTCTATGCGCGATCGCTGCGGGTCGAAGAAGACAGCTTTTATATCGGACCCGGAAAATATGAGCGCGGTAAGGTTCGCCCTGCTGCCATCCCTGCCATTGTAGACGAAGCTTATGCCCTCAAGCGTGAATACGTCGCCTGGTTTCACTGTTGCATTGCCTATGACTGTCCTGTCATCGGAGAGTGTTATGTTGTACTTTTTATCCAGCGCTAGAGAACTGGCAGAAAGCCTGATCTTCCCCTCGAACCTGCCTTGCGTCTGCAGGAGGTCCACAAGTTCCTGCTTGTTGCCCCCTGCTATGCTTATGTCGATGAAATTTTCGCCATTCGCGTTCACTGTGCGGAATACGGCCTCACGCAAACCAAAAACGTTTATTCTTGTCTGCAGCGTCGACTTGACCTGGTCGGCCACCTGTGTGGTGCTGTTGTTTAGTTTAATCAGGGCGTGTATGCCACCTTTTATGTCGAGTCCGAAGCGCAAATTTGTCGGCTGGACCTGCTCTGCATCAATGCCCAGCGTGCCGTTCACCCTTACGAAAAGGTCGCCACGGTCTGTTTTCAGCTTTACAATTCCTGAGTATGTTTTGTCCAAAAACTCAGGTGCCGTCGGGACGCCATTAATTTCATAGAGTACCATACCAAGTTTCAGGCCATCCGGCGCTTCTTTTGATACGAATGTAACCTTATAGCCATGAGGGTTTGGATTCGGCCCGATGAATACTATGGCCAACACAACAAAGAGCAGCCAGAGCATAACCTTGTAGTTTTTCAGTATCATCTTCTTTTCCTCTCCATATAGAGCCGCAAGATGCCGACGTTTGTGAACCAAGTTGCGAAGACGTCCACGGCCAGCCCTATGATGAGGACCAGCGCAATCCTCTGCAGCACGAACGAGCCTGTTATTAAATAAAGTGCAGACAGTGCGGCGAGCGTTGTAGCCGTGATCATAAGCCCCGTTTTCATGCCGTTTGTGATCCTCTCCAGCATTGCCATGTCGCGGGAACGGAGCATATTTGTTGTGAGCAGAATGTCCGTATCCACTGAATAGCCAATAAGCGTGAGGAGGGCTGCGAGCACCGGTAGGGAGAGCTCTATGCGGAACAGGTTCATTATTCCCAGAGTAACCACTATGTCAACTATGACTGACAGGATGACTATGCCTGAGGGAACAGGCGAGCGGAATATGGCAAAGACAACAACCGACATGAGGACGAAGGCAGCAACGAACGCAAGCAGCGCCTGCTGGAAAAATATCTCGCCCAGCACAGGGCCTATTACACGGACAGACGGCTCGCCGTCAAATGTCACAATACTACGCAGCCTATCCGCCACTTCTGCCTCGTTTGCGCTATAGGGTATGCTGACCTGAAGAGTCTTTGTAATACCAGAAGTAAGCAAGACCTTGGAGTTTGGTATCGACGCCTCTACCAGCTGAACATCGGCGCTTTTAACATTCACACTTATCTGTTTTCCGCCTGTAAGCTCCACATCCCTCTCAAGAATAAATCCTGTGTGCACAGCGGTATTGGCGAGCAGGATAACCGAGAGGGCAAGCGCTATCAGCGGAAGCCACATCACTTTTTTCCAGTGTTTGTCGACAAAGGTAAATATCGAAGGCATTTTATCCACGAAACCCCCGCAACAGAACCGGGATCAAATTCATATATATAATTTAACACTTTAATTCTAGCATGCATGACGTAATCTTTGTTGGATCAGGCGTTGCGGGCTGCTACACAGCGAGTCTTCTGCCAAAAGGTTTGGATATATTGCTCCTAGAAAAGGATAAAAAAGTGCGTCTGAAGGACAGTGGCATAGTTTCCAGGCAGTTTGACGCATTCATCAACGAGCAAAAACTTATCAAAAGCCATGTGACCGAGATTGAATGTGTCTCGCCTTCCGGGAAAAAATTCACGCTTAACAGCAGCAAACCCTTCGCCTACATCCTGAAGAGGAAGAGATTTACCAGGTACCTGAGGAAGGCTGCCGGAGAAAAGGCCGAAATCAGGTTCGAGAACGCTGTGGACGTGATACAAAGGAAGGACTGCGTAACTGTGAGGACAAATTCCGGCGAGTACGACACAAGAATTGTTGTCGGGTGCGACGGCGCGAACTCAGTGGTCAGGAAGAGCATGGGCATAAAGCCGCCCGCACTTTCACTCGGGATGATGGTCAAAACAAAAAGCGCCATGTCGGAAAAAATACAGGCGTTTTTCAACAAGCACTATTCCCCGGACTACTTTGCCTGGATAATACCGCAGAACAGGGAGTACGGGCTGATAACGGCAATAAGACCACGCGAGTATCTGCAGCATTTTGCCAAAAAACAGGGGCTGCCGCATGGAAAGCTGTACGCATATCTTGTTCCCATGGGCACCACAAAGAGCCATGGAAACAGGTCCCTGCTTATAGGCGACGCCTGCGGCCAGAACAAGCCGCTTACCGGAGGGGGGATAATATTTTCCCTGACGGCATCAAAAATAGCTGCCGGCATAATAACCGATGCCCTGGAAACGAAAACTTTCAATGCAGCGTTTTTGAGCCACTATGAAAAAGCATGGAAAGCGCAGTTGGGCATGGAGATAGGCAGGCAGAGGCTGGTGAGGAAAATATACAGAAATCTCTCCAACAGCGAGATAGACCAAATATTCGAGGATTTTGGAAGGCATATAGAGTCCCTGCCTGTTTTTGATTACGACAGGTTCAGCCTCTCATGGCGCAGCCTGCCAATGACCAAGCTGCTGAAATTTGCAGTTTCGAAGTTTCGCTACGTCTTTTAGTTCAGGCATGGCAATAACATTATCGAGACGTTTTGGCGATGCAAGCGCAGGTTTCCCAATTTTGGACCATTGAAAAATGCAAAGAAGCTCATGGGCCACTGTATATGGAAATTAATTTTATGGGGAAGAAGAATTTTCCATTACGCTTTTATTGGAAGCATCCTCCTTGGAGAACTATATATAAAGATTTCCAGCAAAGTTCTCATTCAGGCAACTGAAGGTGCTTTTGATGGATTTTTCTGGGCTGTTTAAAAAATACTGGCCGGTGCTAGCCATCCTTACGATCGTCGCCCTGGGGACTTACGTCAGGGTCTTTGACTACAGGTATCCTTATCTGCGCAACATCGATTCTTATGCGTTCACAAGACAGATCAACGAAATAGCAACCTACGGCCACCTCCAGCAGCACGACAACCTATCGCTTGCTCCATACGGCCAGGACAGACCGGTGGGCAGGGACTTTTACGTTTACATGATGGCTTACAGCTACAACCTCGTCAGATTTCTAATTCCTGGATACGCGCTATTCCAGTTTCTCATATGGGCTCCTGCACTTCTGGCAGCACTGATGGCGATACCCATGTACTACATAGGCCGCATACTCTACGACAGGAGAGCCGGGGTGCTGGCCGCATTTTTTGTTGTCTTTGACCTGTCAATACTCACGAGGACACTTGGGGCGGATCCCGACAACGACGGCTCAGTGCTCCTCTTTCCGCTCATTGCGATCGCACTCTTCCTAATAGCTTACAAGTATACAAATGAAAAAGGCTTCGACAAAAAAGGCGTAATCTACATGCTGCTTGCCGGCATAGGCCTGGGCGCATGGGGGTACATATGGAGCGGCTTCTGGTTTGTGATATGGCTCATAGCCGGCTTCCTCATCATCAAAATATTATTCAGACTCATCAGGCACAGAAATTTCACATCGGTGAAAGAGCTCAAACGGCCTATAGCAGCATTCGCCTTAATCATGGCTATATTCTTCATACTTACAATACCGCTGCTGGGGACAAGAGTGATAACGGAGACGG